>DALYIW010000237.1:0-13381 GCA_031970155.1 Coleofasciculaceae cyanobacterium CTOTU46601 | reverse complement strand
CGCCCCTACCCGTTTGTTGTGTCTGTGGGTAAGTCCTGATAAATTTAGGGGATTTGATCGGGTATTTTTGTCTTCTCCTACTCCCGATTCCCTACTCGCTACTCCCTGGTTTGGAGATTGTTGCTTACCATTGCGGCGATCGCGCTATCAAAGCTTCAGCAGCGTTTGAGTCCAAGGGCTTCGAGAAAAAATATCCCTGCCCTTGTTCGCATCCCAACAACTTGAGTTGTGTCAATTGCTCCCGTGTTTCTACCCCTTCAGCAATCACATCCATCTTTAATATGTGAGCCAATGTCACAATGACCCGGACAATCTCCAGATTTTCATCATTTCGGCTCATCCGGCTGACAAAAGAGCGGTCAATTTTCAAGGTATTGACAGGAAAGCGGTGCAAATAACTCAAAGAAGAATAACCTGTACCAAAATCATCAAGGCACAACTGAATATTCCTAGCTCTCAATTGCCATAGTATATTTGCGGCAGACGTTGGATTGTCCATCAATACGCTTTCAGTAATCTCTAGCTTCAAACTGCTGCTATCTAAACCAGTTTCCCCCATAATTTGGTCGAGCTGCTCGATTAGATCGGGTTCTGTGAGTTGTTTGCCAGAAAGATTAACACTGATTGTTAAGGGCACTGTTGTAGAGAAATGTGTCTGCCAATCGTGCATCTTCGCGCAAGCCTCACGTAGTATCCAGGCTCCCAAGGGTATGATTAACCCGGTGTCTTCTGCTATGGGGATAAACTCGGCAGGTGAGACTAAACCAAGCTTGGGATGATACCAGCGAACTAAAGCCTCGAAACCCGTTATCGTACCAGAGATGAGCGAGATAATGGGCTGGTAATGAACCTGAAACTCGCGGTTACGAAGTGCCTGCCGTAAGTCAGTTTCTAACTGTAAACGCACTTTTGCCCTGGCATACATTTCTTGGTCAAAGACATCATGGTGTGCTGGCCCACGTTCTTTGGCACGATACATGGCGATGTCAGCATCCCGCAGGAGGTCTTCGGGTCGGTCATAATCTAAGTGGCCAGTGGCAATGCCAATACTAGCTGTAGTAAATACTTCATGACCGTTAAGGTAAAATGGTTGCCTGAGTTCACGCTGGATCTGCTTGGCTATGTTGATGGCATCTTCAACATCTGCGATCGCATCCAGGAGGATTGTAAACTCATCCCCGCCAAGACGCGCTACCGTATCGGTACTACGCAGGCATCGTTCTAGCTTGCGTGCGATCGCTATCAGTAATTGGTCTCCAACCATGTGCCCAATGCTGTCATTGACAACCTTAAAGCGGTCAAGATCCAAAAAGAGGATGGCAAATAAATAATCATTCTGCTGTTTTGCCTGTCTCAGTGCCTGATCTAATCGAGCCATAAACAATACCCGATTCGGCAATCCGGTTAGAGAATCGTAGAGGGCATCGTGCAGTAACTGCTCCTCCATCCGCTTACGTTCACTGAGGTCGTAGAATGTGCTAACTATTACTGGTTCGCCGTTGAACTTTAGCAATCGCAGAGATATAGCTACCCAGAAAGGTCTACCGTTTGCTTTCTTGAGTCGGACTTCGTAAGCATGTAGATATTCATCCTCAGCTAGGGCTTCTAGTAAAACTTGGCGGTCAGCGGGATTATAGTAAAGGTCTGAGATTGACTGACCGAGTAACTGATTGTAAGACAGACCGAAGGTCGGGCTAACGTGTGGGTTGGCATACAGGATAATGCCATCAGATAGGCGGCTCATGATCAACGGAATTGGTATTGCTTCTGCGATCGCTCGAAATCGCTCTTCACTATCGCGCAGTGCTTCTTCTGCCAGCTTTCGCTCAGTAATATCTATCTGAACGCCGATGAAGTTAGTCAGATGCCCTTGCGTATTACGTACAGGAGCGATGTGAAGTTCATTCCAGAAGAGTGTCCCATCTTTGCGATAGTTTCGCAGAACAGCTTGACATTCTCTTCCTTGCTCTAGTGCAATCCGCAGTTCCTCTAGTGGAGGTTGATCTGTATCAGAACCCTGTAGAAATCGGCAGTTGCAGCCAACTAATTCGTCGAAAGTATAGCCAGTCTGACGCTCAAAACTGGGATTGGTATAAATCACTGGATGGTCTGAGTCTAAGGCATCGGTGATCACAATTCCATTGCTACTGGCATTGACGGCTCGCTCCAGTAGGTATAGTCTTTCTTCAGCAAGCTTGCGATCGATCGCTGTGGCGAGGACATTGGCGATCGCTTCTAAAAAGTGAGCATCATCCTCAGTAAACCTTCGTTTTCTAGTTGTGTGTGCGCCCAGTACCCCAAAAGGGCGCTCTCGACCAGGAATTATCACGCTCAAACCACTAATTACTTTATGGTTGTGCAGCAGTGGCTCTCCGCCGAACCGAGTTTCTACCTGTAAGTCTTCCACAATTACAGGTTGATCACACATCAGGGTATAGTTCGCTTGTGAACTAGATTGCATTCCTATGGTTGCATAACCAACCAGCCCTTTCTGCCAGCCCACACCTGCCCGAAGAAAGAAAGCACTACCATTGGGTAATATCTCTAAAATCTTGCAATACTCTACTT
Source organism: Coleofasciculaceae cyanobacterium CTOTU46601 (assembly GCA_031970155.1). Lineage (GTDB taxonomy): Bacteria > Cyanobacteriota > Cyanobacteriia > Cyanobacteriales > Coleofasciculaceae > DALYIW01. The sequence goes on along the minus strand of DALYIW010000237.1, from coordinate 10,813 downwards.
CCAGGGTCTGAGCAACCAGTTTAACAGCTTCATCCATCAGCGAGGAATGGTCAACACCTGCAAGCCCCCGTTGACCTAGTTTGGCTACTATAGATTGCTGGCGGATGCGGATTTCGAGTTCTGCCTGGGTTCGGTAACTCTCAGTGATATCTTCTAGATGCACGATCACTAGATTGGGACGCACAAAGGTAAAGCTAGCGGCTAGATGCTTGCTTTCACCTGTGGACTTCATCGGATGAAGCATCTCTCGTTTGATAGATGTTTTTTCGGCATAGCAGCGATAAATTTCTTCGGTGATTTCTGGATCATTCCAGAATATTTGGGCAGCTGTTTTTCCTAGATATTCACTCAGCTGTACTTGACTGAACACTTCAGCGGTATCGTTGTAGTCAATTAATATGAATTCTTCGCCAAACCACTGCCAAGTGTAAGTTGGGATAGGAATCTCTTTATACTGAGTTCTAAATTGTTCCTTACTTTCTTGTAGTGCCTCTTGCGATCGCACTCGCTCCACAATTTCTTGTTGCAGTTGTCTATTAACGCTCTCTAGCTCAGTAGTACGTTTTTCAAATAGCTTTTCTAGTTCCTCTGTGGCTTTTTTGTGAGCCTGCTTAGCTTTTTTGAGCCTCATCAGTAACCGCAGCCAGTAGCCAAGTCCGATAAATAGCAAAGTCCCTCCCATCAGGCATCCCATTGCTATCAGGAAGAGTTGAATAACTTGACTTTCTAAGTTTCTATATCCACCTAAATTAAAAACATCCACGACGAGTCCACCTAAAGGGTCGATGACTAAAGAAATCGACATTCGCCAGGTTACTTCAGCCTGAGGTCTCTTTTTTCGCTCCAGGCTGCCTCCCTTTGTGTTTAACACTTGTGGAGTATGTGAGCCGAAATTCATAGCTCTATAAATTGGCTAATCACACGTATCAAAATGTTTTATTCTCCGAACTCCCAATAACCACATTACTGGTTATTAGGAAGATATACTTAGTAAAAGGTCAATTTTTATAGAGTTGATTGTTTAAGTCGAGCTTTTAAATTTCTCTCCTAGTACAGAATCAGAATTTATCAGCTTCAGAATACTATATTTTTTTTCTGTTTTGAAGAAAGTCATAGCGCTAGTACCTAAAAACACTCTATTGAGTAAGAATCAGATTGCAACTGTTGACTGTTAACTGCGGCGCGTCTCCTCCCCAGTCTAAAAGACATGGAGCTGGTAGAGCTGCCCTTCGGTGACATATATTACGTACACGCATAATAGGACAATTGATGACCTATCAGCAACCAAGTCAAACAGACTTAATCGAACCTTTGTAATATTTATTTTTATTATCTCTAGGTATAAAATTATTTTGACTAATAGAAACACACAATCCTAGTCAAAAAACTCTTCACCGAAAAAACTAATTTCCTCAATATTTGTTATTAACTTTCTGTTTCAGAAATTAGTAGAGTCATTTTCGAGAAGAAGTGATTTTCTTCGGTTAAATTTAAAAAAAGTATTATTAGCTAGGTTGATTTTATGGTAGTAAAGAGTAAAACCCTAGAATTATGTTGATATTGCTAATTAAATGCACCTCAGCTTTTCGGGGCACTTTTGGGAATAGTAATGAAGAATTTAAGTGGGTTAAAGGAGTACTGGAAGCCCAGTGTAGCTAATTCTTTGGGATTAGGTGAGGCGATAAGCTTAATGGGATGTTTCGCGCTCAGCGTTGCTGGTGGTCTTTGTGCGATCGCATTCTCTAGTGATTATGCCTTGGCTCAGAACATCACCCTAGATGGAAGCCTCGGCCCTGCGGGAACCTTGAGTGGACCTGATTACGTAATTCCTCAAGCCGTTGGTCAAACCGTTAATAGAAATCTCTTTCACAGCTTTGGACAATTTAACCTTGGGACAGGTGAGAGAGCGACTTTTCAAAGTACTGCCGATATCAGGAATATTCTGTCGCGGGTTACAGGTGGCTCTCCCTCTTTAATTAACGGTTTAATCTTCACGCCGAGTGCCAGTGTCAATCTTTTCTTGATGAATCCCAGTGGCATTATCTTTGGCCCCAACGCCTCAATCGATGTGGGTGGGGTAAGCAGAGGCTCGTTTATTGCAACGACAGCCAATGCTATACAGTTTGGTTCAAGGGGGGCTTTCGTCGCTTCTACTTCTCAAACTGATGTTTCCTTACTGAGGGTAAATCCTTCTGCTTTTCTGTTCAATCAAATTGCCGCTCGACCCATCACTAGTCAAGCTCCTCTAGAAGTTTACGAGGGTCAAAGTTTGTTATTAGTAGGCGGTAATGTGAGCTTGAACGGCGGGAAATTGTTGGCTCCAGGGGGGCATGTCGAGTTAGGAGGAGTAGCAGGAGAGGGCACTATCGGGCTTTTTGTTAATGGTAGTGACCTGCGTTTGAGTTTTCCTGTCGGAGTGCAGCGAGCAGACGTATCGCTTGATAATGGCGCTGAAGTAAATGTACGTGCTGACGGTGGCGGCAGCATTGCCATCAATGCTCAGAACTTGAATATGGTGAGAGGAAGTAGACTGCGGGGTGGGATAGATGAAGGTTTAGGGTTTGTTGGCACTCAGGCAGGAGATATCACACTCGATGCCACAGGAGAGATAACGATAGGGCAGCAAAGTAATGTTGCCAACTCTGTACTTTGGGACGCTACTGGAAACAGTGGCAACATAAGCATCAAGACTGGTACGCTTCGGCTCACCGATGGTGCTGCACTTGCTACCGTTGTCTATGGGCAAGGGAATGCTGGAAAGATAGTTGTACAGGCAGAGAACTCTGTATTACTTAGTGGTGACCGCACTTTTATCTCTAGTTCTGTGTCTGAGGAAGGCGTGGGGCAGGGAGGTGAAGTTAATATCCAAACTGGCTCACTCATCCTAACTGATAACGCTCAGATAGGCGCTGTCCTTGCTGGGCGAGGAAATGCTGGCAAAATATTTATTCAGGCAAGTGACTTTGTCTCGCTTGCAGGTAGGCTCACTGGTATCTTGAGCAATGTGGGTGAGGAAGCTGTGGGTCGGGGGGGTGAAATCAATATCCAAACTGGTTCGCTCTCCATAACCGATGGTGCTGCACTGACGGCTAGCACCTTTGGTCAGGGAGATGCTGGGCGTATTACTGTAAAGGCTGACGAATCGATTTCGCTGGTCAATGGTCAAATCCAAAGCACTGTACAAGAAGGAGCCACAGGTCGAGGGGGCGAAATTAACATCCAAGGTGGCTTACTCTCCTTAAGTGACGGTGCTTTCGTTGATTCAAGCCTCCTCGGTCAAGGAAGTGGGGGTGACATTAACATCCAGACGCGATCGCTCTCCTTAACTGAAGACGCTGTACTGTCTGCTGCTACTTTTGGGCAGGGGGATGCCGGAAATATATCTGTACGGGCGGATGACTCTATCTCCCTTACAAACAGCAATATCTTTACTCTTGTGGACACTGAAGCTGTGGGTCAAGGGGGTGACATCAGTATCCAGGCTAACTCTCTATTTCTGAGTGCCGCCAGCTTTATCGCCAGTAGTACTTATGGTCAAGGTAATAGTGGCAATGTTCGCCTTCACGCGAATGACTCCATTTTGCTCACAGACTTGAGCAGTATTCTGACTGGCGTTGCATCAACAGCAGTAGGCGATAGCGGTGACATCAGTGTCGAGACTAGGTTGTTGTCCTTGAGTAATGGTTCTCAACTGTTTGCTAGTACTTTGGGTGAGGGGAACTCCGGCAATATTGAGATCTATGCTTCAGATTCTGTTAACTTAGCCGGAGTGGATCCCAATGGATTTTCCAGTGGGTTGTTGACCTCCTCTGAGCAAGGAGCTGGGGGTAAAGGTGGTGAAATCAGAGTGACTACTGGCACCTTGCGTGTATCAGATGGAGCAGTGCTTAGAGCAATAACTGAGAGCACTTTTAAGGGGGGTAGTATCAATGTTGACGCCAACATCCTTGAGGTGACGAATGGTGGACAATTATTGACCACTGCCTTCAGCAGCGGAGATGCAGGCAATATCACGGTTAACGCTACTGACAGTGTTACCCTTGCGGGCAGCGATCCTACCTTCTTTAATCGGCTTAGCCAATTTGGTCAAGTTGATGCGGATGGTTCTGCGAGTGGTTTATTTGCTCGGACTGAAGGCGCTGGAGCGGCGGGAAATGTAACAATTAACACCTCACAGTTAACCGTCAAGGATCAAGCGCAAGTTTCCGCTTCTACCTCCGGTGGCACTGGCGGCAGCATCACCGTGACGGCGAATAGTTTTGAGGCTACTGATGGCGGGCAACTACGTACTACTACGGCAGGAAACAACAATGCCGGAGATATTACCCTGAGGGTGCTTGATGATGTTACTTTAGCTGGGGCTGAAAGTGGGCTGTTTGCCAACACAGACCCCGGTTCTACTGGCAATGGTGGCAGTATTTTCATTAGCTCCGGAAGTGGGGTAATTCGGGATGACGCCAGTGTCGCTGTAGATAGCAAGGGCACTGGGGAAGGCGGTAATATCCAGACTCAGGCAGGTTCTCTGACTCTTAACAATCGAGCCTCAATCTCTGCCGAGACAGCTAGCAATACAGGCGGCGATATTACCCTACAGGTGCAGGGCTTATTATTGATGCGTCATGGTAGCCGTATATCCACTACCGCAGGCACCGCTCAGGCTGGCGGAGATGGGGGCAATATCGCGATTGATGCTCGGTTCATCGTTGGCATCCCTCAGGAAAATAGCGATATTACAGCCAATGCTTATACAGGTCGAGGGGGCAATGTCAACATCACGACTCAAGGCATCTATGGGCTTGAGTTGCGTCCTCGTCTAACTCCGTTGAGTGATATTACCGCCAGTTCAGAGTTTGGAGTCAATGGTACTGTCCAAATCAACACGCCTGATGTTGACCCCAGTCGGGGGTTAACCGAGTTGCCAGTTGAGCCAGTCAATGTGGAAGTTACACAGGGCTGTCAGACACAGGGAAAGCAAACATCTGTGGCATTTTTCAACACGGGCAGAGGAGGGTTAGCACCTAATCCTTACGAACCGCTCAGCAGCAGTGATATCTGGGAAGATGTGCCCCCTCCAACACAGAGGGCTGAGAACTCTACCAGTGCTGTTCGTGCCTCTGGCTCACCAGCGACTCCCCCTGACCAACTTGTAGAAGCTCAAGGGTGGATTATTAACGAAAAAGGGCAAGTTACCTTGGTTGCTGAGATGCCTGCCCCTCGCTCCCAGAGTCGCTGTCGCCTACGTTAGCTGTCTTTGACACTTTGATTTCGAGAGTCTTTGAGAACAAGCTTATGAGCAGCAAACTGCCTGTATTTTGGCGTCAAATCCAACTCTTAGTGAAGTCCTTACCACTCAAGACGTACTACCGGATACTCAGACTATTCTTTTTAGCACTGTTGACACTCACTACAACCTTAGGTGTACCAACTCTGCTAGCTCAACAAGTTGAAAGAACTTCTGAGGTGAGTTCTCAGGCTTCAAATGCTCACTCGTTACTGCAACAGGGCATAGAACTTTATGAGGCCAGACAGTTTAAAGATGCGATCGCAATCTGGCAGCAAGCCGTCTCTAGCTTCTCAACTCAGGCAGATAACCTCAACCAAGCTTTGGTATTTCGCTATCTTTCCTTGGCGTATCAGCATCTGGGACAGTGGAAAGAAGCCCAAGAAGCGATCGCCAACAGTCTAAAACTACTAAATAACCAGCAAAACACAGCCAATACCCCAGCGTACTTAGATGTTTTTGCCAAAGTCTTGAACACTCAAGGACGCCTGCAATCATCACAGGGGCAGTGGTCGGAGGCTCTCGTAACCTGGAAGAAAGCCGCTGCTACCTACGAAAAAGCTGGCAATCAGACAGGTGTTATTGGTAGCTTAATTAACCAAGCTCAAGCTCTACAAGCATTAGGTTTAAGCAGTCAAGCCCAAGCACAATTACTTGATGTCGAGCAACTCTTACAGCAACAATCAGACCCTGAACTTAAGGCAACTGGATTGCAAAATCTCGGTCAAGCTTTGAGACGAGTTGGCAATCTCAGAAAGTCTCAGGAAGTCTTACTCAAAAGTTGGCAAGTGGCTAAAGAATTTCAACTCTCTAAAGCTCTTAGTTCTGCTCTACTTGAGTTGGGTAATACCGAACGAGCCTTAGGTAACATAGCCTTAGTTACTGGCAAAAAAGAAGACGAAAACAATCATACTCAGGCGGCTTTAGAGTTTTATCAACAGGCAGCCACCTCACCCGCCCATCAACTCCAGGCTCAACTCAATCTGCTCAGCCTCTTAGTAGAGATGGGGAAATGGTCAGAGGCAGCGAAACTACGCTCAACCATCCAGCAATTAATTGCTACTTTGCCTGTGAGTCAAACAGCTATCTATGCCCAACTTAACTTTGCCCGAAGCCTGACTTGTCTCCAGCCCAATATTGACATAGAAACAATTTCATGCATTAGCCACGGACGCCAGGAAAAGCTACAGGAATACCTTGCTGAGCAAAGTCAGGTTACTGCTCCCCCCTCATCCCAAGAAATTGCTCAGATTTTAGCGACTGCTGTCCAACAAGCCCGAAGCCTAAACGATCAAACAGCCGAATCTTATGCCCTGGGTCAGTTGGGTGGACTGTATGAGCTGACTAAGCAATTGAGCGCTGCCCAAAACCTTACTCAGCAAGCTCTTTTAGTGGCTGAACAGATGCAATCTCCTGACATTCGCTACCGTTGGGAATGGCAGATGGGGCGTTTATGGGAAAAACAGGGGGATAGAAAAAAAGCGATCGCTTCCTATCAACAAGCCGTTAAAACCCTCAAGTCTATTCGCAGCGATTTGCTCACCATCAATTCAGATGTACAGTTTTCCTTTCGAGACAATGTAGAACCGATTCACCGAAAGCTGGTTGATTTGCTATTAACAACAGAGGGAAACTCTCAACCCAGTCAAGCAGATATTAAGGAAGCAATGGAGGTGATTAACTCCCTCCAATTAGCTGAAATAGAAAATTTCTTGAGCTGTAATCTTTCCCAAACCGTGCAACTTAACCAAGATGGTGACAAGGTAGACCAACAAGCAACATTTATTTATCCAATTATTCTGGAAAACCGAATAGAAGTGATTGCCAAACTCCCAGGGCAATCTTTAAGGCACTATGCGACTTCTGTAAAACGAACTGAGGTTGAAAAAATAGCGATCGCACTTCGCTCAAGCATATTACGACGCAACCGCCCAGAAGAAGTTATAGCAAGGGCAACACAGCTATATGACTGGTTAATTAAACCGCTAGAGCAAGACTTGGAGAATAGCAACGAAGTCAAAACTTTAGTATTTGTGCTGGATGGGGTTCTGCGAAATATTCCGATGTCAGTCCTCTATGATGGCAAACGCAAAGAGTATTTGATGCAGAAGAAGTATTCCATTGCTATAGTTCCGGGTTTGAAGCTTTTTGACCTCCGCCCTTTGCCGCGAGAACGCTTAAAAGTTTTGACGGCTGGTGTAAGTGAGAAACGAGAATTTGAAGGGCGGAAGTTTGACGAACTGCCCAACGTAGTAGAGGAATTACAGCAAGTCGGAAGTGTAGTACGTTCAGATTCACTGTTGAATCCAAACTTTACAGAGGTAAATCTTCAACAGCAGATTAGTTCAGGGGATTTCTCCGTCGTACACATAGCAACTCACGGAAATTTTAGTTCTGACCCAGAAGAAACATTTATTCTGGCTTATAATCAGTTACTCAAAAGTAATGACTTGAACAACTTGCTCCGGATTAACAATCAAAGCTCATCAAGTCCCGTCGAATTACTCGTCCTTAGTGCTTGTGAGACAGCTAAGGGGGATAACCGAGCAACTTTGGGGCTGGCTGGAATTGCCGTGAGAGCAGGGGCACGTAGTACGCTGTCAACGCTGTGGCAAGTAAGCGATCGCTCCACAGCTGAATTGATGGGACACTTCTACAAAGAGTTAACTAAGTCTGAAGTCACGAAGTCTCAAGCCCTTCATCAGGCTCAGTTAACTCTGTTTAAGCAATACAAAGCTCCTTACTATTGGGCACCTTACGTTCTAGTTGGGAATTGGCTTTAGTCTTTGTAGTAAGAAGTGTTGGGCTAAGAATCAGGAATCTTTGAGCGTTACTGTGCATAAACAGACAGTATTTCCTGATTTTGTTACATAAATTATTTTTTTGATTTTGCATAAAACTCTGACTTTTTGAGTTGAGTAATAGATAGAAGGAGGGAAAGGAAGCTTAACCCTCAGTTTAAGTACCAAGTTTGATCATTGCCTTTTCTAAGGAGTAACTGGCATGAAAACTAAAGTCTTCGGCAACACAAGCAAAGTGATGAAAAAAGCTGTAGGATGCATGGTAGTTGCGGGTGTTTTGCTGGCGTTGGGTCGCCCTGCTTACGGTCAGGCATCCGAGACTGAGATGCGGGCTTTCCGTATTCCCCCTGCAAACGGATATGCCCAGACCAAGAATTTCAGCTATGTCGGCGATTACGGATACTATCTGGTGCCTCCATCGTCTTCTCCGGGAACTGGAAGCGGAGCAACCGACTATAAGTACGTTCGCTACACCGGAGTGAGCGGCAAGAAAGTCTGGATCTACGGAGCCTGGGGCACTACTTCTATCCCCGCCGCGACTGCGAGTACAGATGCATGTCAACATGCTCACTCAAGTTATGGTGTTTGGGGCAAGTACCAGTTTGGGTTTCTAAGCGGATGGATATTTTTGGGCGGAGGAGGGATGAGCGGAAAACGAGATGCTCAGGGAAGATGTGTTCTCTCTACCGATAATCCACTTAAGACGACAGATTCTAGGTTTGGGTGGGGAAAGGAGTTCCTGAACTTTGATTTTTCGAGCAATACGATCTTCAAGGAGTTGGTAATAGGAGTACTCTCAAACACCCACGGTTGGGGTTCATGTACTGTCCCTTCGGGGTTCAAGGCATGTCACGAGCCATCGTGGGCTATTGCGTACACTCTCCGCTGAGATGTAGGAGGGTCAAGTCACACAAAGCAGCGAGAAGCTCATTTATAAGCTTGGATGGGAGAGTCTTTCCGTCCAAGCTTAGTTATTGAAACTGGTTTAATTATTACCTTAAGTACGAGAGAGCCGTTATTTTTTGTTTAAATCAACACAAACAACAAATAACTAACAACCAACAACAGCCAAAAATTATGTATTTTTTACATAAATTAATTTTTTAATTTTGCATAAAACCATGACTTTTTGAGTTGAGTAATAAATAGAAAGACGGCAAGGAAGTTTAACCTTCCATTCCCCTTTCGGAATTTGTATTATGTCAAAGAAGGTAAAAAAATGAAGCCATATTTAAAACTGTTTTTGGCAACAGTAATTCCTTTAGGGATAGTTACAGGAACAGCACTTACCGCATCGGCGAAGCAAGTACGCATTGAGGTGTTAAATGTTAAGTGCGGCAATACCGAAGATGTAACCGGAGCAGACGAATTCTACATCGCAGCAGCGCTGTCCGACGGCACAAACACTAATGCGGCTTTCACCTCTCCGATTAGTATCAACAATGGCCAAACCAAGTCTTTTTCATCAGCTCAGCAAATTCTCTTCAATGCTAATGTCCCGCAGGGAGTAACTGTTCGTGGTGGACTCAAGGCATTCGACGAAGACTGGGCTAAAGACTGGTCAAAGTATAGTTCTACAGCGACAAAGATCAAGAATGCAGTAGTCGCTGGGTTAAACGCTTCCAGTAACCCCAAAGCTGTTACAGCGGCTACCATTCTTAACTATGGATTTCAGGTATTTAGTACCCTATCCTATTTTGACCAAGACGATCAACTGGGAAAGCTAGAGCTAAATGTATCACCCGTAGGTCCTAATGTTGAAGAAAAGGAATGGAAGTTCAGCAAAAGCGATTGGACGGGTTGGTCTAGCTGGAACTACACCGTCCGCTACCGCATTACACGGTCTTGATACTTGAAGACTACGTTTGACGCGAAGCTGTATTGGGCGATCGCATTGGCATAACCGAAGAATTCAGATCTTACACCATTGTCATTAACTGTGGGGTAGACAGTAAGCACTGTCCACCCTACATGAACAATGCTGATTGAAACTAGTGCAACTCTCTGTTTAGCAATATCAGGACTTATGCACAGACACAACGTAGGGTAGGGGCGTATAGCTATACGCCCCTACAGATAGGTGGTTCGTAATGAGAGATTTGCGTAAGTTCTCAATATGTTCCTAGAGGTTTTTAAATTGAAAGGATGGATAGCCAATTATGGGACGAAGACTGCCTACCAAAATACTGGCTTTTTCTCTGGGATTTACTCTTTTTAGCTATCTCACAAATTCCTCAATCTCAAGACAGCCATTATCTCTTAAACCTGCTTTTGCAGGTAACGGTTGTGGTCCTCAAAACTCAACAACTGGTTATATTCTCACCAAATACTTTTTGTATCCATATAATGACCGTTTCAAACCAGCCTGTGACCAGCATGATACTTGTTACGACTTAACAAGTTCAGGTAAAACTAAGGAGCAATGCGACAACGAATTTAGACAAAACCTCTATAGAATTTGTGAGGATAGAAGTCTTTGGCAAAAGCTCAGTGAGGATGTTGTTGGATACATCACTAACCCTAAGTTATGGGGAACTGGATTAACAGAACCTTGTAAAAGGCAGGCAGATTATGCCGTTTGGGCGGTTAGTACATTGGGCGAATCTTCCGTTTCTGGTGCAATATATAGTCTGAAAGTGCAAAATGTAAAAGTGAAGCGGATAGATGATTGGTGGGGTGATGATGAGTTATCTGTTTGTGTCACTGTCAAAAATGATGGCAATCTCAACAC
>DALYIW010000236.1:3823-13406 GCA_031970155.1 Coleofasciculaceae cyanobacterium CTOTU46601 | reverse complement strand
TACTCCCTACTCCCTACTCCCTACTCCCTACTCCCTACTCCCTACTCCCTACTTCCTACTCCCTCATCCCTCCTAAATGTTCCCTAAGGGTTTTTGCTCGTTGAGCGATCGCCTGCCAATCTTGTGCCTCAATTAGCGCCTTGGGAAACAATTCCCCAGAAAGACCAACTGCGATCGCTCCTGCTGCAATAAACTCCTTGGCATTTTCCAGTGTCACCCCCCCAGTAGGAATCAACGGAATTTGACCAAGTGGCCCTTGTAAACTTTTGATATACCTCGCCCCACCTACAGCCTCAATAGGAAACACCTTGACGCAGCTAGCACCGACATGCCAAGCCGTAACAATTTCTGTAGGGGAAAGTGCCCCTGGCACTATCGGGACACCTGCATTCACCGCTGCTGCGATTAAAGTTGGTTCAACGTGAGGAGTGAACAGAAACTGTGCACCCGCATCAATAGCCTGCCGCAACTGCTCTAGATTTAAGAGCGTGCCAGTGCCAATTGTACAGTGCGGCAATTCTGTACGAAGTTGGCTGATTAACTCAGGGGCGCGATCGCTATTCCAGGTAATCTCAATCAGGAACATCCCACCCGCCGCTACCGCTTGAGCCATCTGATGCCCCTGTGACAGCCCAGAGGCTCGAATTACAGCAATTGCTCGATGCTGCCGCAACAGCGTTAACCAAGAGTGCTCAAACATCTTTACTCCTCAGTATCTAGACAGATGAGAAGAGTAAATGTTTTCAGAGGCTCATCGTTGAAGTTACTTTATATTTCTCAACATTTTCTGACTACTAGAGAACTAGGCAAGGCAAAAATAGTTTTCATTGAAACTATCTATTGTTCTCTCTCCTCTGTAAACAGAACAATCTAAACTTCAGCTGATCTGCCTTGGGGAAGGCAAACAGAACTCAACAAAATTAAACTTATCTTCCCTTAGTTAGAGGAAAGCTAACTTAATCATTTACTAACGTATTAAAGTAGCAAATTTAAGACAGGAGAATAATTGTATGGCTCTTTTAAAACTTGCTGATGCTTATCCTAACTATAGACAAGAAATATTTGGTGGCGATGATATCAAAGGATATGATGTATACGCCGCTGAAGGAAATGACAAAATCGGCTCAGTTTATGACGCTCTTATTGATGAATCAGGAAGCTTTCGTTACTTTGTAATTGATACAGGCTTCTGGGTTTTTGGGAAGAAAGTATTAGTCCCCATGGGTAAGGTGCAAATCGATTACGAGCAGCACCGTATTTATGTTTCAGGTATGACGAAGCAAGAAGTAGAAAACATGCCTGAGTACAACGACAACATGACCGTTGACTACGACTACGAAGAGCGAGTTCGCAATACCTTCCGTCCAACTGCTGGTACAGCAACTAGACCTACCTACGATCGCAACACCTACAACTACGATCAGGAGCGCCCTCTCTACCAAGCAAACGAAGGCAATCACCAACGGATAAAACTGTACGAAGAGCGTTTGTTGGCTAACAAAACTCGTCAAAAAACTGGTGAAGTTGCAGTAGGCAAACGGGTTGAAACCGAAACCGCACAGGTTTCAGTTCCAGTTGAAAAAGAGCGCGTGATCATCGAGCGCACCAACCCTACCAACCCAATAGAAGTTGCACCCGGAGAAGCTAACTTCCGCGAAGGTGAAGTGGCTCGGATGGAAATCTACGAAGAAACAGCTGATATCCAGAAGCAAGCCGTTGTTCGCGAAGAAGTCAACATCAGAAAAGAAGTTGAACGTGACACTGTAGAGGCACAAGAAACGCTACGTCGTGAAGAATTAGACATTGATACTGATGGCAATCCTATCATCAAAAGAGATCGATAATTTTTCCCTCCCACAGTCAAGTCGCTTTCTTGGACAAGCCTAATAATGTAGCCTAGCAAGAAAGCCTTCCTAACTGATATAGATAGAGCCATTAACTTGGCTCTATCCACTATTTAAAAAATATGTATTTAAATCAGGCTTTAGGAGGAAGCAATGGTTGTTAACGCTAGTGAAATTATAAAAAACAAATCTCGAATCAACGATTTACTAGAGCAGCTTAGAAAAAAACTCATTTCTTTTGAAGTAATTAGTTTGAGAGGACAAAACCTGGGAAGAATCAGGGATTTTGCCTTAGACAAAAGTCGTCGCCTCTATATGGTTATACCGCAGTCATACACTCAAGCCGACTCCCCGGTATATTTATTAAGCAGTAAGTATATTCAGAACCTTGACACTTCAAACCGAGCTATCTTTGTAGACATAAATCTAACAGATTTTCATCAGTTGCCTTTATACCACCATTCTAAAGACAAGACGCCAGAATTTTCTCAATCCTCTACAAAAGTAGCACCGACTCAGGCAAGTGTTACCAGCTCTACTGATATAGAGAATATTCCTAAATCTCAACCTCCACAAGATGAGTCTTTTTCAGCAAAAAATATGGCAGAAGGAAGCAATCGAAATATTCTTCACTCTGATGACATGCCAGAGGTAGTGGAAGAACAAACTATTCCATTGCTAGAAGAACGATTGCTGGTGAACCGCAACAAGCGAAAAGTTGGCGAGATTGTGATTCGCAAACAAATTGAAACCCGTATTGTAGAGGTGCCGATTCAAAGCGAAAAATTAGTTATTGAGAAAGTTAGTTCAGAATCTAAGCAACCTGTAGAAGTTGAGACTTTGCCTGTAGATCAAGTTTCTCATGAACATGGGATAGAGCGTTCAGATAGCTTTTCGACGCCGCCAGTAACCCAACCCAGTATTACCAGTACGGGTGGAAATCAGCCCTCAGTAAGTCACTTTTCTACAACGAAACAGTTTGAGGAAGCAGATAACCAAAACTTTTTGGAATCTCACGAAGCAACAGAAGTAGTAGAAGAAGAAATGGTTCGCTTGCTAGAAGAGCGATTGCTGGTTAATCGCAGCAAGTGGAAAGTTGGGGAGGTTGTGGTTCGCAAAGAAGTCGAAAATCAAGTGGTACAGGTACCGATTCGACGGGAAAAATTAATTATTGAGCAAGTTAGTCCTGAACTTAAACAAATTGCAGAAATTGATTTAGGGAAAGGGGAAGTTAGTGGCATCGAACCTCAGCAAGTTTCTAGTTCTGATAAGCGTTATACTGTCACTGGCGAATTTCTTTCCCCTAAAGCAGCTAGTCATTTGTTAGAAGCGATCGCACTTCAAAGACAACACGGCTGTGCCAAAGTACGTGTAGAACTTGTTCTAGATAACCCACAACTCCAGGAAACCTACCAAAAGATGTTTGATCGCTGCTCTAAACGCTGACACAGGCTGAAAAAGCACGGTACTCATCCTTCATCTCTCATTCCTCCAAATGACACCGATCGAGATAGAGTCGAGCTACTTTGTCCTGTGGGTTAATGCTCAAGACATCTTCAAATAACTTTGCTGCATCTGTAAAAGAATGCAGATTGTAAAGCAATAGAGCTTCTTCAAAGGTAGTTTTTGTGATTAGCTTGCCGTCTCGGATGTTAGGTGGATCGGCATCGAATATCTCATAGACGCTTACCTTAGCTGATTTTCCCTTAACATGAACTCGGTCAAGGATACGAAAAGCATATTGATTCACATCTTTTAACTGGGTAAAAGTATGATGAGAAATTAACAACGATACTCCATAATTTTTTGTCAATCCTTCAAGGCGAGAGGCTAAATTAACAGCATCACTAATTACGGTACCATCCATCCTATTTTTTCCTCCAACTGTACCTAACATCAAAGAACCTGTATTGATACCAATACCAATCTGAATCGGCACGCCGCTAGAATTAACAAGATATTGATTATAGTCTGCTAGTCGGTGTAGCATCGCAATTCCGGCTTTAACCGCATCATCCGCACTACCACTAAACAGTGCCATAATTGCATCACCAATATATTTATCAATAAAACCCTGATGCTCGATAATTACAGGCTCCATACGGCTGAGATAGTCATTAATAAATTTGAAGTTATCTTGTGGAGTCATACGTTCTGATAGGGTAGTGAAGTCCCGAATATCAGAAAATAGAACTGACATCTCTTTCTGCACTTGGTCGCCTAATTGCACATCGATAATGCTTTCCTTTTCCAAAAATTGAAGAAGTTGGCGAGGGACAAAGCGTGAAAAAGCTTCGTTGAGTTGAAAGAGTTCTGACGTGAATTTTATGCGTTCTTCTTCTGCCCGTTTACGTTCCGTGATATCTTGAAAAGCTACGATCGCATAAGCTACATTTTCCTTATCATCAAAGATTGGTGTACCCCAAGCTTCAAAGGGAATAACCTTATCTCCTTGATGGATTTCTAAATCATCAGCTGTCGCACTTTCACCTCTCAACGCTCTCACAGCGGGCAATTTATCTATTGGGTACATCTGCTCTGTTCCCGCGATACAGATTTGATAAACTTCTGCTAGTTGTTCCGCTGTGGTTTCAGGCAGAGAGCCTTTACTCAGTAACTCATGGGCGATGCGATTGCGGTAGTAGAGTTTGCCACTAGCATCAAGCACTGACACACCCACTGGCACCGCTTCTAAGAATTGAGCTAACCTCCTCTCACTATCCTTAACTTCTGTGTAGAGTTTGGCATTTTCAATGGAAATAGCAGCTTGAGCAGATAATAGTTTTAATATTTCTAACCTATCGGGAGTAAATGCTTCTGTGGTGAGATTATTTTCTAAGTAAATAATACTGATTAGTTTACCTTGATTAATCAGAGGAAAACAGAGAATAGATTTTGGTCGATTTTGGATGATATAGGGGTCAAGTTGAAATTTATTTTCGCGAGTAGCATCATTTAAAACTACACTTTCTTTAGTGCGGACAACATAATTGATGATGGCTGGAGAAAGTAGAGGTGTATTGCCAGATGCTCCTAAAGATTCGATGGGGATTGATTGCAATACTGTGACGTTATCCTGATCCACTGTACCTGCTACTTCTATCAATAGTTTACCGGCTTGTTCCAAGATTAAAAATCCTGTTTGCGCTCCAGCATTCTCAATCAGAATCTTCATCAATTTTGCTAGTAACTTATCTAGCATCATTTCCCCAAAAACGGCTTGGCTAGCTTTGATTGCTGTTGCTAAATCCAGTGCTTCTGAACTCCCGCTGCTTGTTGTGCGTGGATCGGTAGATGCTCTTGTGTCAGTAGTTCCAGTTTTAGTTGCTGATGTTCTTAACTGAGTTGTAGTTCCGCTATCAAACTTTCTGGAGAGCAAATCGGGATATCGTATGTCCAAATCCTTAACTTTAGCAATTGCCCCCCATTGAAGATAGCAATAACGAGCATCTAGCATATAGGCTTGTGCAATTTTTACCTTACCTAATCCTAGATAAAACTTTGACGCTAGTTCATTAGCTAGCGCTTCTTCATTGATGTAGTTATATTTTTTGGCGAGTTCAATAGCGCGATCGTAATAATCTATTGCCTCAGCCTTATGACTAAGAACTCGATGTCGCTCTGCCTCCACTAAATAATATTTATGTAGGTGAGTCATCGGTGCACTATTCGCCCATTTTTTAATCTTTTTTTGATTGGACTTTACCTTCAGTAAAATTTGTTTTTTTTCCAGCTTAGAAGCATCAGGATAGATAGCTAAGTAAACTAGAGAATTGTAGAAATGGGATAGGGGAATAGTCCCGACAGCACTGTCTATATTTTTTTCTACTAATCGTGCGTTCTCAACAGCTTGCTGATACTCTTGAAAAAGATAGCAGAGAACTAATTTGTAAAAGTATAGAGAGTGGCAAATATTTTTAGCTTTCGCCTCAAGATGAATCGATAACATTTGAATTTCGTTATAACTTTCACCGATTAAACTGCACTTATCTTCAGCCCGATCCATCAAGTTCAATACTAGCTGCCGACAAAGTTCATTGTAATAAAAGGCTGTTTCTTGCTTGTGTTGTTTGATGGCATTACTATACATTGCCATTTCTCGTTCAAGCCCTGTTAATTCTTTGCCCAGCACATAGGAATGGTAGCAGTAGACGCAGGCAGAATAAGCCCCGTATTCTAAATCTCCAGTTTCCAGCCCAATCATGTAAGCATCTAGTAAAGGAGTTAAGGTTTCTCCCAGATGCTCTTTCCAATGCTTGATAAAGTAATTAACGATCAGTAACGTTCTAGCTTTGAATTCTTTGGCATTGAACTTATCGAGTAATTTCAGCGCAAGTTGACCAAATTTATAGCCAGATTCAACGTCTCCTACAGCTTCCCCAGAAAGAATTAGTCCGTAAGTAGCGTAGGCAGAGGAGGATACGGGCATATTACCGTATTTGATTGATAGATTGACTTGTTTGAGTGCAATTAGGGCAAACAATTCGGGTGCTGCCAAATAAGCCGCAGACGTAACATCCGATAAGATACGCATGGCTGCTAACTTATAAGGATCGGTCATTTTCGGCAGGTTGATTAAGTCCTCAATTGGTTTTCCTACCAACGCTAACTTTGTCTTCATCAATTCTAGTAAGATATCTACTTTCTTGGGTTTTTTGGGAAAGCTAATTCCCAATATCTTCAATATTGATAGTGCGGTGTCTATCGCTTCTAGGGGTTTGTTATGCGCTGTATAACCTTGAATCTTAATTTTATAGATGTTCACTTTGTTCAGCAGCGTTTTAGCTTGTTGCATCACAACTGAACTTAATCTTTCCATTTCCTCAAAGTTGCCACTTAAGTAAGCCGCTTCTGCTGCTTCCCCATAAAGTGCCAGGGTTAGCTCATATTGACTTTGCCAGCTGTCGAGATTGAGGCATTTCATACCAACTTTTAAGTAATTCCATGCTGGTTCATAGGCAGCTGATGCCTTTGCTTTTTTAGCCGCCACCAGATTTAAGTGAGCTAGCTCATTTTTTGTGGATTGAATAGTAATTAATTCAATGCCAAAGTTCAGTTGATTGACGATATCAAAAATCTTCTGTTCTCGTACCTGTTGTGGAGTATTGTGCAACAGTAACTGCCCCACTTTCCAGTGGACGGCTTGCTTGTCTTCAACAGGAATTAAGGAATAGGCAGCTTGCTGTATTCGGTCGTGAGTAAACTTGTATTCAATCAAAAACGGTGATGGATAATTGGGAGAAATTTCTATTGTTTCCGTGTCTTCTTGAGCTTCATTTTCAATACTCCAGTTTCCAACTACTCTATAGGTATCATCTAGAGGCAAGATTAAATCTTCGGCAACGGCTTTGTGCAAGTCAAGTGCAGTTTCGTGTTGAGATTTTTCTAAGACAATTGATAGAGTTTGCAGGTCAAATTGATTGCCAATACAGGCAGCTAGCTGTAATACCCGTTGTGCGATCGCATCCAATTTTTGAATTTTGGTAGCCATCAGTTCAACAACATTATCGGTAATACCCCGTTCTTTAATCTGTTCTAAATTCCATTGCCATCTCTCCTGTTTTTGGTTAAAAAATAGAAGCTTTTCAGCATAAAGCGATTTGAAAAATTCATTCATAAAAAAGGGATTACCACCCGTTTTAAGCAAAATTAATTTTGCTAAATGAATTGTCTCTTCTGTAGGGCATGTAAGAGTGTCTGAAATTAACCGATTGACGTTAGACAAGTCTAGAGATTTAAGAGAAATATGGTTAACCATTATCCCTTCTTGTTTGATATCATCTACTGTCAACATCAATGGATGAGCAGCACTCACTTCATTATCACGGTAGGCACCGATGAAGAACAAATTTTGGCTATCAGGTGCCGTCATCAGTAACTTAATCAATTTCAGTGACGCGCTATCTGTCCACTGTAAATCGTCGATAAATATTACTAAAGGATGTTCAGGTTGGGCAAACACCTTAATAAAGTTTTGAAATACCAAATTAAAGCGGTTGAGAGACTCAGACGGTGCTAACTCTGGCGCAGCAAATTGCTTACCTACAATCAGTTCTAATTCAGGAATTACATCAATAATGACTTGACCATTATCGCCAAATGCCAATAAAAGTTTTTCTCGCCATTGGACAAGAGATTCTTCCGTTTCAGTTAAAAGTTGCTGGACTAAATCGGCAAAAGTGTTGACAAGAGCTGAGTAGGGAATATTACGCTGTAACTGGTCAAATTTACCAGAGATAAAATAGCCTCTTCGATTAGTAATAGGTTTATAAATTTCCTGCACTAAGGCTGATTTACCGATACCAGAATAACCTGACACTAGCATCATTTCTACCCTCCCTTGCTTCTGCTTAGTAACAGAGGATTGAGAGATAGTTTTCTCCTCTTCCTTTGCTTCCCTTTCTGCCCATGCTGCTACTCGCTCAAATGCGGCAAGGAGAGTTTCTACTTCTGCCTCACGTCCATAGAGTTTTTGGGAAATTTGAAACTTGTCAGAGATATCATGACGACCAAGAGAAAAATCTACAATCTTATTGTTATTGTGTAACTGAAACAGACATTCTTCTAAATCTGCTTTAATTCCCCAAGAACTTTGGTATCGCTTCTCAGCTGTTTTTGCTAACAACTTCATCACCAGATCTGAAACAGCTTTAGGAATCTCTGGATTGAGTTTGTGAGGCGGTACAGGTTGTTTAGCAATATGACAATGAACTAACTCCATTGCATCAGTAGCATCAAAAGGCAGCTGATGTGTGAGAAGTTCATAAAAGGTAGCACCGAGAGAGTAAAAATCAGTTCGGTAATCTAGCAAGCGGTTCATTCTACCTGTTTGCTCTGGCGAAATATAAGCTAGAGTTCCCTCTAAAATATTGGGATTTTTGATTGTAGGGTTGACGCGGGATAAGATTGTGGAGATACCAAAGTCGATGAGTTTAAGTTGCTGTGTATCTGGATTAAAAACGATATTAGACGAGTTGATGTCCTTATGGATGATACTACTACCGTGAACTTTTCCTAAAATTCCAGCAACTTTGATAGCGATCAAAAGAAATTCTGAGAGGTTAAATTTTTTTTTATTCATCAAAATTTTTAAGGACTCGCCTCCAAAATCCTCAAAAATTATTACCAGACTATTTTGATACTTTTCTAAGCTATAAGCCTTGACAACACCTTCGAGATTCAGGTTGTGGGTGATTTTATATTCCTGCTTATATCTGATGATTTCTTCAGGCGTAGGGTACTCTTCCCTCAGAAACTTGAGGATAACTGCTTGATTATCCTTTTCTCGAATGCCTCGATAGACTAAGGAATTGGGACTTTCATAGATTTCGGCTAGAATCCGGTAGCCTAATAGGGCGTTCATCGTTGTGACTTTTCCAGGTATCTTTCGCTGCTGCTGCAGCAAGGGAGAAGCAAAAGAGAGAGTTTTTGCCCTATCCTTCTCTATTTCATGTTTCAAGGCTTATCCGGAAAGTCAGGAAAGTTTTCCTCAAACCTAGTATTGATTATTTCTTTTTGTTGAGATTATAAGAAAGTTTTTAGCTCAAAAAATTGTTTTATTTTAATAAATTTGGACGAAACATAATGAAACTTTCCATCCCTTTGATATTAACTTGCGCTTTTAGATGATATCCAAAGTATTCGTATAAGGTCACGTTTTGTGGTTTGACTGTTTCCAAATATACACCTTTGGATATGGGATGTGCTTCTGAAAATGCATGAAGTGAATCTAGCAGAGT
>DALYIW010000236.1:0-3789 GCA_031970155.1 Coleofasciculaceae cyanobacterium CTOTU46601 | reverse complement strand
CAGGTAGTAATGAGGCTCTGGAGGATGGTATTGTTCTAAAATTCTTAAGTTTTGCCATATGTGCCAAGCCACAACTGGGCTTATACCAAGGCTGACTTGTAGCAACCCTTGAATCTGTGCCCAAACAGGAAAGTAGCTTTCTGGTTCTTGGATGACAGCTACACCGATTACTCGCTCATCGTGCGCGACACTTAACATCCGTTGATTTGCTGTTGCTTGTATCGTTAGTACAGTCCGAAACAAGAAGCGCAGACGGCGATGAAGTTCTTCACCTTCTGCATTGCAAATTTGACTAATACCAGAGTCTTTTTCAAAGGTAAGAGTAAGCAGTTGTGCAATTTCATCAACCTGGGAGGTAAGTAGGCGCGTGAAATTAAACATCACTTGTGAGGCTGGGCATACCGGAGATGAGAGTGAGGATAGGGGTCATAGGGGACGGGCAAGAAGAAGTTACGTTGATTTATGCCCCTCTACTGATCTAATTGAGGTCTCCCTCTGTGAGAGATTATAACTTCCCTATCTCCCTACCTCACCACCTGCTGACTAGCCGTTACCTGCCCAACGCTTAGCAACTCAACGCAACGAAATCGGCAGAGGTTTACCATTACTGAGCAACTCTCCAAATGTTTCAGCTGACAAGGGAGGGCTAAACCAATAGCCCTGTATCTCATCACACTCATGCCCCTGAAAGAAAGCGAGTTCGGCTTCTGTCTCCACGCCTTCAGCAACAACCTTTAGATTCAGGCTGTGTGCCATTTGCAGAATTGCCGTTGTAATTGCCACGTTTTTATCATCCTTGGTGAGATGACAGACAAAAGAGCGGTCTATCTTCAAAATATCGAAGGGAAACTGTCTAAGATAGCTTAAAGAAGAATAACCCGTACCAAAATCATCAATTGATATCTGAATGCCGAGGGATTTTAACTCCGTTAATGTTGCTAGCGCCGCTTCAGGATTTTGCAGAACAGTACTTTCAGTTAGCTCTAATTCTAAATAGCTGGGATCGAGTCCAGTTTCTTCGAGAATATCGACCACTATACGTCCCAGATTTGGTTGATTAAGCTGATATCCTGACAAATTTACGGCTATTCGGATGGGAGGAAAACCTTCATCTTGCCAAGCTTGAGCTTGAGTACAGGCTGTCTTGAGAATCCACTCTCCTAGAGGAACAATGAAGCCAGTTTTTTCAGCTAATGGAATAAACTCACCTGGAGAAACTAAGCCTCGCTCTGGATGAACCCAACGCACCAAAGCTTCTGCCCCCTCAATCTTGCTGGTTTTGAGGTTTACCTTGGGTTGATAGTGGACCTGAAATTCGTGGCGTTCTAAAGCTTTGCGTAGCTCTAGTTCTAGTAACAGTGCTTCTTGAGATTTAGCACCAATAGAGGCCATGTAAAACTGATAGGGATGTTTTCCTGGCTTCTTAGCGTCTTCTCTGGCTGCACTGGCATTTTTGATCAGGGTGTCTAAGTCAAGACCATCGCGTCTATAGAAGGCGATGCCAATCTTGGCAGTGAGAACGATTTCATGAACATCTACGAGGAAGGGTGAGGACAAAGAATCTATGAGAGTTGTGGCAATCTGTGCTACCTCTTGCCTGTGACTGACGGTGGTGAGGAGGATGACAAATTGAGCGGCACCTAAATGTGCGACTATATCCTGCATTCCGACGTGCATTTGTAGCCGTTCTGCTATTGACTGGATTAACAAGTCGCCGTTGGCTGGTCCTAAGGTTGTGTGAATCTGGTCAAGTTGCTCGAAGCCGATGGATAGGATAGGAATCTTTAGCTCGTGTGCGTTGGGTTGAGCCAGCACTTGATTAAACCATTCTTGCAAAAAGAGTCGATTAGGGAGGTTGGTTAAAGGGTTATAACGAAGAATGTGGTTGAGTTGAGCTTCCGCCTGATTCAGTTCAAGGGTATGGCGCTGGGTTAAAGATACCTGTTTTTGGAGTCGAGTGGCGATCGCTTCTAACAGTTCAGCCCTAGTAAACGGCTTAAATAGGTAATCATCCGCCCCCAAATTCATTCCCTGACGCCAATCTGAGCGCTCAGCTTTGGCCGAGAGAAAAATAAAAGGAATCGCAGCAGTGACTGGGCTTTGTCGCAATGCTTTCAAAACACCGTAGCCATCCAAATCCGGCATCATAATGTCGCAAATAATCAAATCGGGCTGCTCAGCTTGAGCCAGCTGTACCCCAGTAATCCCATTGTCGGCACTGATAATCTGGAACCCTTCCGCTCTCAAAAGCTTGAGAAGGTTTATTCTAATCGCCTGTTCGTCTTCAATTACAAGAATTTTATTCATCGGTTTTTGTCCATGAGTTGGGTAATGGGTAATGGGTAATGGGTAATTGGAACAGAAGCAGCTCCTAATTGGAAATTTGTCTGCAGGCTGGAAAACCCGCTGCTGTCGCATGAGAGAGCAAGACGCTCCTACTGTTGATATTTTTTCCAAGTCGGAATACACCCATGAGGAAGAAGTCAGCTATTACCCATTACCTATGACCTATTACCAAACCCCTTAGTATTGGTTGTAGATATCAATTGAATTGGTATAAGTGTGCTAACTGCACTAGTTTTACAGCTTGACCCCTTTTTGAGCTTAAACAAAACTCGTGAAAAACTTGTGAATTACAACCAAACACAAGTGTCTTTTTATACAAACTGTGTTTCGGAGTAATACCTCTATCAATTAGAGTAAAGGCAAGCCAGAAGGGTAATTGTATTCATACCCTAACTTCTTATACTGACTCTTTCCATATAGGTTTGTAATATTTCTGACTGCAACGTCAGGATTACCAACTATAGGGAGCGATAGAGAAATGGTTTTTCAACGGTAGTGTGACTGTAAATCGTGTTCCTCGGCCCAGTGCACTATCTATAGCGATCGCACCACCGTGCAAGTCAACGCACTGCTTAACAATGGCTAACCCCAATCCTGTGCCAGCGATCGCACCGACATTTTTAGCCCGATAGAAAAACTCAAACAGTCGAGGCTGCTCTTCCTGTGGTATGCCAATCCCCTGATCTTGAACCAGGAAGATCGCCTTGTCACCCTGACAACTAAGCTCAAACTGGACGGTGCCGCCAGAAGGTGAATATTTTATAGCATTTAAGATTAAATTGCTCAGTAGTTGCCGCAACAGTTTCTTATCCAGGCAAGCGAGCATTGTGCGCTCGGGACTCACAAAAGTTAAAGAGTGTTGGCAACCCTTGACGCTAGGTTTTACACTCATCCCTTGCTGGATTTGAGCAACCAACTCCTCACAGAATTCCTTGAGCTCCACTGGTTCTGGATTGAATTGGAGTTGTCCGGCGTCAGCCGTCCCAATGAATAGCAAATCTTCCAACAAGTGAAGCATGTGTTTAACAGCATCTTGAATCAGGTGCAGCTGTTCAACTTCTTCATCTTTAGTCCATTCATAGTGTTCCAGTAATTCGGCGGTGGACATGATTGTCGTCAACGGTGTCCGAAACTCGTGGGAGGTAATAGAGACAAAGCGGGATTTCAAGTCGCCCAGTTCTTTCTCTTTAAACAGGGCATTGAGAATTTCTGCTTCAGCTCGCTTGCGTTTGGTAATGTCCTCCGCAATCCCAGCAATACGCTCTAGCGAACCCATCTCGTTTAAGACATGAAAGGCACGCACCCATACCCAGCGCTCCGATCCATCAGGCCGCACAATTCTATATTCTTCCTCAAAACCAGCGCTTTTAGAAGATGGAAAAGGTAAGGAAGAAATTACTCTCTCATCTCCCCCTGCTCCCCCTGCTCCCCCTGCTTCCCCTG
>DALYIW010000235.1:4356-13502 GCA_031970155.1 Coleofasciculaceae cyanobacterium CTOTU46601 | reverse complement strand
GTTGTTTGTTGTTTGTTGTTTGTTGTTTGTTGTTTGTTGTTTGTTGTTTGTAAAAAAATACCAACAACCAACAACATGAAATTCCCCATCCTTAACAATTGATTAACCGGAAACACACAAGGAATATTATGGGCAAACTGGATGGAAAAATTACGTTAGTTGCTGGAGGAGCAGGCTACGTTGGCGAAGGGATTGTCAGGGCGTTTCTCAAGGAGGGCGCAACGGTAATAGTTTCGGCCCGCAACACTCAAAAGCTAGAAGAGTTGCGCGGGTTGCTTGGAGAACTAGCTAGCGATCGCTTTATTTCCATTCTTGGCGACTTTGTACAGCTTGAGTCTGCCGAACACCTGCGCGACGAGATTCTCAATCAGTTCGGGCGACTCGATGCTGTAGTTGCGTCGCTGGGTGGGAATTGGCAAGGCAACCAACCTCTAACTCAGGTGTCAATGGAAGACTGGCAGCAGTATCTCCAAAGTAATTTAACTACCCATTTCGTTGCCGCCCGCACCTTTTTGCCAGTATTAGCCCAAAACAAGGGAAGCAGTTACACCTTACTTGGCGGTGGTGCAGGCCAAACAGCTATCCCCAACTACAGTTTGGTTGGCATTCCGGCAGCAGGGCAGTTAATGCTGGCGAAGGTCATCATTGAGGAAATGAAGGGTAGTGGTGTCCGCATTAACGAGGTAGTCGTCCATAGTTTGGTAGCAACGCGAGCCACACAAGGCCAGAGTCAGCCAGAGTGGATTACAGCTGATGAGATAGGCGAATGCATAGCGTGGTTGGCTTCTGATGAGGCGCATATGGTGAGTGGAAGCATTATTAGCTTGAACGAACAAACCCGATAAGCAAGTTAAATTAATATACACAAAAGCTCGTGTATCGCCCAATACCCTCAGAACTAAGCCGTGTTGGTGATGGCAATGCGATCGCTTCCTCGGCAAAATAGTGATCGATGCAACTTGGTTGGATTTGGGAGATACGTTTTGTCCTTACAATTCATTTCAGTTCCCCCAGCAAATGGTCAAACGCCAGCTGGGTTGATTGTGTGCCTACATGGCTTTACTGGCAATTCCCAACAGTTGGCACCTTTCGCGCCAATGTTCAATCTGCCCGAATACCAGTTTCTTTTCCCCGACGCTCCTTACTCCTATCCCTATGGAGGTAAGATGTGGTATAATCTACGGTCTCAGGATGGTCAGGGCTTAAAAGAAAGTCGGCAGCAGCTAACGGACTGGTTGAAATCTCTAGAAAGTAGCACTGGTGTTCCCCTGTCGCGCACGATTTTGGCGGGATTTTCTCAAGGCGGCGCAATGACTCTGGATGTGGGGTTAAGTCTGCCACTGGCAGGCTTAGTGTGTATTAGTGGTTATCTGCATTCCCAGCGAGAGCCATCTGCGGGTAAATCCTTTCCACCTGTCTTGATTGTGCATGGCAAACAAGATCAGATGGTGCCTATTAGTGCTGCTCAAAATGCTAGAGATAGCTTAACAGCTTCGGGAGTGACAGTAAAATACCAAGAATTTGACATGGGACATATAGTTATCCCACCAGTTTTGGTTTTGATGCGAAGTTTTGTGCTCGATACTATTGGGGCTGCTAAGGTGTCGCGTATCTAACAAGCTAGTTGATGTTAACTCTAGTTCTTGTGGGACAGGCATCTTGCCTGTCCTGATGCCTGCAAATTAAACGTGCAGTAGCTGATTAGTTAAAGAGCGACAGTTCAAACTATAGAAAATTATCAGGTGCAAAAGAAAATCCACTAATGCAAGCCTCAATTAATTCCTCAGTACCGTTAACAGGCACAATAGGAGTTTCTAGCTGACGGGCGAGTACTTCCACCGTCATGTCATCGAGAAACCGAGTATCACCCTGCTTCAGCATCAGGGAAGGTAAAAGGATTGCCTCACCTAAATCTTTCCCCTTCAATCCCTCCAGTAAATCTTGTCCAGTCAGCAATCCAGTAACACTAATCTCCTGTCCCCAGTAATCACTACGCAGCGCTACCAGCTTCACTGTTAATCCTTCTACTGCATTTAACTGCTGCACAAGCGGTTCAAAAGCTTTTTCAACCGCATTACCCACTACCCAAGTAAAGCTTCGGGGTGTTTTTACTCGTCGCGGCAGTTTCTGTGAAGCTATATCCTTAAACTGCTTGAGAAACTGGCGAATCGAACCCACACCATTACCAATTTGAGGATACTCCTCGTAATGAGATTCGGGCGGCAATTCCTGTCGAGCGATCAAAAACCACTCATCCGCCAACCAAGCAAACGTAGAACCCAACTGCTGGCGAAATTTCTCTTGAAGTTCTTGAACTTGCTGTATTACTTCCTCGGCTTTCTCACGACTGACTGGCATCAACTCATCTTCTTGAGGCCGAAAGCGCGTTAACCCTACGGGAACAACAGCCGCTGAAGCAACTGCTGGCACATTATCTGTGTAGAATTGCGCCAAGTCTTGCAGAGTACGTTCTAAGTGAATACCATCATTGATACCAGGACAGACAACTACCTGAGCATGAATTTGTAGCCGTCGCTTTTGAAACCACCTCAACTGTTCTAAAATCTCTCCAGCGCGATGATTTTTCAGCAAGCGACTGCGAATATCTGGTTCAGTGGCATGGACAGAGACATACAGGGGAGATAGCCGCATCTGTTCTATCCTGTTCCACTCTTTTTGAGTAAGGTTGGTTAGGGTTAAATAAGAACCATAGAGAAAGCTGAGGCGGTAGTCATCGTCTTTAAGATACAAACTCTGCCGCTTACCGGGTGGCTGCTGGTCGATAAAGCAAAATGGGCAACGGTTATTACACTGAATTAAGCCATCAAAGAGTGCTGTTTCAAATTCCAGCCCTAAATCCTCGTCGTAATCCTTCTCTATTTCTACTGAGTGAGTCTTACCCTTAGCATCAAGGACTTCTAGTTCCAGCACTTCATCAGCACAGAGAAACTGATAGTCGATGAGGTCGCGAGGGCGTGTACCATTGATGGCTACAATCGCGTCGCCAGGTTCAAACCCAATCTCAACGGCGATCGAATCGGGGAGAACCTTAGTAATTAATGCAGGACGAATAGAAGCTTCACTCATTTTTTTATTATGATCTCAATTTCGTCCATTGGGATACCTCCCATCGTCGAGACCTACTAGATCAAGTCCGGCTCATTACTTTGTTGATCAACTTGGAACTTTTAGCCATTGTCAGTGATTCATTGTGTATTGCAACTGACCACTAACCACATTTAAACGAAGCAATCTCGCCAGACTTGATATTAAATATTCTTTAATAGTCCTGTAGCGATCGCACCCAAAATCACCACCCCAAACACCAAGCGATACCAGATAAACACCCAGGTACTTTGAGTTTGCAGAAAGCGCAATAGCCATGCGATCGATAAATAGGAAAACACCAACGCTGAGATGACTCCTACAATCAACGGCACTAACTCAGCACTGCCCAGTCCTTGTTTTAAGATATCTTTTAATTCCACCAAACCAGCTAAGGTAATCGCAGGTATACCCAGCAAAAAGGAAAATCGTGCAGCTGTTGCTCGTTCTAACCCCATAAATAATCCTGCTGTAAGGGTAGAACCCGAACGAGATACACCAGGGATTAGCGCCATTGCTTGAGCCAAACCCATTAAAACACCATCTTGAAGACCCAAAGCCTCGAAGTCTCGCTTACGCTTGCCCACATTTTCAGAAATTCCCAATAACAGCGACATCACAATCGAAGCACAAGCGATCGCCGTTAGACTCCGCAGAGGTGAGTTATCAAAATCAGGAATTAATACCTTAATCAACAGTCCAAAAAAGACAATAGGGATAGTTCCGAAAGCAATACCCAGTGCTAGACGGAAGTCATAGGATTGATAATCTGAGTTTTTTATAGCTTTTAGAGCACCGATAGTAATCTGGGATAGATCTTTCCAGAAGTAAGATAGTACCGCCGCAATACTACCTAGTTGAATTACAGCTGTAAAAGCAACACCTGGATCGCCCCAGCCTAAGGCAACGGGAACCACTTTTAAATGAGCAGTACTACTAATCGGCAGAAACTCCGTCAACCCCTGCACCATACCCAAAACCACAGCCTGAATAATGTTGACTTGGGGCGTCGATGTTGTGGCAGGTAACGCCACTGCGGGCCACAAGTTAGTACCGAGAACCTTCAAAGGGGAAGCGAGGAATGCGAGGAAAGCACCAGCGCCAAAAAACATAAACAACTGACGTTGCAATCTGAACATGTTTTCGCCTATTTATCTACTGTTAATCGTGTCCAAGAAGAGTTATTTAGTAAACTGACCAACTTCCCAGTTACTCTCAATGGTTGAACTAGAAAGCGATACGCTAGGGATTATACTCATTGCCTGTGCTAATCCCATCAAAACCCTTCTACGATACCTAGAACCACCAATTATTCGTTTACTTCAGCAAAAGATGCATTGAGTCTCCGCTCAAGTATTACTGACTTTAAGCTTTATCAGCAAGTCACTCTCCCTGAGAATGAGTGGTTAACCCATGCCACGAATACAAGGACGTGGGACACGAGGGATCTTGTGATTAATGACAGAGTGCTTATACAAACAACCAACAACAAATAACCAACAACAAATAACCAATCGCACTGGTCAGTGACGCCAAACTAGATTAGGATTGTTAGTTATATCCCCCTAGGGGGGATATTTGCTCAGATATGATATCTTGAGATATATAAAGATAAGTAACAAATATTAACGTCATCTTGTTTAACAATACCTGGTTCTCATCTTCTGCCCCTGACTACCTGAGTCAGTCGGAGCAACTAATTGTCTCTCATGAAGCGATCGCAAAAATGGGCGATCGCAAAGCGTGGTTAGTGTTTGGCGCAGCGGCTTTTCTGGTTTCTGTTCCGGTGTTCGCCCAAGCGCCGTTGGTACGACAGTTGCCGATGTTGAGTTTAGTGATGACACTCGGCTGGGTATGGCTGGGGTTAACTCTGCTCAAGCATCGGGCTACACAAGTCTGGGGAGACTTACTGCTAGGATTCAGTTGGAGTTGGCTAGCCGGGTCAATTTATTGGGGCTGGCTACGTTGGGAACCCTTAATCCACTTGCCAGTAGAAGCGATTGGTTTACCGTTTGCCCTGTGGAGTCTGTGGCGGGGTTGGGGGAGAGTGGGAAATCTTTTTTACCTGGGTTCCTTGTTCGGTACAGCCTTAACAGATGTATATTTTTATGTAACTAACTTAATTCCTCACTGGCGTCAGGTGATGCGAGTTGACCCGGCTTTAGCAACGCCAATTTTTCAAAGTGCGATCGCACAAGTACAAACTCCTTGGGGAATTAGCTGGGCGATCGTGCTGGTTAGTACTCTTTTAATCGTTGGTTTGTGGTCATTGGCGAAAGGGCAACTGCAATGGTGGGCATTTAGTGGAGCAGTGTTGAGTACAATTTTGGTAGATACCCTGTTTTGGGTGGCAGCTTCTATGGCCTAAAGGTAAGTAATTGTTCATATAAGAACAAATTACAGTAGAAATAATTCTCACTTTAGGCAAAGTTTACCACCACCTATCCGGACTGTTGGATTTGACTCTAGAATGCATCTACTAGATCAACAACACTTATAACCCATCGTTGCTTCTTTGCCTGTGGTGACTTTGCGATCCACTCCCTATCTGCTTCTTCCGACCGATACCGGTGATCGCTATTTACCTTTGGTAGGTAGCAACTGCTGGACTATTGGTCGTAGTGATGACAACAACTTTGTGCTCTCAGATCGATGGATTTCTCGAAACCACGCGATGTTGCAGTGTACAGAAACAGGTGATTTCTATCTCATAGATTTAGGAAGCCGTAATGGTACGTTTGTCAATGGACGCCGAGTCAGTATTCCGGTGACATTGAGCAATGGCGATCGCCTGACTTTTGGACAGACTGAGTTAGAGTTTCATAGCCCAACCAGCAGCCGCAGTAATACCGACTATCCCCAGCCATCAGATAAAGAAACCCTGACATCGACCTTGCATGTGCGTCGCCTCATGTCGGTGATGGTGGTAGACATCCGGGACTTCACAGTACTAACCCGCCAACTGGATGAAAAAATCCTTTCAGCCGTCATTGGCACCTGGTTCCGTCAGTCGGGCAATATCATTCGGAAATCTGGCAGCTGGGTCGATAAATACATCGGTGATGCGGTTATGGCAATCTGGTTTCATGGTTCGCAAGGGGTAAGCAGCGAAGAAACCCTGAACATACTGCAAGCGGTGAGTGGCCTACAAAAGATGACGGCGGCACTCTCTCAGAAGTATCCTCTGCCCTTCCCGTTGCGAATTGGGACAGGAATTAATACTGGGTATGCAATGGTGGGTAATACTGGCAGTGGCGATCGCCCTGACTATACAGCAATTGGCGATACTGTCAATGCTGCCTTTCGCCTGGAATCTGCCACGAAGGAAATTAGCCAGGATATTGCTTTGGGAGAAGACACTTATCGCTACCTTTCTGGTACAGGTAACTATGAGCTAGGCTTCCAGCAACACACAGTTCATCTAAAGGGTTATGAGTCTCCCACAGTGACCTATGCTGGCACCTATGCGGATTTAGATAAATTTTTAGCAATTAACGCTGTGCGCCAACAAACACAGGAATTTTAATAAATCATCTCCCTTAAAAGACAGGGAACTTCATGTTGTTGGTTGTTGGTTGTTGGTTGTTGGTTGTTTGTGTTTTTTAACAAACCACTAACAACCAGCAATGTGATGTCCGGCACATTACCCTTAATACAAATGGCTGAAACCATTGATTTCACAGAATTGCAATGATGGGTGATTGCGAGGACATGATATCAAAGGTCAAGAAAGCGTAAGTCCTACTTATTAAACTTTTTACAAAAATACACGCATACCTACTGTTAGCGTGAGATCTCGCGATGCTTCTTAGAGACAAGCGGCGCTATTTTGCTATCTGAGGCTATATTAATCAAATCCGTACCCTTAATGCATCTATAGCCAATACCCTGGCGACTTTAGCTGATAATTTTGAGTATCACAAGATAGCTTCCTTAATTGGGAAAGCCAAACAGAGCAGTCACCAGTGACCAATTAGCAATGAACAATATCGTTAAAGCAATTGATGAATGACTCTGTACAAGTTTCAGCCTGTCTGGGTGCGTTGTTCGCCTGAGCGCGAACTAATTATTCACAAAGGGTTATGAGATCGTGTTCATCAAACAACTCAACTATCAGATTACCAAATCAGTTCGCAAAGTCTCGCTGCGAACTATCTTGACAGTACCCTTCGTGCTGCAAATTGTGGCGACAGTGGGAATGGTGGGATATCTTTCCTTCAGGAACGGACAACAGGCAGTTAATCAACTTGCCGAAGGATTAATGAGCGAGGTAAGTCAGCGAGTTAAAGATCGTCTTGATGTATATTTATCAGTACCTAAATTAAGCAATCAATTAAATGCTAATGCCTTAGATACTGGCGCATTAGATATTAAAAACGTTTCAAAACGAGAAGAATATTTTCTCAAACAATTTCCAGCCTTTCCTTTTTTGACGTTGACGGTGTTTGGCACAGCACAAGGCGAAACTTATGGAATTAGGCAGTTTAAAGGCGGTGAACTACTTTTAATGTATAGCGATGCTACTACAAATTATGCCCAGATTTACTTTACCAGAAATAGCAAAGGCGAACGCGAGTTAAAGTTTTCTATTCCTAATTTCGATCCGCGTAAAAGACCATGGTATAAGGCGGCGCTCAAAGCGGGAAAGCATACTTGGACACCAATATTTGCCGACGTAGTTGGTGAAAGTTTGACTATCAGCGCCGTGCAACCTTACTACAACAAATCCCGACAGTTGCAAGGAGTTGTGAGCAGTTCGTTTCTACTGAACTACGTCAATGAATTTCTGCAAACTTTGAAAATAGGTAAAACAGGTAAAGTTTTCATTATGGAAAGCTCCGGCGAGCTTGTGAGTACATCAAGTTCGACGCCAGTGTACGTAGTTAAAGGTAAGGAGTTTGAACGGATTAAAGCTAGCGAGAGCAACGATCCTTCTATTAAAGCAGCAGCGGAGTATTTATCAAATCGGTTGCTGCATCAAAATAAAGGGAGTCAACTATTAGAATTTAAGTTCAATGGCGAACCCAAATTCGTTTACGTTACCTCGCTCAAAAAGACGTTTGATTTAGATTGGTCGATTGTAGTCATCGTTCCCAAATCCGACTTCACAGCGCAGATCGATGCCAACACTCGCACGACTATTTTCTTGGTTATTATAGCTTTAATTATCGCGATTATTATCGGTATTTTGACTGCTCAATGGGTTGCCACTCCCGTCATGCGACTCAACACCGTTGCTCGCGATCTAGCTGAAAGTCAATGGGACAAAACCGTAGAATTTGATCGGGAAGATGAAGTAGGGCAATTAGCTAAGTCATTTAATAAAATGGCAAAGCAATTACAAGAATCCTTTGAAAACTTAGAGCAAAAAGTAGAGCAACGCACAGCCGAATTAGCTATTGCCAAAGACAAGGCGGAAGTGGCAAATCAAGCCAAAAGCACCTTCCTCGCTAACATGAGCCACGAACTGCGTACCCCCCTCAACGCGATTCTGGGCTTTTCCCAACTGATGACTCGCTCGAAAACCCTACCTCCCGAACACATGGAAAATGTCGGGATCATCAGCCGTAGCGGAGAACATCTGCTCACCCTAATTAACAACGTCCTAGATTTATCTAAAATTGAGGCGGGACGCACTACCCTTAACGAAACGAACTTTGACCTGTATCGCCTACTTGACGACTTGGAAGATATGTTCCGATTGAAGGCTGATGATAAAGGATTGCAGTTGATTTGCGATCGCGCTCCCTCTATTCCTCAATATGTGCGAACGGATGAAACCAAGCTGCGTCAAGTCTTGATTAACCTGCTCAATAACGCCCTCAAATTTACCAAACAAGGAGGGGTATCGCTGCGAGTGGGAATGAAGAATAGTCAATTGCTAATTGCTAATAGCAAAGAGTCAACTATCAGCCACAAACAATTAGTTCTTACCTTTGAAGTTGAAGACACAGGAGAAGGCATTGCCCCAGATGAACTAGACAGCATCTTTGAAGCCTTCGTGCAAACCAAAACAGGCAAACAATCCCAGGAAGGGACGG
>DALYIW010000235.1:0-4346 GCA_031970155.1 Coleofasciculaceae cyanobacterium CTOTU46601 | reverse complement strand
CCATCACCCGATCTTTTGTGCAACTGATGGGCGGCGAAATCACCGTCAGTTCTTCTGTTGGCAAAGGCACACTCTTCAAGTTTGATATTTTAGTTAGCCCAGTTGATGCCACTGACATTGCTGCCAAACAACCAGCCCGCCAGGTCATTGCCCTAGAACCCAACCAACCCCGCTATCGGATTTTGATTGCGGATGACAAATGGAGCAACCGCCAACTACTGATTAAACTATTAAATCCCCTTGGCTTTGAACTCAGAGAAGCCAGCAACGGTAAAGAAGCTGTTGAAATCTGGGACTCCTTTGAACCGCACTTAATCTGGATGGATATGCGGATGCCCGTGATGGATGGCGACGAAGCTACCAAACAAATTAAAGCTACCACCAAAGGTCAAGCCACTGCCGTCATTGCCTTGACAGCCACCAGTTTAGAGGAAGAACGAGCCGTGGTCTTATCTGTCGGTTGCAATGATTTTATCCGTAAACCGTTCCGAGAGGTAGACATTTTTGAGGCGATGCACAAACATATTGGTGTGCACTATATCTACGAAGATATCAGCAGCGTTCAATCCCAGGTAGGAACACAGACGAACACTTCTGTTGATATTAAAGATACCCTAACCCCGACGGCTCTTGCCGCTCTTCCCTGCGATTTACTCACTAATTTAGAAGAAGCAGCAATCCGTTCCAAGATGAACCAGATTGACAGCCTAATTAGTCAAATCCATACCTTTAATGCTCCTTTAGCCGATGCCCTGTCGATTTTAGCTGATAATTTTGAGTATCCCAAGATAGCTTCTTTAATTAGGCAGGCAAAAAACAGCAATAAGCAATGAAAGTAATTAGCAATTAGCAATGAATTATCCCAAAGGAACTATTTTAGTCGTTGATGATACTCCAGCTAATATACGCTTTTTAGTCGGGATGTTGGGGGAAAACGGTTACACCGTTCGACCTGCAATTGATAGTCAATCAGCACTTGTCGGGGCATTAGCAGAACCCCCGGATCTGATTTTGCTGGACATTCAGATGCCTCATATGAATGGCTATGAAGTCTGCTCTAAGCTAAAAGCTTCTCCAACGACTCGCCACATCCCGGTTATCTTTATCAGTGCCTTGAGTGAAGTGCTAGATAAAGTAAAAGCTTTCGGAGTTGGCGGGGTAGACTACATCACCAAACCCTTTCAAGTGGAAGAGGTTTTGGCGAGGGTGGAAACTCACTTGTCTATGCAACATCTGCAAAAAAGTCTTTTCCAGAAAAATGAGGAATTAGCCCAAACTAATGGGGAACTGGCAAACACTCTGCAACAACTGCAAGATAAAAATGAGGAATTAGCCCAAACCAATGGGGAACTGACAAACACCCTGCAACAACTAAAAGCTACCCAAGAAGAACTAATTCAAAAAGAAAAAATGGCAGCATTAGGACAACTAGTTGCAGGCATTGCCCATGAAATCAATACACCTTTGGGAGCCATTCGCTCTTCAGTCGGGAATATTTCTGAATCCTTGAATCAAACTTTAGAAGAGTTAGCCATACTGTTTCAATCCCTCTCCCCAGAGCAAGCGCGGGATTTCTTAGCTTTACTACAACGGTCACTTCAAACACAATTAACATTATCTACCAAAGAAGAACGCCAAGTGAAGAAAGCCTTAACTAGCCAAATGGAAGCCGCAGAGATTAAAAACGTCGAGGCTCTTGCTGATTTCTTAGTAGATATGGGAATTTATAACGAAATTGATACCTTTTTGCCGCTATTAAAAAGACCCGATAGTTCACAAGTTTTAGAAATAGCCTATAACCTTTCAGGCATCCAAAAAGCCACTGCTACGATTAACACAGCCACAGACCGTGCCTCAAAAGTAGTGTTTGCTTTGAAAACTTATGCCCGTTACGACCAATCGGGTGAAATGATGCTAGCCAACTTGACTGAAGGGATTGATACCGTGTTAACCCTCTATCAAAACCAACTCAAAAAGGGAGTAGATTTAAAGAGGAACTATACAGAATTACCGCTAGTGTTATGTTATCCAGATGAACTTAATCAAGTTTGGACAAATCTCATCCATAATGCCTTACAAGCGATGGATTATCGAGGTACTTTAACCATTGATGTAAGGCAGCAAGACAACCAGGCAAAAATTAGCATTACCGATAGTGGCGCTGGAATACCAGAAGAGATTCAGCCTAAAATATTCGAGCCATTTTTTACTACTAAACCTCCAGGTGAAGGCAGTGGATTGGGACTAGATATTGTTAAAAAAATTATTGAGAAACATCAGGGAAAAATTGAATTTAAATCAGTTCCTAGTCAAACCACATTTACCGTTTCACTATCTATTATCCAGTAATTAATAAATAATCCCTAACAACAAACAACCAACAACTAATGACAAAACCAGTTATTTTGTGTGTTGATGATGAAAAACTCATATTGGAGAGTCTCAAGAGACAACTCAGAGGAGCATTTAGGGATGCCTACTCCTATGAAGTAGCCCAAAATGCCGATGAAGCTCTAGAGTTAATTAATGAACTCAATGAGTCGGCAATGTTCGTCATTATCATTGTCTCTGATTGGTTAATGCCTGGTATGAGGGGGGATGAATTTCTCATAAGAGTTCATCAGCAATTTCCCAACATTACTAAAATCCTGCTGACGGGTCAAGCTGATGAAGCAGCAATTGAACGAGCAAAAACAGAGGCGAATCTCTATTGCTGCTTGCATAAACCTTGGTCTAAAGAAGAATTAGTGGAAACCCTTCAATCGGCTTTGGCAAAACTATGACTGACGCTACGCGTGTTATTGGTTATTAGTTGTTAGTTGTTTGTCTAAGCAGAGAACATATCCTGCACCTTGGGTGAGCGTAATCACAAACAACAAATAACCAACCATGACTAAACAAGTAATTATTTGTGTGGATGATGAGACAACTGTACTCAGAAGCCTCAAAGCAGAGCTAAAAAAGGCAGTTGGCAATGATTACTTTATCGAAATGGCTGAAGGGGGGGAGGAGGCTTTAGAGTTAGTTGAAGAATTGCTAGAGCAAGGAGATGAAGTACCCTTAGTTATTTCCGACTATATTATGCCCGGTATGAAGGGAGATGAGCTGTTAAGACACGTTCATCAGCTCTCTCCCAAAACCCTCAAAATCATGCTGACAGGACAAGCTGATCTGGAAGCCGTAACGAATGCAATCAACTATAGCATTTGTATTTGAGATGTAAAATCTAATATCCGAAACAAAGATATAATTAAAGATGTATTTGTGACTAAAAATCGGGATGAATAATTTAAATATAGATTCGCAAATTCAAGAACTAGATGAGTGGATAAAAAGTAATCCAGATCCCAGGGAGCTAAAAAGGGCGCTAGCTGTCAAATTAGCTCTTTCCGGCTGGGCGATTCGTGCGATTGCTAGCCTATTAAATACATCTAATAGTTTTATAAGTAAATGGAAAAAACAGTTCAAAGACTTGGGAATAGAGGGTTTAAAATTAGGCTATAAAGGAGCAAGAAGTTATTTGACAGCCACGGAAAGAGCAGCGACAATCACTTGGCTTCAACAGCAAAAATACTGGGATTTATCAGAACTAGAATGTTATTTAATCGAGCAATTTGATGTAGTTTTTCAATCCCACAAAAGCTACTATGATTTACTTAAAGAAGCACGGGTAAGTTGGCAAAAAGCTCAAAGAAGCCAACCTCGTAAAGACCCGGAATTAGTCAAAAAAAAGACTCAGTTCATCAGAGACATGTTAAAAGACTTGATGAGCGACATTAAGACCGGGAAGTTTGTCCTGTATGCAATTGACGAAGTTCATTTATTAGAAGGTGACCTACTCACCCATTGGTGGGGAGATAGTAAAGAGAGACTGCATATTCCAATTATCAATGAAAAAAATCGTCAAACTTATTATGGAGCATTAGATTTATTTAATACCGAACTAATTGTTAGTGAATCGGAAAAAGGAGATGGAGATTGTACTGTAGATTTTATCAAAAAACTAATTGCCAAAAATCCTACTCATCAAATAATCATCTTCTGGGATGGTGCGGCTTACCATAAAGGAGAAAAAATGCGCCAACTCCTAACTGAAGTTAATTCTGGTTTATCGCCAAATAAATGGAAAGTAACTTGTCATTTATTTGCCCCTTATGCTCCCGAAGAAAACCCGATAGAAGCCGTTTGGCTACAACTCAAAACTTTACTAAGAAGGTGTTATCGTTTTTGTAAAAACTTCTCAATAATTAAGCGTTTATTTAAGCTTTTAGTAGATTATAAGCTGTTCAAATTTCCTAATCTAAAAAACTACGACGCTTTTTCATGTCTTATTTAGAAACGCTATA
>DALYIW010000234.1:0-13508 GCA_031970155.1 Coleofasciculaceae cyanobacterium CTOTU46601 | reverse complement strand
CAATTTTTTGCTTGAGATCTGAAGCCACCTCTCTCCAGTCAACT
This sequence comes from Coleofasciculaceae cyanobacterium CTOTU46601, assembly GCA_031970155.1. Lineage (GTDB taxonomy): Bacteria > Cyanobacteriota > Cyanobacteriia > Cyanobacteriales > Coleofasciculaceae > DALYIW01. Next base: position 13,464 of record DALYIW010000234.1, on the reverse strand, counting down.
GGGGTGTTTTCCCGCCAAGGCAGATTCACGAGTGAAGGATTTCGGTGAAGGTTGGCGCGGTCAGTTGACCAGGCAATAATGAGATCGGCAAGCTGATTAGGGTCGGTTTGGGCTAAGTGATAGGATGCTATTACCCAATTGTGCAAGGATGTAACATCTTGCTGCTTAATCCAACGTTGCTCTGCTGCCTTGGCTATTCTCGACCAATCCCGCTCCTCCCAAGCTACCGTCTCAAGACGAGGTGCGATATGCTCATCGAGGTTCGCCTGTACCAGTGGGTCAAAACCAAATTTTTGGATAAAGCTCTGCGTAGCGGACTCAGCGGCTTCAAGGTTTTCGGTATCGATGTATTGCTCAATTTCTTGCATCACCAGCAAGCAATCGCGCTTTTCCTGAATCTGAATCAAGGTATTAAGCACCTTGCATTGTTCTTGAACTCTAGGATGAGCCAGAGACTGCCACTCTTGCAACGCCAACTGCCAATTCTCCTGCTTGGTGTAAGCAAAGCCACGAATGTAGGTGACCTGCTCTCCACTAATGCCTTCAAGGTGGGATAGTGCCTGAGTCCAGTTGTTCGTTTTCACCGCTAGGATTGCCAGTCGAATACGAGATTGTGTTCTCAACTGAGGTACATACATTATTGCGTTTTGGTAATGCTCGGCAGCTACCTGGAAGTCACCTGCTTTCTCTGCCAGAAGTCCCTGCTGAAAGTGTCGTTTTCCATCAACGATGCGGCGCAACTCTCTGAGCAGATATACTCCACCCGCTTGAGGAAATTGATGATGTACGGGTTCAAATTGAGCAAGCGCGTCTTGAAAGCCTCCTTGAGCGGCGATTTGATGCGCTTGCCGCAGGGCGGTGTTGTATTCTATCAGTGCATCGGGTTGCCAAGTATTTAACTGCTCTGTTAGGCGTTTTATGCGATCGCTCATCGCCCACTGGTTGAACTGACGTTTTAAGAAATAGGGGGATGGTAACGACCACCTTTCAAGAATCTCATTGGCAAGGCTAACTGCTTCTATATATTTTCCGTTGTTATAGAGTTGTTCGGCTCTTTTGGCTTCCTGCTGCGAAAGGATGACTTGACGAAACAAGTCAATAATCTGCCGCAGAACGTTCAAAAAAAAGTTTAAGTAGTTAACAATAATCCTCATGGGCAGTTCTCCAGACGATCGGGTATAAATACCGCCTCGCCTACCTGTAAAAACCCTTCCCCATGCTTCAGTGCAGGATTGGCGGCTGGAAAAAGAAGGCATAACCAATTCCCCCTAAAGCAATGCCGACAACCAACAGGCAAATGGCGGCGCTAGCAAGTAACCAGGCTGAAATCCCTTGTTGTTGAGGTTTTGCCGTTGCAGTGGCTTGCTCTGTGACGGGGAGTTCTGTCAACATCCGAATCAGGGAAAGGTTTGTTTCACAGTTGGGGCATATGTCGCCTAAAATCTCTGGGCGATCACATACTGGACAAGTCAACTTGGTTTTCATCGCCATTGCTGCATCTCCACAATTCACCATGCAACACCAAGAGCAATTTCCTCTGCATTGAGTCTCCTTTGTTCGCTCGCCCCATAACTGCATCTACCCTCTTAACGTCCCTCAACTGTTGCACTGTATCTCAGAGAGTTTAGAGGTTATGCAAGTGAACGAGAGAAGTTTATCTGCTCAAATCGGTAGGAATAATCGCTGTTGGAGGCTCGCGATCAAGCCAATACCGGACATCAGGCCATAATTCATGCCAGATGCGTTCTGCTTCCTCCCCATCTTGACGTTCTTGAGCTTTGGTCATCCGCAAAAGCTTATCATTCATGGCATTGCCTTGAATTGGGTCTTTTAGCGTTGCTAAGTAGATCGCATACCTAGAGTAGCGAATTTTCTGCACGGACTCTGGTAGATTAGCCACTTCCCGCCTCGCCTCTTCCGAAAGCGCCTGCATTGCCGATAGATTGTTTTTCCGGAGTGCTTCGCTGAGTTGCTGACTATAGGACAGCAAGCGCAACTGTTGAGCGGCAGGAATTAGGAATCCATAGGTTTTGGCGAGAAACTCGCATTCATAGGCTAAGGAATCTGCTGTATTGCGGTCTTGCGACACATTGCGCTTTAACTTTTCCAACTCTTCCCATGCCTGTTGTCGCAGGTCGTCTCGCTCCCTCCCTGTCTGATAATCAATAATCTGGTTCGTTCTCTGGACAATTGGTACAACCCACTGGCTTACTGTTTCAATCCACTCGGCTGAGAGTCTGCGTTGGTTGAGGTCTTGGACAATTTCGTACACTTCTCGGTAAATCTTTTCATCCGCTCGACCGCGAGAGAAGGAACTGCTCACCTTAACTGAAGGGTCGTTCTTGAGAAACGCACTGAGAAGCAAGTTTCCCATTTGTTCGTTAAGTTCCAAGGTTACAAGAACCTCAGTTCCTTTTGGGTAAGGCTTGTGCAATCCCAGCCACATCTCGCCAATTGGCTCGTTGACTTGGGTTTCATCATCGCGATTGAAGAACTCGAAGCGGATGAGGCGTTGCCCGTCAGCGACAGTTTTGAAGCTTTGGGACGTACTAAATGGGAGCATTTCCCCACGACTGATGACTTTATAGAGACCATCAATTAGTTTGATGTAATAGTCTCGCGAGACGGTTCCAACTTTTTCCGTCAGACCTGCTGCAACAATAGCAGCTCCTTCAGCAACCGCGTACATGGGACGGGGATGAACCACTACTTTATCCGCCCCAAAAGCCTCCCGAACAAGGCGCTGCACCAGCGGAATTTGAGAAGACCCCCCCACGAGTAAGACAGCATCAACCATGTCCTCTGGGTAGTCAGAGTATTTGATGGCATCGCGGCTAATGGCGATCGTGCGCTCTACAATCGGTGCAATCAGCTGCTCGAACTGTTCGCTCGTGAGTTCAACATCAATATAGATTGGCATCCCCAGTTCGTCGAGGAAGGGGGTTGCTGGGATAATGCGAACGGAAGATGTGCTACTCAAGGCAATCTTGGCTCGTTCTACTGCAATTTTGAGGTCTGCCAGAAAGCGAAGCTGCTGGAAATTTGGCATTTTGGCGATCGCAGCATCAGTATTGTCCAATCCTTCTTGATGAGCAACTTGCTCCTTGACAAATTGCACCAGTACTTGGTCGATGTCATCACCTCCCAGCCACAAGTCTCCTGCTTTACCCAGTTCCGTGAACCAATTCCCTGATGCTGTAATCAGCGAAGCATCAAACGTACCGCCGCCAAAATCATAAACGAGAATGGTCTTGACATCTTTGGCTCCATCCGGAGTAAACCCGTAGGAAATCGCCGCGGCTGTGGGTTCGGGCAGAAGTTCGCGGGGTGTCAAACCAGCTCGGAATGCAGCGGCGCGAGTGGCATGTCTCTGCTTGTCGTTGAAGTAAGCGGGAATGGTAATCACTGCTTCGGTGATAGTACTGGTCTGTCCCCTCTCGTTCTGAAACGTCTGAGCATTTTCTACGACTTTCTTAAGAATGAGGGCGGAGATATCCTCGGGTTCGTACTCGCGATCGCCAAGCCAAACCACGAGGCTATTATCAGTTCCATGCATCGGTTTGGCGATTTTGTACCCGAAGCGCAACAACTGCTGTTGAACCGCTGGGTCACCGAAGCCGCGCCCCATCAAGCGTTTGTTTGAAACGATGACGTTTTCTGGGTCAGCCCGCAACCGATTGTAAGCCTCTTGTCCGACGATCGGATTGCCTTGATGAAACGCTACAAGTGATCGCGTCAAAGTTCGTTCTGGTGGGGTATTATCATTAGCCGTTACGATTTCGACAGCAGCAAACTTAAAAGCGGCAACAGAGTTGGTCGTGCCTAGATCGATGCCAACTACATTACCCATCGAATGACCTCCCTTGCAATCATGACTGTTTGATTCAAGCTAACGCACTTAGCATCACCAAGCGGAAGTGATCGGGGAAGCGCACCAAAAAAGCACCTTGGAACTAGTCAAACAACACTCGCTCATGACTGATGTGAGCCACGAGGAAATTACCCGATGATTGCAAGAAGCGATCGCACTTCAAGATCTAGCCGACTTCAAAAGCCACTTTCATCCGACAGAATCAGAACATCAAAAAAACTGGCATACATAATGCCAACGCTTCGATCAGCTAACGCTGGAAAGAGTAAGACAACACAAAAGCGTTACGGTACACGCCGCACGAGTGGGTGCAAAGCCCATAAACGCTATCGCTGGTCACATTGCCAGCACAAATATATACACTACAACACAACACAATACCATGCACGACTTCATCCAATCAGGACTCACCGTAGCAGTCCAAGTTATTTTTGTGGCAGGTTTTGGAGGAATCGTCCTCCACGCGCTCTTGAGAGCAACTATTGCTCAATTGATTAACCAACTCATTGATATTGATGAGGAGAAAATCGAACCACAAGCCCAAGCCCAGCCACAACCCAAGAAGCTGCCTGAACCGGAAGAAAAGAGCGTTGCTACCGCAACGTTCATAGAGTCGGATATCTGGGAAGAACCCATCAGCACAAGCTCCCCCCGCTACTGGATGTGCCAACCCCAACCCCAGCAACCCATACTGCTATTACTACCTCCAGCTAAGGAGCAACCCAAGAAGCGGGGTCGCAAGCCTGGTTCCAAAAACAAGCCTAAGGCGTCCAAGCCAGCGGCATCCAAATCAGCAGCATCCAAGCCAACTAAAACTACTCGCCAACGCTCTGCGTAGCGTAAGTAAATACCCTAAGCACGGCGATCGCTTTCGTTGAAAAGTTAGGTTGTACAGATTAATGTCGTTAAGACTAAGCTAACAACCTTGATTTTAAGAAAACAACCCCGGTAAGGGGTTAATTTTTTTTGAGGAAACGGTGATTGCTAGCGCTAGGAAATAAAAATTTCTTTTGGCGTAACACATGAGCAAACCCCAAACCCGCCTTACCAACCTACCCGCACGGATTGCCAAACTTGAGGAAGTCCAACTGAGCTTGAGAACTGAACTCAAAAAACTCTATACCAAGCGCGACCTACTGCTGATTCCAATCGATCGCCAGATAGCTTTTGAGTCAGAGTGCAAAAATAAAGAGCAGCGTGATGTGAAACGGGCAGAACTTCTCCTAGCCAATTCAGAGTATCAAACAACCCTGGAACTTATCCAGACTAAAGAAATTGAACTGTCTCGAACTGATATCAAGATTCGCCAGCTAGAACGACAGTTCTCAATCGAAAAACTGATCTGCAAATGGGCGTTGGCTTTTCAGTACAGTACAGTTTCGCAAATGTTTGAAATTGACGAGGTTACGCCCAACTACGGTAGCGATCTGCTGTAAGCTCTACTCGCAACGCGATTGCCTTTGGCACTCGCAACGCTCTCCCGTTTAAGAACCCATTCAGCTTGCTTGCCACTTCGGGGGGCTAACGCCCTGAAAATTACGAAAAAATCTTAAAAAGGATTGAAACAACATGGCTGGTAGAACTCAAAAAACTAAAGTCAACACCACTGAAATTGACCAAGCGTTGGGAAAGTTTGCTGTAGCTAATTACAACGAAAGCATATACCCAAGCCTGTACCACGCAATTCGAGAAGTTATGGGGCTTAAAGCTAAATATGCCCTAGAACTAGAAGAACAAAAGTTTGACTGGAAAGAGTTCAACGAGGTGTTCAAGGAAGCTCTTGGAGATCCAAAGGACATCGAAAACCGGAGATATACCTTAGAACAACTCATTGAATACGGTCACCTCAAAACTGTTTTGTGTTGAGTTTGGATATTCAACCCCTAACAACTGCTGGAAATCAACCGCCGTTCGTGGCAGCGCCGCAAGGAATGGCAAAAGAAGAAAGAAGATGAACAAGCGATTAATGATGAGTTCTAAGGTTTAAGTACAGCATAAAACTAGCCCGAAAGGGCTTAGTTTTTTTTAACAAACTCCATCAGAAAGATTGCTAACGCTAGAAAAATATGAAAAAAGGTACTGAGCAATACTCAAAAAAATTGAAGGAGTAATAAGGAACCTCAAATGCAAGGACAAGCCGTATTAGAAACAACAACTAAAACCGTACAAACCTTCACGTTTAAGCAACTGCCAGAATGGGCAATCATACTTCTAAAAGACGAACCCTCAGAGGGCAAGGTATGTTACCGGAAACAAAACCACGGTGAGTTTAACGCACACAACCTAAATTTTGGCGGTTTTGTGAAGTGGGAAGACAAAAGAAGCTGTAATGAGCTATATGTGTGGGATGGCTCTGTCTATGTTGTTTACAAACCTGAAGTTAAATAGGTACTTGTTTAATTCTTAGAGCGCACGTCATACCGGATAAATACCCGAACAATTGCAGGCATAAATTCTCTCCGTTCCCTAGCCGGAATCGGGGAGATTTTTTTTGGGAAAAGATATCGAAACGTCTGAGTTCACTTTATAAACTGCTCACGCCAATGTTTTAAATAAACTGTAGCAATTATAGACCAAAATGAACCCTTGAAAAATTCTCCTTGCTGCCCTGTTTATAGCTTCATGTGCTGCCTGTACTGGAGAAGGAACAGGCAGTCATTCGACAGCTCAAACAACAGGAGTTCGGATAAACGCTAGTTCGCCAAGTGAATGCGTTGCACAAGGCGCGAAGTGGGACAAAGGAACGTGCCAAATCTAACAATTAGTTGGGTCAAAAGCCTATTCAGTACTTAATACAAAGTAAAGAATCTCCTCACTCTTCGAGGGGATTACTTTTTTTTGATGTTTCATCTCTAAGAGCAACGGCGTCTCATGGCAGCATCTGGTTTTTTGCAGGCTAACGCTTACAAGAAGGCGAACTTCAACACTCTTGAGTTGTAACCTATGTGCAACACAGCAGAATTCGCCTTCAATCGTCTTTTGCGCCATGCCAAAATTAAGAGCATCAAATTCGACTCGTTAACGCTCATCAAAATAGCCAAGCAATACGAAATAGGAAAGAGAAGGCTAAAATTAGCCCTGCCATTTCTCAAAAAAGAGTATGGGTATAGCATCAGGGAAGCCAACGGAAAATACGTCACTAAAATCAATTGGGCAGACGTGCCATCGGCTGTAATTCTCGACTATGTATTCGGGCTGGACAGCATCTTTAACTTCAGGGGATACCACATTGGAGTTGACGTAACAGCCAATCCAAACAGCGTGTACGACAAACAAGGAAAGTTGGAAGGCATGAAGGTACTGTGGCAAGCCATTGGAATTGACCACACGGCGGTCTTCCTGGTCAATATCCCTGGCAGACCGCCAGAGATGAAAACTGATGCTTTAGTCTCGAACCTTAGAAAGGTTATTCGTGGAGAACAGATTCTTGAAATCGCACTCTAAACGGATAAAAAATTCAGTATATGGCGGGGAAACCTGCCATATATTTTTTTCGGTTCAACCCCCCTTTAATTAAATTTTTGAAAAAGCAACATCTTTGCTCTACATAGTACATCCTCTACCCAAAGTTATAGAGTCTAACCGACTGTGAACCGCTTATACCGCACCCTCTTCTTCGGTGCTTCATCATCATTGCGAGAGCTTCTTTACTCCAATTCCTCTAACTTCTGGCATAGCTCTTCTGGAGGAGCGACAACTCTAAAGTAAAAAATAAATCATGTACATATAGCAAACCTTCACGCTTCACTTTTCTCAGGAAAAATTTGAGCGATATTCAGTTTTTAAAATCGCTAGCGCGAAAAAGGCGCGATAACAGAAAAAGATACGCATTATGATACTGACTCAGGCCCAAACCAAACAAGTGAAATTAGAACAGGAAATTAGAAAGCAAATTCAGGGAGGATTAGTTGATACTACAGGACGGAAACCTTATGGGGAAACACTTCTGAGGAGTGACCTACCAAAAAAGCTAATTAGGCCATGCTAAAAAAGACTAAGAACTAAATAAAAAAAGATAGTTCCTCCAAGCCGAGGAATTATCTTTCTAAAGAAAGGACAGCATAAAACTAGCCCGAAAGGGCTTAGTTTTTTTGACAAACTCCATCGGCACGGCTCGTTTCGTTCCTTTTTTTCTCTAGCTTCTAGCAACGGCTCTTGTCAAACTGTAGAAATCAGGGAATAAAAAGTTTCTCTTCACAGTTGGTGGCGATCGCCACCAATTGCCTAAGATTTTTATGTAGAGTTCTTTTCACACAGAAGAGACAAATAAGTATCCCGGTAGTTGGTCTTAGCCAACGCCCTAGCCTGTTTCTTAGTCCACTGCGGGATAGGCTGTAAGATAGGCTCACCAGCCAACGGCTTGAGAAACTTATCAATCCCAGTCACCAAGGCGATCGCTGCGGCTATCTCACGGCAGCAGCTCTTGGGATAACGGACGACTTGCTCCTCAGCAAATCGAATCACAATCCAGTTGCCCTGGAGAAAAAACCCGTTGCGATAGCGATCGCGATAGTCGTCAATGCAATGGGTAGGGCGTTTTTTCTTGAGCTCGAAGGGTTCGTCAATCTCCACATCGATGTGCAGTCCGAGTTCGTCAAGGACAACGGCGAAATCTGTACTAAAACTGCGCCCCAATTCACTTTGGGGTATGGGAAATTCCAACTGTCGTTTGACGCGACATGGAAAGTACCGCTCCAGCACGGAGGCAAAGGCATCCTCGCTTCTCCCCATCGGAGCATCGCTCACGCCAGCCGGTTGAAGAACCTGCCCTTCCAAATTGGCTTTTAGTTGCTTAAGGTATTCTAATAGCCGTTGTTTGGGTGAAGGCTCTTGTTCATAGCTGCTCTTGTCCTGCGATGGAGAGAGTGTCGTAACATAAAGCTGTTCTGGAGTTGCTGCCCACTCTTCAATAGGGGGGTCATATGTTGATGAACTCATCAAAGTTTGGAGATCAAGGCGCAATCTAGGAGCGATCGCGAAGGTTGTGCAAAAAAACGATACCACCCCTAAGGGTCGTTGTATGTTGGAGGGGAGGCGGGGAGTCACAACAAGGTTTAATCCTAAAAGGAAGAAAACTACGGCTGGGTAGACAAACCAACCTGGAAACTGGGATTGGGTCTCAGAAGGTGCCGTCGATGATGAAGTAACCGACTCTATTGGTAAGTTGGTGAGAACTTGCCCAAGTCTTGAAGGAGGCAGGTGTAGAGAAGGCAGTGGATGTTGACGGCGAAATTCAACAATCAGTTTTGGATAAAGTATGACAGGGTAACTCATGAAAGGGGGTGAGAAACTTTAAATGCCTTTGGCTCGAATGGAACGAAGATAAAGAAGACGGGGAAGGTAGGGAAGATGGGGAAGATGGGAAGGATGGGGAAGGTAGGGAAGTTGGGAAGGATGGGGAAGGTAGGGAAGAACACTCGGAGAGCCTTCGTCCCGAAAAGCTAACACCTCCCTTATCTCCTTTAACTCTCGTGCCAAGAGCCTAATTTTTCTTGACCTTCAATTCCCGCTCAGAGGGAGGACGAGTCCACAAGAGGCAATAGCCTTTGTCTGCCGTCGATTTCCCGAAAGTCAGTTTGACGCCCAAAGCTTTAGCATCCTTCTCGCAGACACTAAGGTAGTCGCGGTTCCACTCCATAAGTTGGCGAGCTTTCTGCCCTTCAGGACTTTGGGCCCACTTCAGAGATTCCGCTTCTTGTGCCGTCACGTTTCTGGTGCCTACATAACCCCCTTGAAGGTAAGAGGGAATCGTCATGCCCATAAAACAGCCCAAGCCAAGAACAGCGGCAATGATGCCCGATGCCGGGAGAATTGACTTGAACAAGCGCCTTGATTCGGCTGTTTCTTGTTCCTTAATCGATTTTTTGAGCAGTTCGGATGCTGCCTCGGCGATCGCATTCTGCTGGCGAAGCACGATACCGCGTTCTACTGAAACAAGACAAGAGGAGATTTCTTTAGCCCATTTGAGAAAAATTTCCTTAATTTCTTTGTTGCGTGCCTCAAAAATTTGATTGAAATTGTTGGGAGCGTCGTTGAGTAAGACTTGGAGCTGCCCCGTTGCCAGCAGGAAAAGAAACATCGGGTCGTTGAAATCCGTAATGCCGCAGTAGCTGACTAGCTGGAGAATCTTTGCTTTGTATTCTTCATCGCGTCCCTCCAACAACCTATCGAGAAGGGGTGAAGACTTATTCGTGGTGTCAACAGTTTGGGTCATGCCAATGTGTGATAAAAGTATTACAAATAGTCAAAAATCAACAGCAATGAGTTCGGACTCTTGGGGGGCGCTATAGAATTGAATTAACCCCAAGGCATCGAGCGCGCGAACGCACTTTTGAAAGTAGTCATAGACCCGTTTTTGGGACATCATCCGCAATGGAACTGGAGCGGTTCGATTTGGGTTAGTTACTGCATTAAAGGTAAGAGTGTTGGTGAGGAGAGCTTGGAACTCAAAACGAGCCAACGCACCCATCTCAATGGAAGGAACGTCCAACCCACCTGCTGCCGCCAAGCCCGAGTCCAGAGATAAAAAGTCCCAATCCTGGCAGTAAGCCAAGTTTTTCACCAGAACGTGCTTGACGTAAGAGCTTTGGTAATCAACGAGGGACTGGAGGAATAAGCTGATGCTGTCAGGCTCTCCAGTGCAGACAAACCACTTGTAGATTTCCAAGGAAAGCTCGTCATCGAGGTAGAGCAGGTAATTTTTTTCCATCCACTCCCTGACCGACAAATGGCTTTGAGCGGGAAGATTAACGATGACTGGCTTGGATAGTGCTAGACTCATGAGTCGGTCAGCCTCAAACACCAGGGATTCCTTCTGGGAAAACGCAAGCAGCGTGGAAATTTCCGGGTAAAAGCGCGACACGTCGGGGTTTGTCGTATCAGCGTCAACAACGTGGATGTCGTTGCCCTTGAACAGGCAGTAATCAACCAACGTCCGACAGAAAAAAGACTTCCCTATGCCGCCCTTTTCTCCGTCAACAAAATGAATCTGAGGCAATGTCACTTCTTATTCTCCTCAAGAAGCAGGCTTGCTTTTTTTACCCTTGCCGGAGCTAGCTTGTGCTGCCGCCGACTCTGGAAAGGAAGCCGAAGAATCATCTACCGATGGAGCAACACCCGTAAGGGAAGTTGATGTAGCATCATCCAAGTTGATGTGCAAGAGATAGATCTCATCAGTCAACAGCCCAGTCCCCCGAATAGCACTAAAGACTTTTTCCCGGTAAATCTTCAAACGCCGCTTGGCCAAGCGATCGACTGTCGTATCCGGTGATTCACTAATAGCAGCATTAAACGAGAAGCCGCTGATTGTGATAATGTCGGCATCCTTCTTGTGAAGGGGGTCGAGTGTCATCTCGATAACCGAATGCTTCTTGAGAAACTCGGCTAATCCATCATCAGTCGCTAGCCGCTTCCAGTTCACTTCATACGCCCCAGTCTGACCCATATTCTTTACGAGGACGTGCCGAATCTTGCCGCCCAGCGCTTGAGCGGACTTTTTGAACAGCTCTACACTGTCAGGTTCAGCTGTACAGATAAACCACTTGTAAATCTCCAGCTCTCCAAAGTCCTCATCCATCAAGCCGTTGCGCTCGATCCAGTCGTTGAGGGGGGCATCGACTTGGGCGGGAAGGTTGACAATGATGGGACGGGTTTCGGCTAACTGGAAAATGCGATCGACATCATAAGAGCGCTTATCGTCCTCACTAAAGAAGATCTCTTCAGTTATGCCTGGATAGTAACGACCTACATCCCGATTTGAGGAGTCGCTTTCGACTAGGGTAATGGTTTCCCATCCACTAGACAAACAACAATCAACAAGCAGACGGGCGAACCAAGACTTGCCCACGCCGCCTTTTTCACCGTGAACGAAATGAATCAACATGACTATTTCCTATTTGATTAAGTCAAAACTTATGTCCGGCTTTACAAACCAGCAGGATTAAAGTGAAGATTGGCAGAAGCCGCGTAGAGGCTATAACCTTCTACCTCCAATTCATTAAAATCGTCCGATTCTGTATCATCCGATTCTTCGCTTGTAGGAAGAGGGTCATCAACGAGCGCTTGGGGAACCGACACGGGTGTGGGGTTAGCCAATTCAACAGAGGGAACCAGCCCAGATGCTGCTAGTTGTACTTGGGGAAAGCTTGGAATAGTAGATCCTAGAGATGACAAGCCAAAAGCAGCCGGATCTAAGTCGAACGTGGAGCACAGATAACGAGCGCGGGAACATAGAGCAGATACAGCCTGAAAAGCTAGTTTTTGCAATGCCTCACCTGCAAGAAACCCCAAATCCCTACAAGCAATAGCCATCCAGTACGGACGAATTGCCTCCAACATCATGCTATTGGTCTCTCGCCCAAATGACTTCAGGTATTTAAGAGTCTCGCTATCAACTGAATTTGAACGGATATGAAACCGAAAGCGAATATTCGGATACAAGGAAGAATTGCTACTATCGAGTTTATCCACCAGTTGTCACAACCTCCTCGGAAGGACTCAGGTTACTCAAAGCTTGTTGACGGGCTTTAGCTTCACGAGCTTCCTTAGAAACTCTTTCCCAAACCAACATTTTCAAAAATTCATACATCCCAAAGGCATCACACATACGATGTGATAAAGAATGTCCCTGAAGCTCCTCTGGTAATTTCCCGTGCCACACCAAAGATGTAGCTTTGAAATAATCAGACAATTCCGGTCGCAGGTAATCAGCAGTACCGCCGCAAAGTATCACTTCATCCATACGTCTAGGCAGAACTTCATTAAGCCAACTTTCCAGGGACAAAGTATATTCAGAACGAGAGGTAGTAATTGCACTTTTGAGTTTGATTAATTCCTCTTTGCGTTCGGCTTCAGACGTTGACCTTAATACAGGAATCAAAGCTTTAAAATCAGGTGGATTGCCAGCCGTTGCGATCGCTCCAGCCAATTGATTCATGTCCAACCCACTGGTTCTTTTTGTAACCCTGTCCAAAAGCTTGATAAAGCCCAAGTCTGAGGTAACTCGCTTAGTGACAGCACCCCTAGAAGCAATTAGTACAGAAGCATTACGAAAACCAACCATTACAACAGCTAGAGATTTTTGCTTGAAAACGGCAGGTTGTTGATTGAGTGTGTGCATCAAATACACGCCGCCGCCTTCAGGCTTGCAATCCCAGTCAGTAACAGTAACGTTGAGCGTCCCCGTAGGAGTACGAAAGTCTTTCAAACTACTTTCAATTGTGGAGCGAAGCCTCTTGGCATTCTCAAATTCTCCAGGGGGAAGAAGAACGGCAACAGCAGCTTCAAATTGATTTCCCAACTCCAGATCGACGCTCGCCGCCCACACCGCAGCCATTGCCTTGGGAACTGCTCGATCAACTTTTAGCTGAGACAACCCCGCGTTGCCGTTAAACTGTTCTCGCGCCAAATACCCCACAGCATAAAACTGGTCGCCATTGCCAACCCAAGCTTTATCAACTGGATCGGCTGAATCCATGCCCATTTTTGAAGATTCATAACTGTCAATACTGGCTTTCTTGAGTGCAAGAACTTCAGGCTCCATGCTCATAAACCTGAGTTGTCCATCGTTCCCTGTGTAAATCACGTTTGTTAGT
>DALYIW010000233.1:0-13514 GCA_031970155.1 Coleofasciculaceae cyanobacterium CTOTU46601 | reverse complement strand
AACAAACAACAAACAACCAACAACAAACAACCAACAACAAACAACCAACAACAAATGACAGATCGAACTATTCGTGAGCAAAGTTATCATTACTTTCTCCAAGAAGCGCCGGAACTGTTGCAAGTCTTAGAACAAGAGTTGCTCAGTCTTCGAGAAGATTACAGTATCAACAAAGTCCACACCCTGATGCGAACAACTCATACTCTGAAAGGAGCAGCAGCTAGTGTTGGATTAGAAACAATTAAAACGGTAGCTCATTCCTTGGAGGATATATTCAAAGCCCTTTTTAACCCTGAGTTATCGATTGATCCAGAAGTTGAAGCTTTACTCTTTGAAGGGTATGAGTGTCTGTCTCTACCCATCGCCGCTGAACTCACAGGAATACAAGCTAATGATGCTGAAATTCTCGACCGAACGGCTGCTGTTTTTGCTCAACTTCAAAATAAGCTAGGGAACTGTTTTGGTCAGGAATCTCAGCTTCCTAGTTCGGTAGAATTGGGCTTTGATGTTACCCAGTCTATTTTTGAAGTAGGGGTGACTCAACGGCTAGATGAAATCGCTTGTGCGATCGCTACGGCTAACCCTACTGCGATCGCAACTGTACTCAGAACTCAGGCTGAAGTTTTTCAAGGGCTTGCTGAATCCCTCGCTTTACCTGGGTTTGGAGCTATTGCCTACATGACGATCTCGGCTTTAGATGCCCGCCCAGATCAGGTAATCAGTATTGCTCAGATGGCTTTGGCAGATTTCCAAGCGGGACAGGCGGCGGTACTAGAGGGCGATCGCACTCATGGCGGTGAACCTTCGTTAGCCCTGCAAGAAATAGCAGGTCCGATTGTCGATTCAACGGAATTAATCCAAGCAGAGGGGGAGAATTCCTTAACTCAAGATGAATTGAACTGGGTGACTCCTGCTGCTAACTCAGAGTTGGGCTTGAGTGAGTTACAAGAGTGTGAGACTAGCTTGAATGAGTTACCTCAGGAAGAATCAGTCAACCCATTGCTAGAAATGATCTGGGGAGGGGAAACTCTTTTAGATACAGAAACTTCTACTCAACCTGACCTAGAATCAGCAAACTTTATATCAACAACTAGAACTGAGCAAGAAGAACTGAATCTGACGGATAACGCCGCATATGCTTCAAGTCAGCAAACATCGGCGGCTCCAGCCAGTTTGTCCGATGACGAGCCAGAGGATATAGTTAAGATACCCCTATACCAGAACCAGCGAACCGATAATCCGCAAAACTCTATCCCCCAGAAAGATCAGGTTTCTCCGTCTCGCACTGTGCGGATTAATGTCGAGCATTTAGAGCACCTGAATTCCTCAATGGGGGAATTACTAACCAATCAAAACCGCCAATCACTAGAGAACGAACAGCTAAAAACAGCCGTGCGATCGCTTCTAGCCCGTCTGAAGCAACATCAGCAACTGCTGGGTCAACTACAGGACTGGTCTGATCACTTGTTCGTTGATGCCGAACAACGGCAAATTTTGGAATGGAGCATGGGTCAGACTCGTTCTAATTCCTACTATCTAAGCCAAAATTCCACCTTTTCACACACCTCCTTATCAAGAGGGGGAACCAAAGTTCAAAATCGATTTGATTCTTTGGAACTAGACCGTTATAGCGAAGCTCAAATCCTGGTTCAGTCGATTCTAGAAGATGCAGTGAAATTAGCAGAAGCGACTGAAGAGATTGACCTGTTTGCTACGCAATCCAATCAGACTCTGGAAAAGCAACGTCGCCTGCTCACCAGCACTCGTGATGTTTTGCTAGAAGCCCGAATGTTGCCCTTAGGGGATATCTTCGGTCGCTTTCACTCGGTCTTACAGCAATTGAAAGCCTTGCACAATAAGTCTGTAGTACTAGAATTTCGTGGGACTGAAGTTTTGGTAGATAAAGTGGTAGCTCAGAAGCTGTATGGCCCTTTGCTGCACTTGGTTCGCAATGCTTTCGACCACGGGATTGAGTCGTTCGCAGTCCGGCAACAATGGGGTAAGCCTCAGAAAGGTCAAATTGAAATCAGCGCCTACTATCGAGGCAAGTCTTTGGTGATTGAAGTCCGGGATGATGGTCAAGGGTTAGATTTTGAGCGGATTCGCCAACGGGCGGTAGAATGTCAACTCGTCGATGCCTCACAGGCTATGAGTCTTAATGAAGGTCAGCTGACGAATTTACTGTTTGAAGCGGGCTTTTCTACGGCTGATGGGGTCAATGACCTCTCTGGCCGGGGGATTGGGTTAGATATGGTTCGTGCCCAGTTGGAAGAGCTTAAGGGGGCGATCGCCGTTTATTCTCAACCGCAGCTAGGTACAACGTTTGTACTCCAAATTCCTCTAAGTTTAACCATCGCGAAGTTGCTACTGTGTCAGGCGGGTAACCAAACCTATGCCTTGCTTGCAGATGCGATCGAGCAAATCCTCATTCCTCAACCTGATCAGATTCGCTCTTGGGAAGATGGTCAAGTCCTACGGTGGGGCACGGGTGATTTAGAACGACAGATTCCAGTACGCCGACTCTCACAAATCTTGGCTTACTGTTCCCCAGTTGCCAAACCCTTAGTTTCCCAGTTTAAGCCTCCCTTTGTCCCTGACGCGCAGGTAAAGCCCATCATTGTCATCCGTTCTCAGGATACGTTTATCGGTCTGGAAGTCGATCAATTACTTGAAGAGCAGGAATTAGTTATCCGTCCTTTGGGGGCAATGATTACGGCACCTCACTATGTCTATGGGGGCAGTATTCTAGCTGATGGTCAGTTGACGCTGGTGCTTGATGGGGCTGCATTGATGGAGTACGTGTTAGAGCAACAAATCGTTAGCAGTACTAATTACCATGTGGCTAGTTCGACATCCCATCTGCTCTCGCCCAGCACACAGCAGCAGCAGTTGCCACCTCAGACCC
This sequence comes from Coleofasciculaceae cyanobacterium CTOTU46601, assembly GCA_031970155.1. Taxonomy (GTDB): domain Bacteria; phylum Cyanobacteriota; class Cyanobacteriia; order Cyanobacteriales; family Coleofasciculaceae; genus DALYIW01. The sequence continues at coordinate 10,609 of DALYIW010000233.1, read as the reverse complement.
GTGCTGCATTACCAGCATCACCGACTTTAGAGTCTCAGGCCAGACTAGACAAAGTGGTTCTCTTGGTCGATGATTCGATCACCGTGCGCCAAACTCTAGCCTTGACCTTACAGAAGGCAGGTTATCAGGTGCTTCAGGCAAAAGATGGTTATGAAGCGATCGCGCAATTCCAGCACCATACAGATATCCAATTGGTGATTTGCGATCTTGAGATGCCTCGAATGAATGGATTTGAGTTTCTCAAATACCGTCAGCAAGACTCAGCTTTAGCTAACACTCCTGTAGTAATCCTGACATCTCGGAGTGCCTCGAAACACCGCTTGATTGCTTCAGAGTTGGGGGCAACAGACTATATCACTAAGCCTTATTTAGAAGACAAATTATTAAAGATGGTAACAGGGGTCATTGAGCAAAATAGTTCTGTTTCGTGAGAAGTTTGTTGTTTGTTGTTTGTTGTTTGTTGTTTGGGATTATATCAATCAATATTATACGGCTTCTCAAAAGATTTAAGTACAAGCACTATCTCCTGAATTCTGACTCCTGACTCCTGACTCCTGACTCCCACAACTAGGTGTACTTCATCCAACTGAAAACCGATATCCTATTGGTCAAGATTATGTATGACGATTCAAATGTAGGTAAGTTTATTGTTTTTAAGATTACAGATTACTTATTAGCCTTGCCGATTAGCGATGTACTAAAAGTAGTGAATTGTCCTTCTGTCGATAATAAGGGATTGACAACAATGGGTGTTGTTCAGTTAGGTCAACATATGATTAAGGTGTTGGATTTGCATCTACCTCAATTAGGTGCAGGTGATTTAACTGAGTTAATGGGTCATCAATCCTTTTTAGTGATTACGCGCGATCGCCAGGGGGAACTCTGCGGAATTTTAGTGGATGAGCCACCTAATTTGTTGGAGTTGCCGTTAGAGATGATGCAAAGTCTTCCCACTTCTAATCACCACAGCCAACCTCTCTTTGAGATGGTTAGTCATGTTGCTGTCGTATCTCAAGGTGAAGTCAAAACAACAATTTTCTTGCTGGATACGAAGCGACTCTCGAATACTGCTATTAATGATTCATATCCATTGTCATTAAAACCTTCGAGAGGGATTTAAAGCAATTCATTAGGTTGCTTATATACTAATTGCGCTCGGTTACTTTACTTATTAACAGCTTCAGGCTGAGGCGAGGGCTTTGACCTTAAAAGCCTCAAGCTAGAGCAATTTTTACGTCTGACTCCTGACTTCTGACTCCTGACTTCTGAATTCTGCTGTAAGATAAGGTACTTTGGAAATGAGCCTCCTTAGTCCTGACGGTGAAGTGTTAGCCAAGCTACGATCGCTCTGGAACTGAAGAGAGTATAATGGCTGGAACGTTGCACGGGCAGTGAAGCCGAATATTTACTTGCGAACATCTATGAAAATAGCATCTACCATTGGAAATAATCTATGTTTTTTATTGAGAAAATCTATTTATTTTTATACTCACTGAAATACCTTTGATTTTTTTATCTCTGTAAGCTAAATACAATCTGTACGAAATTATTCAAAACCAATAGGTTAAGCTGACACAGCACACGCTGCGGTGTCAGGCTTGGTATTGCTAGAAAGCCATTGCTTACTCTTACAAACCTCAATTCATCATGAACGACATTAAACTGTTTGGTCTGCCAGCGGAGAAAGGTAGGTGGTTGCTAATTCCGCTGGGCATAACTGTATTGCTTTGCCTTGGCACTGTTTATTCTTGGAGTATTTTTAGAAAGCCTCTGGAGAAGTTGTTCAACATTGGTGCAACGGAGAGTTTGTTACCCTTCTCAGTGCTTTTGGTCGTTTTTGCAATCGTGATGCCGATTACAGGCTTTTATATTGATCGCGTTGGTTCTCGTGTCGTTACTGCCGTTGGTGGAGTGGTGATGGGAGTTGGCTATCTCCTCTCTAGCTTAAATGGCAGTGTTTCCATGCTGACGCTCACCTACGGTGTCATTGCGGGTGTAGGGGTAGGAATCACTTATGGCGTACCGCTAGCTATTGCCGCCAAGTGGTTTCCCGACAAAAAAGGTATTGCAGTTGGGTTAACTGTGATTGGATTTGGTCTGTCACCGCTAGTCACTGCCCCCTTGGCGAGAACGCTCATTGCTTCCTACGGGTTACGGCAAACCTTTGTCATCTTGGGAGTGGCTTTTACATTAATAATTCTTGCCATCTCAACTACGTTGAAAATGCCGCCAACCGGGTGGAAGCCAGCCCATTGGAATCCTCCTGCCACCGTAGGGACAAGGGTATTTGCTACAGGTGGTGTGGCTATGCTCCAGACACAGAGGTTCTATGGACTTTGGCTGTGCTACGCAATCGGTACTTTTGTAGGACTGGCAGCGATCGGCATTTCTAGTCCCTTAGCGCAGGAAATTATTAAACTAGATGCGGCAACAGCGGCGTTAACTGTATCTTTATTTGCAGTATTTAACGGTGCAGGTCGTTTTTGTTTTGGTTGGTTCACCGATCGCTTTACTCCCAAATTGGCGGCGATTGTCTCTTTCGTGCTGATTCTGATTGCCTCGATTATGATGCTCAGTGCTCGTCAGGGGGATGTACTGACTTATCTGGTAGCATTTTCTCTATTTACGTTTTCCTTTGGTGGTTGGTTGGCGATCGCCCCAACTGCAACCTTGACTCTGTTTGGAGCTCAAGACTATACCAAAAACTATGGCATTGTTTTCACGGCTTTTGGGGTAGGAGCCTTGGGAGGTACGCTTCTAGCGGGTCAAATCCGAGATATTTTTGGCAGCTATACGGCTTTCTTCTATCCCACAGCAGCATTAGCAATTGTGGGAATTGTGCTGGCTGTCTTCATGCTCAAGCGTAGCGTCACAACTGCGGGTATTGTTGAAGGCGGTAATTAATCGAATAGTTCATATTGGAATTTGGACAAAAAGAGCATAACTAAATCACCAAAAGTTTAACTAAACTTAACCATACTTCAAAAGCAACGAGTAGGTATTTTTGTGGTAAGCTATGCTATCTGCCGAAAACCAAGGCAAAAAAACGGCGAAGCCTTTTTCGCTCTCACCATCTTTTTTTTTGATGTTTCAAGTACGCTCGGCTTGAGCGGAATTGACGCCCGTGGACAAGAAGAGGCCGACCTCCTTGGCTCCAAGCGGGAAGTAGACCCTCCAAGTTCTCATCTTGGTTGAATAGCAAGACTTAGATAAGTTTAGCTCGCGTTCTATGGAGCAGAAAAAGTTCGCGTCCTATTTTCTCGATGTCGGTTACCCAGCCGCTGTCATAATATCCTGCTCGGCTGCCCACTGAGCGATATCCTGACGGTTAATCGCTGCTGCCATTAAGTCAGGGAATTGATTGGGAGTACAGGCAAAAGAGGGGATGCCGAACTCAGCCAACGTTGCTGCTATAGTGCGATCGAAGCAGGGTGCCCCATCATCGTTGAGGGCTAACAGAGTGATAAACTGCACACCTGACTCTACTAGTGCTGCAACTCGCTTCAACATCTGTGTACGGTTACCACCTTCATACAAATCACTAATTAGCACTAGAATCGTTTCCTGTGGACGCCTAACTAATCCTTGACAGTACGCCAGTGCCCGATTGATATCTGTACCACCACCGAGTTGAGTACCAAAAAGTAAATCTACAGGGTCGTTTAACTGTTCGGTTAAGTCTACTACGGAAGTGTCAAAAACCACCATCCGAGTTTCCACTGCCCGAAGCGAGGCCAAAACAGCACCAAAGATACTGGAGTAAACCACAGAAGTTCCCATTGAACCGCTTTGGTCAATGCAGAGGATAATGTCTCGTAGAGATGAACGCTTGCGTCCGTAACCAATGCGAGTTTCTGGAATAACCGTACGGTACTCTGGCTGATAGTGCTTGAGGTTAGCACGGATGGTGCGATTCCAGTCAATCTCGTTGTGACGAGGACGGCGGTTGCGCGTGGCACGGTTTAAACTTCCCATTACGGCTTGGCGCGTGGGATTGGCGAGTTTTCGCTGCAACTGTTCGACGACATGTTGCACTACCCGGCGTGCGGAATCTTTGGTTTTAGTTGGTATGACATTTTTCAGCGCGATTAAGTCAGCTACTAGATGAACATCAGGTTCAACAGCCTCTAGCATTTCTGGTTCTAATAACATTTGGCGCAGATTGAGTCGCTCTAAGGCATCTTTCTGCATTACTCGCACCACTGAAGTAGGAAAGTAAGTGCGGATATCACCTAGCCAACGAGCAACATTTGGGGCAGAATTGCCAAGTCCTCCACTACGTTCTGAGTCATAGAGGGCATTAAGGGCGTCGTCCATTGCTTTGTCTGTGCTACCCAGCGTGAAGTTAACATCTCCTTCTCCCTCGTCACTACTAAAAATTCCATCAGCTTCCCCACCTCCCAAGATGAGTCGCCATCGGCGTAAGCGTTCTTTTGAGGATCGAGTCATGTTTAATTACTCATTGACGGCCTCTATCCCCTCCTTCCCAAAGTTGAAGTTGTCTTTCGCCTGCAACAATGCAATTGAGAAACTTGGGTGGATAGAGGAAATAGTCATAGGCTAATGCCATTTGTCTGGCTGCTTCATCATAAGGCACTCGACCTATGCCTGTACCCAATCCCGGACAGGCAATACTGTTGATCTGTTGCTTAGTGTGTTGGTTATGGCGTCGAACTGCCAGAAGCATAGCCCACATCGCCAGAAAGGGATTGTGCGTATCAGCAATGGACATGGGCACTCGCATGGTGGGTGTGTGAGCGAGAAAGGGGTGCTTGGGATGACCCGTTTCCACGATGAGCGAAGTTCCAACAGGCTGTTCGCCCAGATACTCTTCCAATATGCGCTGTTGGACTCTGTCGAGCAAGGAGTCACCAAAGAAACGGATAATTGCTGCATCAATGCCGCCATCCATGAGTCCAAAGGAGTTTGCAGGGCTGACCATACAGTCAAACTCTTGCAACCACTCGAAATAGTTATTCACTATTTCAACATTTGGTAAATAATTGAAATGCTTTTGAAAGGTCGCACACAACGAGGAGTTAGGAGCAACCAAGATCAGTTTCAAGCTGTTTGCCTCCGCTTGATTACCTATTTTAGGCACAACTGACATAAGCGATGACAACCTTAAAATTTCGTAACCTCTCGTTGATAGATGTTCACCGTTTGCTGGGGATTCAACCACTGTACGACGGCTCATTTACACCTTTACTCACCGTCGAACCTATTACAGCAACTGAGCAACAAGAACTCGATCGCATTCAGAGTGAATTCAGGAATTATTGGGTCGAGGGTAAGGTTTCAGAAGGACAAGTGCGTCTGGTGGCGATCGCACCTTTGTTACGATTAGCAGGTTTCCATGAACCTCCCATTAAGCTCAATGTAGAGGAAGACATCGCCCGTATCTATATCGAAGACGAGGATACCTACATCACTGGGCGCTTCGATATTGTTGCGGTTAACAAAGAAAAGCCTACAGGGAACAGCATTCCCTTGTGGATTTTGATTGTCGAAAGCAAAAACAGCGAGGCTAGTGAATCAACAGGGTTGCCACAATTACTAACTTATGCTTTCAATACTCTAGAGCGTCAAGAATCCGTTTGGGGATTAGCAACTAACGGCCTACTCTATCAGTTTGTCTATATCCGTCGAGGAAATCCTCCAACTTATCAATTTATGCCGATTCTGAGCTTTTTTGAGCGCGATCGCTCTATTCAACTGCTCCAAGTTTTGAAAGCTATCTGCAAGCTATAAATCAAGCAAACAAATCATCCACAAGCATTGTCCATCCAGGTACGGCTGGCTCGGCTTCGGCTATCTCACCGCGTCGGTATATCGTTGGATTATCCGGACTGCTTGCGCGATACACCCGCACCACATCTTCACTCAACAAATCGACATCCCAAACTACTAGGGTTCCAGCAGCAAAGTAATCGGCGCGTTTAGCAGCCATATCCTCTTCAGCTTTAGGCCCGTAATCTCCCTGACTTCTGACTTCTACAGCAAATACAGGAGCACCCTCAAAAAACCGCATTCCAGTGCGGGGGCCTGTGTAAAGAGCAGCATCAGGACTAAACGACTTTCGATGAGGCAAGTTGACCCGGAAACCTTTATTATCGCCGACTGCTCGACCTCTCTGGATACGCTTACTGTACTCACGCAACGATACAAAAATTTCGTCACCTGCATACCCAGGGTCATCTCCAGTTGGTGGCATTATGACAATTTCCCCATGCACAATCTCAGCTTTGCCATTCTCAGGTACGCGGTACAAATCTTCAATTGTTGCCGTAGCAGGTGCTTCCATTTTATGTCTCTCGAACAGACTCTTAGTTTCATTCTACGTTTTGTATCTTGAAGCCTCGTGTTCTGAGGCTAGGTCACCCACCTTACCTTGCTAACCGAAATTATCAACAGCACTATCGGCGAGATGAACCCAAGCCTAAATCCCCCCCCATAGCGGATCTGAATTTGTCTTGCATCTGCAAATCGCCAGTCATAAGTCCAAAAGAATTAGCAGCACTAACCATACAATCAAACTCTGGTAAGTTCTCAAAATAGTCATTGATAATTTCAACGTTTGATAATTCCTTGAAATGTTCATGAAATGCTGTACATAATAAGGGATTTGGGTCAGCTAATATCAGTTTCAAGTCTTTACTCCTTAGTAGTGGGTGGGATACGCTCTTCGCGAACCTATCACACTATTTCAAATATTCACCCCTAGTAACTGAGCAATAATAGGCAGCACACTTTCAGCGCGACGCTCATCAAAATCTCTCTCGTCAACTCCACTAACAAGACGCGATTCTCCCCGTTTCACCCGTTCCCCCATCTGGCGACGTTCTGGTGCAGAGAAAGTAGAAAAGGTACGACGCAACAACGGCAGCAACGCTGTGAACGTATCATCATTGAGTTGAGTAACCCAACTGTCTAAAACTTCCCACAATTTGTCATCGTGTAGCAGTAACAAACCACTACCTTTTAAAAACCCTTCCACCCAAGCAGCAGATTGAGGCGGTTCTGTAGCGATTGAAAGGGCTAATTTCATTCGTTGTGCGGCTTCTTCTGCCTCGAAAATACCCGCATCTAGCAATAGTCTACAACTGCGACCTGCTAATAAATTATGTAAGTCTCCTTCTTTGTTTACTAACTGAGTTAATACCTGTTGCCAGGATGCCAGATGCTCTTCTTTTCGCAGTAAAGAAATAGCACTATTAACCTGATTTAACCGTTCATACATTTGGGCAGCAGCCTCATCATTGAGAGAAGAACAAGCCCCAGGTAAACCAATACAAATTCGAGCAACTAAGCCATCGACTACGTGAGCAACGATGCTAGTATCCGTCTTGCGGACATCGCCATAACGCAGCACACGCGCTAAGGGTGGCAAGGCTTCCATTAATTGTGCGACATCGCTGTTGACTGCTGCCTCAGCTTGTAAGCGTGTCATCAGGTAAGCGATCGCATCTGGCAAATCAGCTAGCAGTACCTGATCAATGAGGTAAGTCAGTGCTGGTAATTCTGCTGACTTCTGGGCTGTATCACGGGCGTAGGCAGTTGCTGCATCAAGAATTGTGTTACCCCAGATACCTGCCTCAATTAGCTTGACAGCAAACTCAGGTTGCCACTGTACGCGCCAACCTTCTTTAAATGTGCCTTTACCGCTGGCTTTTTGAGGTTCTCCCCAAGGAATGCCGAGAAGTCTGAGGCGGTGGAGTAAATGCGATCGCTCTAAATCATTCTCTTTTCGCAAGTCCAATTCATAGATTTTCTCAGTCGCCTCTGCTGGCATTCGCAAACGCTTCTGTAGCCTCAACAAATCTTGTTGCAAGGGTACCATCGGCGTCTCGTCTGGCACTTCCCCTAAGCGATCGCCTACGATTAATTTGTCGTGAATTAAGCGCATCGGCAAATCGCTACCAAAGCACAACACAGTTTGAGTTGCTTCGTTTAATTCGGCTAAACCTGGGAGAGGGCGATCGCGCAATGCGGCCAAAGATTCCGCTAGTCGTACTGCTTCAATTAAGTGGGCAGATGAAGCGTCTAAACCCTCCTCCCGCAGTAATTGAGCCACCTTCGCCATCCAACGTATAGCCACTTCACTTGTGTCCTGTTTAAGGGAAGATGCGATCGTCACTTCACTTGTGTCCTGTTTAAGAGAAGATGCGATCGCCACTTTACTTCCCCCCTTTTTAAGGGGGGACTGAGGGGGGATCGAAGTCCACAAATGGTGATACCAACCCGGTGACTCGACACCAGCACCATAGCCGCTTTTGAAGGAAAGCCGCCCATAAGTCCAAGGCACCCAAGTTGCCTCTACCTTCGTCTTCGGTAGCCCCTTAAGTACAGCGTTATCTTCTTTTACAGGTGGCATCTGTGCCAGTGCAGGGGCGTGCCAAGCACCGCAAACCACTGCAATTCGTTGAAACCCTTCTTTCTGGGCAGCACGAATTGTGTTTCGCATATAAGCTTCCCGCTGCACCTCGGTTGGATCTGACTCTGGGGGTGCTTCCTGACGTAAAGCCGTCATCGCTTCTAAAATAGCGGCAAACAGATCAGCACTATCCTGGCGTTGCTCTACTAAATTTTCCCACCAACGCTCACCGTCACTGTAGCCTGCTGCCTTTCCTAAGCAACCAAGGGGGTCAAAACGAATTTCATTAGCTAAGTTTTGCGAGGAATTCTCTGGTTGAGTATCAGGGATAGGTTGGATATTGGCGATCGCATTTTCCGGTTCTACTTCTGATTGCCCCTGATTATCATCAATAGACTCCTGGGGTGTCTGGGCTAACCGATGTGCTTGAGGCAAGTCCATGAAACGCACCATGACACCGTGAGTTAACCCATAATGGATGGCTTGCCACTCTGGAGAGAATACAGCAAAAGGGTAGTAAACACAGCGCTGTGGTTGCTCTGGAACGTAGATTAGTAAGGCAACAGGGGGCTGCATCTCAGGATGTACCAGTAGGGGCAGCATTTGATTAGCGTCGGGTGGCCCTTCTACTAAGATGGCATCGGGTTGCAAGGTTTCTAAGGCATCACGAAGCGATCGCGCTGAACCAGGGCCATGATGTCGAATACCGAAGATATGGAGGCGTGAAACTTCAGCCGTCATAAGCGTATGCCTTGCCTTTACCGAAAACTGTGTTGCACTATCTTGAAAACCGCTATAGATATAAGAAAGCTTAAACCTAATCAAGGATTACACAGCGGCGGCTGATAGAAAACCAAGATGAGCGAAACCAACAATCACAACATGCAACGAGACTTTGCCAGCCGCGATGAGCTAATTGCCTACGTCCGGGAACAGTTTCCCACTGCGGCACAGCGCGACGACCACATCAGTGAGACAGTGGGAGGGCGTAAAGCAGCAGAGGCAGCGCTAGAGAAAGTAGACCCAGCCCAGTATGCAAAATCTCGTAATTTCCTGAATGGGAAAGTAACGCGGCTTTCACCTTATCTCCGTTATGGGGTTTTGAGTCTGGCCCAAGTGCGTGATTTTGCGCTCAAGAAAGTGCGAAACCACAACGATACTGAGAAATTAATTAACGAACTTGGTTGGCGGGATTACTGGCAACGGCTGTATGCCAAAACAGGTGACGATATCTGGAAAGACCAGGAAGAATACAAGACAGGCTATGCAGCCCAAGTATACACGCCTGAATTCCCCTCTGATGTGGAACAGGGGACAACTGGAATGGTTTGTATTGATAGCTTTAGCCGCGATTTACGGGAGATAGGCTACCTGCACAACCACCAACGAATGTGGATGGCAGCTTACTTAGTGCATTGGCGACACGTTAGTTGGCAGACTGGTGCAAGGTGGTTTTTAGAACATCTTCTCGATGGTGACCCAGCTAGTAATAACCTCTCCTGGCAGTGGGTTGCTAGCACCTTCAGCCACAAGCCTTATTTCTTCAACCGCGAGAACCTGGAGAAATACACAGAAGGGGCATATTGTAAAGTATGTCCGCTGTATGGCAAGTGCGATTTTGAGGGCAGCTATGAACAGCTAGAGCAACGACTGTTTCCGAAAGCGGAGTCGATGGATCGCAGTGGTGGAAGTAGAAGTTTTGATAGACCGAAAAAGCGGCGGTAGTAATTCCTAAAAATTAAACTGATGAAAAAACCGATTGTCTGGGTACATGGTGATTGTTTGAGTCCCAATAATCCAGCGCTGCAAGAATATCCAAATGCTCCTGCAATTTGGGTTTGGGATGATGCTTTGCTGGAAGAGTGGAAGATTAGCCTGAAGCGAATTGTCTTTATTTATGAGTGTTTACTAGAGTTGCCTGTGACCATTCGGCGCGGCGATGTGGCGGCGGAAGTTGTTGCTTTTGCTAAGGAACATGGTGCAGATGGGGTGGCGACTGCGGAAAGTCCTAGTCCTCGGTTTGATGTGATTTGTGACGCAATAGAAGACGCACTTTCTGTGGAAGTTGAGGTGTGGTCGCCTGAGCCATTTGTGGATTACGACGGCTATATTGACCTTAAGCGTTTTTCTCGCTATTGGCGTGTGGCACAGAAGTATGTTTTTGAGCAGAAATAGTTTCTTGTTGTGATACCAATTCTCTAGGACGAGTACACTTGATTTGCCCTCAGTCTAGAA
>DALYIW010000232.1:407-13630 GCA_031970155.1 Coleofasciculaceae cyanobacterium CTOTU46601 | reverse complement strand
CCAGCTTGCTCCTGAAGATCTATATATTAAGCGCATCTTTACAGAGAATTGGTATTAGAAGGCTACATGATGCCTGATGGCTCGTACAGACTCAACCCAACATCGCTAGCTAGAGCGATCGGAAAACATGACAAAGCCTTCCGGGAATTTTTAGGGGGTAAAAGCACTCAAGCCCAGTCATGTCAAGGGTTTTCGTTCCGGGAAATCGAAAGCATAGCAGTTATTGGAGAGAATCATCGCATCAAACCGATTCCTCTGTACGTGGCAGCGGCTTTCCTGCGGTACTGGGACAAACGGGGCAACGCCCAAGCCAGCGCCATAGTCGAAGCCCTGACAACAGGACACCTTATCACCCTATTTGATGATGCTTTCGGAGTAAGGCGCACAGCTTCAGAACGGCAAGAGTTCATGCTGGCATCGTTGTCGGTAGGTGGGGTAGAGGCAACGCAACAAGTTGACACCAGGATAAGACAGCTAGAAGAGATGCTGACCGCACGAGAGCGGGAACTAGCGATACAAAGAGGAAGCCTTGAAGAGTCCAGGAAAGTAGCCGAGTTCTATGAAGGCGAGAGCTTGAAAGGATTCAGGGAAAAAATGGAGCTGTATTCAGAGCTGCAAGAGACTAAATCCAGGCTAGAAAACCTCGAAGGGGACTACAGAAGGTTGATAGGAAGCTACCAAAAAATAGACCAAGAAAATAGGAGGTTAGAAAGACAAATAGCAGAGATAAGTCAAGAAGCCCTAGTCGCCTGGAAAAAGGTAGGAACAATGCAAGAACAAATAACAACAAGGTTTTGGGAGCCGTTATTAATAGGAAATGGAAACGGTCGGTGAGGATTCTACGCCAGAGACAGAAAAGGAAGCAGAAGAAGGCAAAACAGGAAAATCGATGAACTGGATCGAGCAGCTAGGAGAAGTAATAAAACAGTTAAATACGATTCCTAAAGCAGGCAGCACAGCCAAAGAACCACCAGAAACAAAAAAAGGGAAATAAACAAGGAAGGTAATTACGATGAGACAGGTTAAGAAGGTTGCACTAAAATTTGGAGACAATGAAATCAACATTCAATTAACAGGCTTAGGTGAATGTTGGTGGAACCTAAGTGATTTATGCGAAGCGCTAGACGTAGAGCTATTAAAAGCCGGAAAAGATGAAAAGCAACTGAGATCAGTAATAAGGGAGTTAAGAATCGAAGCAAACGACATCAGAGAAGAGACAGGAGAAGACGGAGAAGTAAAAATAATGTTAAATTTCCCCGGACTAGAGAAGTTAATAGATTATGCGGGAGAAGTCAGAAGATCGAGCGTATTTTGTGAGTGGATTATTGAAACAGCATTTCCGTTGATATGGGAAAACCAAAAAGGGAAAAAAGAAGAGGAACAAGAGGAAACCTTAATTCTGGTAAAAACTCAAAGTCAAGGAACTCCAGAAACAGGGTTAGTAGCCGCCTAAAAAGTAAGGTGTGAAAGCACTATTCTGTGAGGCGCTGAATCGGCAAAGTAGCATCTCCCCTAAAACGAAGCAAATGAACAATCAAGTAATAGATATACCCAAGCAAGAGGTAAAAAGACAGAAAGACAATTGCCTAACCTTAATGTTTAAAAATGACGAAGTGAGGATAGTCGGCAAAATCACATCTTTCTGGTTAGCGGCAAACGACGTATATACCGTCTTAACGAAAGAAAGGTTAGTCAGAAAGGTAGGAATTGATGAATTAATAGAAGCTGGAGTAAGGGAAGACACCATAAGTGTCTCGGAACTAGGGATAGTCGTCAACTTCCTGGGATTAATAGACCTTGTTAAGTGGGGCGAAGAAGTTAACCCAGACAAGGCAACAGAATTTAAGGGATGGGTTTTCGAGAAAATGTTTCCAGAAATTTGGAGCTGGGCAGATGGTAGGAGCAGTAGCGATCGCTAAAGAAGACGTGACAAGGAAAAGAGAAGAGTTCGAGTTTGCCGGAAACTTTTTTTTAGTCAGAATAGAAGGAGAGGAAGGAAGCCTAGAGCGAGCTTACAGAAGCCTGACAAGACTGGGGATAACCCTACCAATAGAAAAGGCAAACCTAAGCAAAAACAGGAACCAAAGGGTCAACATAAAAATAATTTTTCACGATGGGGAAACCGGAGCAAATGTCAAGTTCAGGGACTGGATAGTAGAAAAAATTATACCAAAAATGGAGCAAATCAAGTCGAACCAGAAAATAAATGCAAAGAACAATAACTTTAGCCACAGGGAGGCAGAGACAACAGTAGAAATAAGTGCGGTTGGCAACAGAAATAATGTACCAGTAGCGGTATATGGAGGCAAAATATGACGTGAAAAAGAAGACAAAACAGCACCTATTGTTGTTAGAGCCAGAGCAAAAAGAAGAATGGAAAAAGAAAGCATCTCTGGCGGGGATGACCTTAAATAAGTACATCAGAAGCTGTGTAGAAAGAAGACAGACAACACCGATTCAACCAGCAATCAACATCAAGGTAGTCGCCGAACTTTCAAGGATAGGTAACAACCTAAATCAACAGACAAAAGCGATTCATACGGCACTTAAGTCAGGAGAAAATCCTCTTAATTGGCAAGAAAACCTAAAAACTGTCGAGGAAGTAGCAAACTTATTAAGGCAAATCCAAGCAGAATTAATGGGGCTTTCAGTCCGTGATCGGGAAGATTACAAAGGGTAAAACGTTCGGGGGAATCCTTCAGTATGTATTCTCGAAGGCTACGGCAGAGTACATCGGGGGAAACATGATAGGTAGAAGCACAGACGAACTGAGAGAAGAGTTCGCAAGTATTTCGAGGCGAAACGAAAGAGTTCAAAAGCCAGTTGCTCACATCAGCCTAAGCCCAAGTCCAACAGAACAAGTATCGGATGAAGTCATGATGACACTGGTAGCCGAATACATGGATAGGCTGGGTTTCGGGGAGTGCCAATGGGTAGTTGCCAAGCACAGCGACACCGAAACCCCAGATGGAGACCCAAGACCGCATTACCACATAATCGCCAACCGGGTAAAATTGAGCGACAACAAAGTAGTATCAGGGTGGTTGGACTGGAACCGAACGGAGAAGATACTCAGAGATCTTGAAAAAGAATTTGGCATGGTAGAGGTCGCCTCTAGCTGGGATGTAGAAAGAAGCGCTCCCAGCACGGGACAACAACGGCGCAAGAAACGGGAAAAGGCTGAGTACGAAGCGGGGTTAAGAAGCTCTCCACCAGACGAACCCGTTAAAGTGCAAATCCAAAGAGGAGTAGACCAAGCAGCCCTCAATAACCTGACCATGCCGCAACTGATGGTTAGACTCCAGGAAGAATGGGGGATAACAGCAAAAATTGGAGTGACTCGAACCGGGAAAATCAAGGGAATCAGTTACTCCAAGGATGAGGTTCACTTAAGTGGAACTCAACTAGGGAAAGCCTATACGTTTGCAGGGTTGCAGAAATACAGAGGGATAAGCTATTCGAGAGAGCGAGACGACGAAGCCATAAAAGGATTCGACGGACGCGCCCTGGAGTACGGCAAATCACCTGCCTCTATAAAGGCAACAGAAGAAAGTGGAAAGCCAAGAGATGTTGACTCGGTACCGTCCGAGCGATCTGCGCTTCGCAGCAGCGCTTCGCTATCGCACTCGCTCTTAGTAGATTCCCGCAGTCGCCAGCAACAAATTCACTTTGTTGCAAATACGCTCTCGTTGTACCTAAACTCACTAGGGAAAAACGAGGTAGAAGGCAAAAGATACATTGGGAGATGGAAGGACAGTCGGCTGACCCTGTATGAAAAAGTCCAGTCGCAAGAGCCTAGAGAGATATTAAAGGTTGGATACGACAGCCAAAATAGCAGATGGGTTGAAATAGTCTCTCGACTAAGAGAACAGCACATCCGAGATTTCCAGGAAATTGACAAAGAACTCAAGCTTAGAGAAAAAGCCAATCCTACCAAAGGAACTAGTAGGAAAAAAGAGTCACCAACCCTGGAATAAAGAGTCAATTAAAATTCACACATCCTAGATTAGAAATGGAAACCTCAGAGTCATTGACAGCATACGACTATCGGGATAAATGGAACCAAGAAATATTGCCAAGAAGGGAAGAACTATTAAGGAGATTCCCGGACTTCGCTCCATGTTTATCGCTCCAGCAAACAGGGAACAACCTTGAATACAGCTTCTACCTAGTGCCAGTAACCAGGAAAGCAGTAGAACTAAAAGAGTACCTGCCTAATTTCTTCCCAATGCTACAGCAGTTTCAGCCAATCGAAATGATGTGGAGGGATACTGGAGCAACTGAGATTGACCTGTTTCTAGAAATGTTTCCGTCACAGGCGTTACTGGAGAAAGGGCTAGAAGACAAGAAAAAGGAGAAGATACGAAGGGAAAAGCTAAGAGAAGCCAGAATCGTGCTAGCAAAAATAGGAATTTTAACGCTAATAGTCGCGTCAATAAATATCTTTGGTAGCGCGGCAGAAAAATCTAAAGCAACCATGTGTCAAACAGATAACCAACCATCAGGAGTACAACGATGAAAAATGTAATGCTTGCCATTGAATTGTTCTCAATTTATATCTGTGCAGCTTCGTGTTTAATCCACAAGCCCGATAATAAGAAAGGAGCAGAATCTTCAATTAACGAAGATAGATCGAGTGAAACTGCACTTCCTCGTCCGGAGGAAGCCTACGAATGCCAGCGCACTCAAGATACCGTAACGGCTCTTGCAACCAACACGAAAGAAGAAACAGGTCTATTAGATTCAGTAGTTTCCGATAAAATCGAGCCAACACCGCAAGATTCTTTATTAGAGTGGGAGGTAAATTTCAAAGCCCTAAGCCTAGCGGCTTGCAGAAAAATCGCAGGCAATCTGTCACAACTAGATAAAGATAGATTAGGGGTTAGTCAGAAAGTAAACGGCAAGGACAAACCTCTGGGGCAGTTACAGCAAGAGATAAAAAGCCGATGCAAACATTACCCTGATGAAGTAAACCCAGTCGTGCGATCGCACTGCAATCCCAAAGCCAAGGTTACAGTGAGCAAGGCAATACCGCTTCTTAAAGTGCCGCAGCACCAAGGAAACTCCAGAAGCGCCTGATAAGTCGCGTCGTAGAATAAGCTCGCTCAATTCGTTATGAGAACCCACCCTAAAAGTACAATTGTACTAATGGGGGTGGGTTTTCAAGATAGCAATCGACCTCCACAGTTATGGAGAATCTCAGTCACTAACTGTATACGGGTGCGATCGCTTTTTCCCGATTGCAGGTAATCTACCAGGATCAAAAAAAGGTAGACCTTCAGACAACAGAGAGAAAAGTGACTATCTGATTGACTACCTGCTGGATCGCATACCACCCTCATTGTTATCTCCCAATCGCTGCGATTCGGTCGTGTAACAGCTCTCCCCTGGTTGAAGATGAATCGCTAGCGCGAGTGAAATTAGCGTGAAACCCAAATAGTCGTTGTTGCCCCAAGTCCAAAAACTTGGGGATTTTTATTATGGAGAGACAACTGGATATCTGGTCAATCAATCAAGAATGCGAGCCTAATTCCGAGCCGAATAATACTGACAATTCTAAGGTCATCCACCTCCACGAATTTAGGTTTAAACCCGACCTTAATAAAGTGGCAAGGTTGCGAAACCTAGCCGACGCTATGAATAAGCGCATCGAATTGTGCAAGCAAGCGCGATCGACACATACAGCTAAAAAGGCAAGAGAAGCCCAAGAGTTTTACCTTGAAGCGGTGGAGTTAGAAGTTGTTCAAACATGGCTCTATCAGATGTCCCAAGCGGTTGAAGCCAAATGTTTGCCTGCTTGTCTGACTCGCATTGTCCAGCGTCGTCCCCTAGAAATATTGCGACGATACTGCAAAGAAAAGTGGTATCCACAAAAGTTAGAACGCTGGGAAAAAACAACTGATGAGGCGGTAGCTGAACTATTTCGCGACCCGATTATGAGTGACGAGCGAGATCGTTTAGCCAAAATTGGACTCCACTCAGCAACACAAGTCAAGGCAGCTATTTCAGCTCTGTGGGACTTAGCACAAATACTGGAACAAAAGGGGATAAAGCCATACACCCATAAGCAAACAAATTTAAAAGAGGAGGTAAAACTACAAAGCCTTCAGGTCAAATTAGCCAGCACAAAAATTCGGGGATTCTTCCCAACTCAAGACGAGAGGGTACACCGAGAGATTATGCACTACGCAGAACTGGAACCAGGGATGCTAGTCTTGGAGCCGCATGGCGGTCAAGGGGATTTAATTGAAGCAATTTATCGAGAATGCTCAAGCGTTCGAGTAGAGACCGGAGAATTTAACGACCTTCTGTTCAATATCTTGGAGGTAAAAGGATACGAGCCAAGATACCGAGATTTCCTTGAAGCAGAAGGACTAGAAAATCGATACGATCGCGTTATCGGAAATCCGCCTTGGGGTGCAGAGTTCAAACCAGCCATAGAACTCAAGCACATCAGAAAAATGTACGAATGCACCAAGCCGGAAGGCAGAATAGTAACCCTAATTCCGAGCTGTCTTGAAAGAAACCAGTCCGCTGAATATATTGAATTTCTGGAATGGCTAGACATCCTAGAAGCAGACATACTCGAATTACCCAAAAGATGCTTCGCCCAAAACAAAGTGTCTCGCACGCTGATTGACGCAAAATTGCTAGTAATCGAAAAACCACTTATATTCCCCGTTGATGAACTGGTAATGCGGCTATGTGAAAACTTCAAGGGAACCCCAGAAGAACATTACTGCACGGCACGAAAACTATTCAAACTATCTCGGCGTTTATTCAAGATAGCGATCGTGGGATTCAACGAAAGGTCGCTTACCTTAGCCGAGAAAGACGAAATTGAATGCTTGGAAAATCAAGCCGTCGAAATCGCCCACAACCTGGGGACGGAGGTGGATGTACTCTCAGATATCCGGGGGTACATCCTGAAACTCTACCTTCCCCGAAATCAGCGATGCAACTGCTGGGCAGGCAAAGGATGGTGGGGAATCTAATTAATTTGAGCAATTCGAGAGAGAACAGCCGTTGCTAAAATCCAGTCGGCTGGAATTTAGCAACACGTTAAAGTAGCACAGTGTAGTCTGTGTCCTGGTGGCAGGACACAGAATTTTTGTTTCATTGCATCTGAACAAATCTGAGCCAATCTGAAACATTCGGCAACGAGAAGCGTGCGAGAGCCGCACAACACTCGTAAGACAAATGCGCCAGTAAGACAGCAAATGCGACCCCTCTCTCTCGTCGCTGCTCATCCTTCTTCATGCGTTACAGAAGATTCATCTGATCGCCAGCAGAAGGTGGAGACAGCTTTTCAACTAGCTTGAGTTGATTAGGATTGACTCCAACAAATTGAGGAGACTGGAAATTACTCAACGCCACAGGAGCGTGCAAGGGAAGGACGTGAGTGAGGATAGATTTTAGTTTTGAAGATTTTAGCCGGACTAAATCTCCTCTCATCAGTGAGTAGCCCTCCTCGTCATGACGTTCAATGCCGACGTACTTATAAATCGGTTCGGCGTAGCGAGACGAAACCCAGCTATCAAAATGTTCTTGCTGTTGTTGTGATAGAGATTGATAGGCTTGCTTAAACAACTCCTGGTGGGACGATCGCAAACTCATAGCCTGAGTGAAAGCGGTGCAACCAATCAGAATAGCTTGCAACTCCCCAACAGTTGGTGAGGAAGTTGGTGGATTATCAACTTCCTCAAGCTCAGATACCACAGGGGATTGAGTAGAATTATTGGTGATGTTGGTGGATAAGTCGAGGTGGCAGTCCTCGATTACCTCTACCTCCGGCGCTGGCGGGATAACGTGCTCACCAACTGTATCAACTATAGAGCCATCCTCTTGCTGGACAATAGATTCAGCGATTGGCTCAACTGCCAACTGATCGCCAAACCCACCAATATCAGCAACAGTAAAGGTATCAGAGTGGGGAGAAGGAGGAGAAGGGGGAGATGAAGAGTCAGAAGGGATATAAACGGTTTTATCGCCGTGACCCTCAGTGCGACCCAAACCAGCTAGTGCCAACACGCGAAAAATCTTGTCTCTGATTTTAGATGTGGGCCATGACTTTATGGGGTTGACTCGACTCTTGGCAAAAGAAGCCGTTAGCGCCTTGCCCTTCGACCACAACTTGAGCGCACAGGTCTGAACCCTCAGTAGCACGCCATCTAGTTTGGTTGAGGGAGCGTTATGAGCATAAATGAGTTTGTGCTGCCACAAATAGAAGCAGGCTAACTCGATCGCAGCTCGCATAGTCTCGCCAGAAATGACGGGCGCTGGTTCCTCGCCCTGAACGACAGCATTAATAATATGCAACCAGAGAGCGAGCCGTGCGGCATAGCTTTCAATTTTGGCGTAGACAAGAGCCAGCCCAAAGTGACTCTCCTGAATTTCAGCAGCAACAAGGGAATGATTGAACGCCTGGAAAAGTAGCTTCGCTTCATGGGACAGTAAGTAGTCTCGCTCCGGCTGAGTTTCCAGACGACGGTAAAGCGTGCGAAGCATTTGAGACAGTACATTGCTGTCTCGATCGGAAAATAAATCGAGCTTGCGCTCTGGAGCATCAACGATAGAGCAGAGCAAAAATCGAGCTAGGTAGCCGCTGGCAATAAAGTCAACCTGGTCGGACATCAAGGCTGAAAGGGTGTCCCATTGATACGTTCCAGTTTTGCTAAAAGCCACGCGCCGAAGATACAAGCGCACGTCCCCACGGTCGTAAGCCCCAAACTTCCCATTGAACAAGCCTAACTCGTGGCGCAAGTCAGCGCCCTTGCCTCCGTTAAATTGGTTGAGACGTTCATAATCTGCTGTTAACTCGTCGAGGTATTCGATCAGACCCCTTGGGTTCTCGTTGTGGATTCTGATCTTTTGAGCAGTCGTCGTGTCATTAAGGATGCGTCGAGTCTCGATTGGCTTTGGTCCCTTATTTTTGTCAGTAGCAGCTTGCCAATCTGCTAACTCTTGTGCGTAGCGATCGCGGTCGTCCTGGTCGAGATCTTCTAAGGGTTCGATAATCAGAGATTGGGGAGGGGTTTTAGCTTGCCCGGAGTTTGCCACGTTAGCACTCCAGAAAATGCAGGGCTGGACGTACCCCCCGTGAGGATTCACGACAACACGCGCCGAAGTGCCGATTCGACTCGCTGCGACGGGAATTAGAGTATTCAACAGATATTCTGGCGCAGTCGGCATGGCTGCTGCGGCATCAAGAATAGCATCAGCCAGGGGACGAACAAGATAGCGGCGGATGTCTAAGCGCTTCCGGCAGTGATTTAAAAGGGGACGCACGGAAGAAATAGCGGTCTTGAGTTCGGAGAACGATTCGATTTCGCTCCTAACCAGTCGAGCCAGCGCTGCAATGTCGCTATAAGGTTTGCCCACCGATGCGGCTAGTTCCATCAGCGCTTCAGTCGCTCTAGCCTCGTTGTCGTATGTGAGGATGATGCTCTTAATCCGATCGACTAATTTAAGGGAGCGCCTACCGTTTGAATGAGCCGGTTGTCCAGAATCCAGATGTTCCTGGTTCTGGTTGGAAGGCATTTTGTGGCTTAAATTAAAGTCGCTAAAAATAGCAGCCTGGATGGAAGAGGGGCAGAAACGCTCGAAAGAATTGCGATCGAGTCGATAAATTTTCTTCCAGCAGCTCACATCGCCACCGAGGTAAAAGGCGGCAGGCTGCTTAGATTGAAGATCGCCAACTGAAGTGATAATCCGTCCAATGCGATCGCTATCAATGCCCAGGCGCTCCCCTGCTTGATACGCCAAGTCTGTCGGTAGACCCCGTACACTTAGGGAGTTAGACGAAGCCCAGTTATGCCAGCCGAAAAGCTCGTTAACTGCAACGCTCAGGGAGTGAGATCGATCTGAGTAAGGATCGGCTCCGTGTAAAATCGAGCGGCTCTTCGGACAGATCAAATCAGCTAAATCAATAGAACCGGCACAAGACGATCTGAGGGCAGCCTCTACAGCCAGGGGGGTTTTAGCAACAGTAGTTTGCGAAGTTTGCGATCGACCGCACGCTCTTAAAATGCCAATTGATTCCAGGTTCTCAACCTGTGGCAGCACAAGAGCGCGATGAACGGATTCATACGAGTTGCCCGATGGTCCAATTGTGGGAGCTAGCACGGTAAAGCGTCCAGCGCCCAAAGCTTCACCGACGTGCTGACCACCTGGGGCAATGGTAAAATTAGTAAAGTTAGGTTTTTGCTTAACTGTGACTCCAATGCGCCAACCGCCGGAGTGAGTGCGCTCTAGAAAGGGTTCCGATCCCGTACTATCCCGAATTGCCGTAACTATTGTTAGCACGGCATCATCGCAGCAATTGGAGTCAAACCGCTTCTGGTCAAAGTCTAGCCAAATAACGTTGTTCCAGCCCCCAAGGGTTCCCACCCCGGTATCAGGGTGCTCAAACCAAGATTCTAGCTCGTGGGGAGTGGGCATTCGCTTTTGATAATCTGAGTGAACGACCAGGTGAGGATGCCCGTCCGCATCTAAGTAAGAGGGGTTTTTGCCCGTGTAAAGTGGAATAGGTTGCAGATCCTTAGTAAGGGGGCAATGCAAGCCATTCGCCGAATTGGAAGCCGGAGTCACAACCTTTGGATACTCTCTCGCCGATTGAGCCGGAGCTACGGGTAAGGGGGGGAAATTATTCTTTATGAGCCAATCAATAGCTGACTGGCGTTGAGATAAATACTCAGATTGAAGTGATGACATGGGTTTCTCCTTAATGTCTGTGCGACTGCACGCAAGCCGCAACGCTTGAGGAGGAGCAAAGACTAGCCGCCCAACCAACTTGCCTCTAAAATGGCAAAATTTATATATCTATGAAGAACCTGCACCATGTAAGATCAGTGGTGATACTATAGATATATCGCAAAGAAATTGAGTTGGGACGGTTTTAGGGAAAATTATCGTCCCGGCTCCTCTAACTATTCAACAAATTAAGAACCTGATTTTCTAGGCAGTGACAAGTCCTTCTTCTTTTGAAGTGGCTAAAGTCTTGCCATGTATTGAGTGCGCGAGTTTTTGAAAATTCGGGTAGACCTCCAGTGACGCTCATAAACAATAAGTTTGGGAGTGTCCCGCTTTTGACTATTGTATAAAAGATCCTGAGTTGTCAAGAAAAATCCCTTGGTTTTGTCTTCATCGATCGCAATTCGATACAAAAAAGGGGGAAGACATAGAGGATAAGGGAAAAACCCTTATCAGGCGAACAACATTTGTGGGTTGAATTGTAGCGTACAATTTGCACTCTACTCTTGCTGGAAGCGTAAAAATGCCACTAAAAAGTATCTACTTCTCCAGATATCCACGGCTGTACCATACATTCTTCAGTTCTTTGGTCGTTATTAGTATGGGCGGAAAAGGTGGAGTTAGATTATAATTGGCGGGAAGCCTCTCATTGCAGCAATAAAAGAGCTAACTTTTAAAGATTGAATCAGCATCCGCCAGAAGTAAAGTAAGTGACGTTAGTAAAAGCGGGGAAAAATGTTTGTCTACAATCCCAATGTGATTTCTGTCTACGCTGGTACAACCGTTGAAGAAATTAATGCAATTCCAGGGCTGGTCAAAGAGCTTCAAGAAATGAGTCGAATATGCGAGGTTCCAAAAGGCAGTGAAGATCGAGAAGTTTTCCTGGGAAAAAACCGAGTCCGAGTCAGAGAGATAGGAGAACGGCTGAACACTAATGGCGGTTACAACCTAATGCTTTGGGCAGCCAAGCAAGTACCAGAATACGATCAGCGCGAACTCGAATGCGCTTGGCATGGTATCGGAGAATGGATGTCTTGAAAAAAGAGAATTAATAAGGAAAACCCCGCACTGTACAATAAATAGTGTGGGGTTATTGCTTTTGTGCATCATCCATCAATCAATGCTGACAATTGTATTGAAATAGGCTCCAAGATACCTATATTTTGAATTGAGATTGCTAGTTGTTCCAGGTCTTCTAAATCGAACGAACGGCTTAGTTCTAGGGGCAGTGATGGTAGAGCAACGGCGGAAATCGGCAAGACGGTAGACAAAAGTTGAGGGATATTCAACGATCCTTCTATTATTCAAATTTTATGGCTTTTAGGATTTAAAGAAGTCCCAGTACGTGCAGTAATTTTTTGTAGCTCATGATGAACCTGTTCTTTAACAAGCTGCTGAACGTACTCCTCAAGTCCGAGAATTCGATCTACAGAAATCAGTGCGTCGGCAGAGTCGCTCGTTCTAACTCCGAGATACGATTCAAGAGCGCAAATTAAAGCTTCAGTTCGCGTCATGCCCGTGTTAGAGCAGTGGGATTCCAAAGCTTCAAAAAGGCTGATCGGAACGCGACCGCTGACGAAAGGGTTAGGCATGAGTGTTATCACCTGATTAAAGATGTTATCAGCAAACATAGCATGACAATCGAGGGTCATGGAAGGGGGATAGAATTTTTTTTCCGTTCAGGGTTGACAAGCTGATAACAGACTGATAATTTAGTAATCAAGCAAGAAAACCGCTTCAAAAAATTATCAAGTTTCTTGCGGGGGGCGATCGCTTCATACGCCCCCAACTAAACAAAGAGAGGATTTAAACAATGGAATTTTTCACAGTAGACGCACTTAACGAGATTCTTCTACCTCCCTTCATCTTCCTGGTAACGTTTTGCTTTTTGTGCTGCCAAGTGGCAGAGCCTGCAACCAATCTGTCAGCAGTACAAGAGATAGATAATTTGCGACACAGCGCATTAAACGAAGGGGAAGCTCGAGTGGAGGAAACAGCACCAATTGCTGAGGAGTCCAAAGAAATCATACCCGTAGCCGTCCGCACTCACGAAAGTTTGGAAACAAACCAGGACGCTCTACCGATTGAACCGGAGAATCCGCCAATTGAAAGCAACTTATCCCTGCCAGAGCTAGAACAGTCGGCGCAAGAGCTTCCTGAAGAAGTGCAAAAAGTAGCCGCAGCGCTAGACAACCTGACAAAGAGACAAGCCAGAAAGCTGATGGGAGGGCTGGGACTACAGCAGAAGAGAAATGGAATAGAACTTTCAACCGAGTTGATGACGGCTAACATAAAGCGAGAATTCAAGAACGATCCACAAAAATTCGTGACTGTAGTGCGCGATCGCCTGCCCGAGCTAGTTCTACCCACGGAGAACCAGGAAGATAGTCTAAAAGCTGCCAGCTAACTCACACACACTTTCCGCACGAGTGAAACACAGTTAAAAAAAGCCCCGTGTGGTCATCCCACCG
>DALYIW010000232.1:0-397 GCA_031970155.1 Coleofasciculaceae cyanobacterium CTOTU46601 | reverse complement strand
TGGATCGAGCCTTTGATAGGACTTCTGGTTTTTGAGAATCAAGCGTGTTTACCCAGCCATTGTCAGCCGTAGGAGGGCTTGGAACCGTAATAGATGGCTTATGCCGCGCAGTGGATAATATGTTAGCCATTTTCCAGTCTATTGAGGAGATCGAGTATCCCCCCCAAGCGTGAAACATAAACCCCTTGAAGAGGTTGTAGAAAAGGAATCGTTGCATCAAGTTCTATGTCGCCAGTGAAGCAGATTATCGGTGTAACCCAGCGAAGCCGGTTATTCCGAGCTAATTCAAGTGCCTGCCCTTTGACGCATTTGAGCAAATCTTTAGGCTTGCCGTAGCTGTCTCGTCCCAAATCGTAACTTTGCCCTCATAGCTCCAAGTGGCTATGCTGTTTGGCAG
>DALYIW010000231.1:11667-13638 GCA_031970155.1 Coleofasciculaceae cyanobacterium CTOTU46601 | reverse complement strand
CAAAAAGACTGAAAAGACCGAACCGAAACTATTGGATCTTAAAACTCGTCTCGGCGAGATCAATGACATCGAAGCCGCCGCCTCTCTTTTGTACTGGGATCAGGCGACTTATATGCCTCCTGGTGGCGCAGCAGCACGAGGTCGTCAGTTAGCTACTCTACAACAAATTTCTCACAGTAAGTTTACCGATCCAGCCATAGGTCAACTGCTAGATGATTTGCACCCCCTAGAAAAAAGCCTGCCCTACAGTTCCGACGAAGCTAGTCTGATTCGCATCACCAGAAGAAAGTATGAAGCCGCGGTGCGGGTGCCCGCTAACTTTATGGCGAAACTTTCCCTGCATCGAACCCAATCTTACGAGGCTTGGGCAGCAGCGCGACCGGCAAATGACTTTGCTTTCGTGCAGCCTTACCTGGAAAAAACCCTCGAAATGAGCCGTGAATTGGCAAACTTTTTTCCAAATTACGACCATATCGCCGATCCATTAATTGACTTTGCCGACTATGGCATGAAAACATCATTTTTGCGATCGCTGTTTGCCGACTTGCGGCAGCGATTAGTGCCGATGGTCGAAGCCATTACCTCTCAACCCCTTACTGATGACCGCTGCTTACGTCAATTCTACCCGGAAGCTCAGCAATTAGACTTTACTCTCAAAGTCCTCGATCAGCTAGGTTATGACTTCAAGCGAGGGCGTCAAGACAAAACTCACCACCCGTTTATGATCAACTTCTCAGTGGGTGATGTGCGAATTACTACCCGTGTCTACGAAGATGACCTAGGTCAAGCACTATTTAGCACCATCCACGAAATGGGTCATGCTTTGTATGAACAAGGACTCAACCGCGACTATGAAGGCACCCCTCTTGCTGGCGGCACATCTTCCGGCGTCCACGAAAGTCAATCGCGGCTTTGGGAAAACTTAGTAGGCAGAAGTTTTGGGTTCTGGAAATACTTCTACCCCCAACTCGTCAAGGCCTTCCCTAGTCAGCTGAGTGATGTTTCCGTTGAGACATTCTACCGGGCGATTAACAAAGTCAGTAAATCCCTCATTCGTACTGATGCTGACGAGGTTACCTACAATCTCCACGTCATGATTCGCTTCGACTTAGAACTACAGATGCTGGAAGGAAGTCTAGAGGTGAAAGACCTCCCCGAAGCCTGGAATGAACGTTATCGATCTGATTTGGGAATTGTGCCAGAAACGGACAGGGATGGTGTATTACAGGATGTTCACTGGTACACTGGTCAAATTGGAGGGATGTTCCAAGGCTACACCCTTGGTAACTTAATGAGTGCCCAGTTTTTTGAAGCCGCTCTCGAAGCTCATTCAGAAATCTTAACGGAGATAGAGCAGGGTCACTGTAATACACTACATAATTGGTTGAAGGATAAAATCTACCAACACGGTTGCAAGTACACTGCAACTGAATTGATCAGGGGCGTTACGGGTGCTGAATTAAGCATCGAGCCGTACATCCGTTACATCCGGCGAAAATATAGGCAGCTTTACAATCTGTAAAGATTGCCAATTTTAGCGTCTATCTACCGAAGGGAATACATATTTCCGACAGCACTTTGTAGATTGTTGTTGGAACCGTTCAATTTGCTATTTGGAAAGGGAGTTGCAATGCTCAATCTGATCCAGGACGTTCTTGATAGTGATGAGAAAAGCGATCTACGTCAGTTCGCCAGTCAGTTACGCACATCAGACAAGAAGTATCTACTGCGAAACGACATTCTCACCGCTTTTTCTGAATACTGCACAACGCACAAAAAACCGGAATATTTTTATCATTCTTCCCATCTAGGGCAGCTGGTGTATTACACCCAAGAAATTATTCTGGAGAAAGAAAGCCTCTACTTGATAATCCGACCGAAAATTGCTTCTCAAGAAGTCTTCCAAATTTTAGAAGACTTGACAGTAGAGGCAGTGACGGTGCAAGAACTCCTGGATTTGCGCGATCGCTT
>DALYIW010000231.1:0-11578 GCA_031970155.1 Coleofasciculaceae cyanobacterium CTOTU46601 | reverse complement strand
TCGGATCGGCACTTTTGATTGGAACATCGAAACTAACGAATGCACCTGGACGCCGGAGTTAGAGGCTTTGTACGGGTTCTTAATCGTCCACAGCTTCCAGGGCACCCAGCTGCTAATTAACCAGCGAATTCAAAACCAGCGGCAACTCTCAGATCAGGTGAAGCGGGCTTTGACATTTGTAAGCGATCGCCCAGATGAAGAGCCATACGAAGAATTCCGCTTTAAACTGCAAGAAATGGGCTTTGAACCCGGCTGGGGCAACACCGCCAGTCGCGTACGGGAAACCCTAGAGATTCTCGACGAACTCATTGACTCTCCCGATCCTGAGGTACTCGAAAAATTCCTCTCCCGGATTCCGATGATCTTTCGGATTGTCTTAGTTTCTGTCCACGGTTGGTTTGGACAAGAAGGCGTCTTAGGGCGTCCAGATACCGGAGGTCAAGTCGTCTATGTCCTCGACCAAGCGCGGAGTTTAGAGAAGCAACTGCAAGAGGATATCAAACTGGCAGGCTTAGAAGGATTGGGAGTTCAGCCCAAGGTAATTATCCTTAGCCGCCTGATTCCCAATAGCGATGGGACGCGGTGTAACGAACGTCTAGAAAAAGTTCACGGCACCGATAATGCCTGGATTTTGCGGGTGCCATTGCGAGAATTCAATCCTAAGGTAACTCAGGACTGGATTTCACGGTTTGAAATCTGGCCTTATCTAGAAACTTACGCGATCGACGCCGAAAAAGAACTACTAGCAGAATTCCAAGGTCAACCCGACTTTATTGTCGGTAACTATACCGATGGCAACCTGGTGGCATTCCTGCTGGCACGACGCATGAAAGTAACTCAGTGTAATGTTGCCCATGCCCTGGAAAAATCAAAATACCTGTTCAGTAACCTCTACTGGCAAGACCTAGAAGACAAGTATCACTTCTCGCTACAGTTCACCGCTGACTTGATAGCGATGAATGCAGCAAATTTCGTGATCAGCAGCACCTATCAAGAAATTGTAGGAACGCCCGACAGCGTTGGTCAGTATGAATCCTACAAGTGTTTCACGATGCCAGAGTTGTATCACGTCGTCAACGGGATTGAGCTATTCTCACCCAAGTTCAACGTCGTGCCGCCCGGGGTAAATGAGAATGTTTACTTCCCCTACACCCGCACAGAAGACCGCGTTCCAGGCGCTCACGAACGGCTAGAAGAGCTACTATTTACCCTGGATGACCCCGCCCAAGCTTTTGGTACACTTGATGACCCCAGCAAGCGGCCTCTGTTCTCGATGGCGCGTCTTGACCGGATTAAGAACCTGACAGGTTTAGCGGAATGCTATGGCAAGAGCAAGGAGTTGCAAGAGCGTTGTAACCTGATTTTGGTGGCTGGTAAGTTGCGTGTTGAGGAATCAACCGACAATGAAGAAAAGGACGAAATTGTCAAGCTTTACCATGCGATCGACGAGTACAATCTACATGGAAAAATTCGCTGGCTGGGTGTCCGCTTACCCAAGAGTGATTCCGGTGAGATTTATCGGGTGATTGCTGACAGGCGAGGGATTTTTGTTCAACCCGCCTTGTTTGAAGCCTTTGGTCTGACAATTTTGGAAGCGATGATTTCGGGAGTACCAACCTTTGGCACTCAGTTTGGTGGTCCGTTGGAGATTATTCAGGACAAGGTGAATGGGTTCTTAATCAACCCCACTCACCACGAGGAAATGGCCCAGAAGATTCTGGACTTTGTTTCTAAGTGTGACCAAGACCCCAACTATTGGGAGAAAATAGCACATCAAGGTATAGAGCGGGTTTACAGCACCTACACCTGGAAAATCCACACCACACGGTTGCTTTCCCTGGCACGGATTTATGGATTCTGGAACTTTACCTCTAAGGAAAACCGAGAGGATATTCTACGTTACATCGAGACGTTGTTCCATCTGATCTACAAACCACGGGCGAAGCAGATATTAGAGGAACACTCGCACCGATAGAAACTTGAGGATAAAGGTGTTTTCACGCCTCTAGTCTGGCGCTGCCCATAATAGTGGCAGCGCCAGATTTTTGTGTAGCCAATCCTCGTTGTTACAGGTGCTGATTCTACGGGAAATCAAGGGATAAGGCGATCGCACCTACCCATGTCCCCACCAGCGACATCCAACCCCCAGCCCACTGACTCTTGGGACTGGGGGTTTTGATTTTGGGAAAATGAAGATGTGATGCGATCGCACTGCCGATACCCATGCCTGCCCCCGTCCCAGATATCGACATAGCCTGCCTGCAAGCTCGGATTGCCATCTTATATTAAGCATTTCCTTGATCGACATCGGTTGAAGCAGCTTCCCACCAACTTCGCAGAGAATGGCTTTTATGCGGTGAATACCGCCCTTTAACCCGAATTGCATCAAGCGCATCGCGCAATTGTGACTGATCAAGACCTGCTTCCTCTGACCAATGCTTGATTATTTCTGGGGTTGATAAAATCTGAAGGTACGGTGCCTGCCGTTGAAAAAATGTGATTGCCTTTTTGTCGTCGGTTGCGATGGCCCATCCACGATGAATAGCGATCGCGCAAGTTGCCGACTCACCGTCATCTCCAAGCTCAAAGACGTAGTTCACAAACGTTTGGGCCTCTTCTTCTGACTTAAAGTCAACAACTTTCAATAGTCCTTGTGCAATGGCTTCCTCAAACTGATTTGCACCCTCGTTCTCCTCACCCTCAAGGCGTCGGAGCGAGTATAGCTCGCGCTCTTGTACAACCTGGGTGACTGCAACCTGAACGGGAATAGCCTGCAAGATTGCTAGCAATTTGCCCGAAGCGCAAAAATTTAGAACGCAGCAGGCGTCAAGAAGAATATGGGAGTGAGCAATTTGCATAACTTAACTTCCCATTATTCCTACACCTGGCGCAGATCTAAATGAGTAGTTTCCTCTATCATTCCGCTGGAATACTCTCGCAACACCTCTGCAATGCGACGGGCTTCTAGGCGATCAACATTGAGGAAATCTGCGAAGCGCCCTTCAGTAATAAGCCCCTGATCTAGTGCCTCAATGGCAAGGTGCTGATAGTGGATTGGAATCATATCAGTGTGTTGTGGGATTTCTTCTAAGCCAAGCTCTTGCTGTACCTTTCTCACTTTCAGTCCACGATCTCGCAGGCGATCCCAAGTTCCCGATGGTAGAAGCTTCATTGCTTCTAATCGATTAACGAGGGCTTCAATGGATACACCATAGTAGTGAGCCAAAGTAAATAAATTAGTTGGAGTAAACTTGCCATGCGCCTGGTACATATCGTTGAACCGTTTAAGCAAGCCACTTGTCGGCATCAAAAAATAGTCGGGGAAAGTGTCAGCTAGTCGTTCACTCTCTGGCTTCCTTTGGTACTGTTCCTCATAGTCGAGTACAGGCTGGCGTCGATGGGCAAGAAAGTGAAGGAATTCATGAGCCAGCGACCAACGCCGTCGCTCTTCAGGGTGGTTGGCATTAATTGCTATACACCCACCGAGTTTTTCATCGTAGCTGTATACGCCTGAATATTTGGATGGCATCTCCAGATAGAAGATGCGAAGTCCTACACCCTGCTCTAGGATGTCTCGCAGAAGAGGAATAGGGCCGTCTCCCAGCCCAAGCCGCTGACGTTCTGCGATCGCAATGCTCTCCGCAGCAGCCTCGATCGGCATACCCGTCACCTCATAATCTTGAGGATAATTTTGTGGGAGTGGTGCGTCCATTATCTCCTCAAGCTCCATGTAATTCCGGCACAACTCCTCCAAGCGCACAATGACGGGTTCGATCTGCGACTCTTGTGCGTCATTTCGTCGGTAGGCTGCTCGGAACTGAACCTCGAAAGGTTGCACCACGGGACGTGATTGAACAAAATCACTGACTGCTCGTCCGTAAGCACGGGCAAGTTTGATCAGTTCGGTTGGCTTAAGACGACGCTCTCCTTTCTCGATCGCGACCATAGTAGTACGTGCAGCATTGATGACTTTAGCTGCCGCCTCTTGAGTCATTCCGCATTTATTACGCGCCTGTTGAAGGAGTTCCCCCAATCTACGCATATCAATGTTGTCAAGGACGTTGTTAGTCATGGCAAGAGTCCCTCAACTTTGTGAAGTGACAGCTCTGAAGATCCCTCCTGGTCGCTATCTTTATCCAAGAAATCGGCTGCAATTTGAGACTTTACAGTATCCCATTCAGCAACGTAAGTCTGATATAGGTTGATCAGACGGTCTTGCATCTCAGTAGGCAGTAAGTTTTCTGCCGCAGCACTTCGATCTACAATGTCGTCTAACCTAAGGAACTCT
This sequence comes from Coleofasciculaceae cyanobacterium CTOTU46601, assembly GCA_031970155.1. Taxonomy (GTDB): domain Bacteria; phylum Cyanobacteriota; class Cyanobacteriia; order Cyanobacteriales; family Coleofasciculaceae; genus DALYIW01. The sequence continues at coordinate 7,290 of DALYIW010000231.1, read as the reverse complement.
CTAGTTAAAGCTTCCCATTGAAAATTAAGGTTCTCTGAATCACCAAGCAGGCGGCGAAAAGTACACACTTGCGCGAACATATGGCGCAGATGCAAGCTTGGGTTTCCTGCTGGGCGGTCTCCATGAGGCACTACATAGCGAGTCCTGTCTTCTATTTTTGAAGCAGCAAGCGCCTGCTTCCGCAAAATACAAGAGGAGCAGTATCCACACTGAATTGGTTGCTGAGACTGACGGTGTGGGCTATCACATGACATAGTTAGCGGCGGCAGGTCGCTTCTACCGTCCTCAGCTAAAGTTTTGCACATTTCGGCTTTAGTCCAGAAGAGGAAAGGGTTCTGTACACGGAACTCTTCTTCCAAAAGTTCTGAAACCACATCGCTGACCCCAAGCAAAGTCAGTGGATGAACAGAACGGGAGTGATCCAATCCCACACCAGATGGGTACGGAAGATTAATTGCACCGATTCCGTTTTCATACACACAAAGAACTCGCTGACCCATTAGGTACGCATAAGCAACACCAAGTAATGTAAACACAACACCTCGCGCACGAAAAATCTTGTTCTTTTGATGTAGGCTGCTTTCAGAGAAACGGATTGGAACTCGGCAGAGATTGAGGCGATTCGGGAAGGAAGGCTGGAGTGCTTTAAATACATGTTCTTGACGGGCGTAGACATTATCATTGCTCCCGGTTCCGAACAGCATGAATGGCGCTGCATGACTGGTTTGGAGTCGGGTATAAAGACCTGCAAGAGCATCAAGCCCGCCACTCCATAGTGCCACCTCACACTCTTGAGAATCATTCGGAAAAATCCGTTCCTCCTGTTCAACTATTCGTCCTAACGCGGTTCGTTTTTGAAAGTCAAAAGCCCATCGACTTCCAGTAGCCCACCCAAGCAGATTTTCTAGTTTTGCTTGAAATGAGCCAGTGTTCAGCAATTCTGGATGACGAACTGGAAGCATTACACGAATGCGGCTCTGCTCTTGGTGCAGATGTTGGACAGCAAGGCGATCCGAAGCATGGATTGCAACAGCAAGATCAATCAGATCGGCAACGACGGATGGAAACTCTTGCTGAACTCGGCATCCAAACTCTTTATCATCCACAGTGAGTCCAATGATACTCTCCTTGTTTCTGGAGTGATCGATAAAGCGAACAAATCCATTGCTATTGAGCACGGGACTAAAACGCAATGTGTAATCGCTGTCATGGGTGTGGTGCTTCTTCATGATGTCTAATCCGCAGTGCATAGGAGATCCTCATCCAGGTCTACTGGCTTCAAGCTAGGGCGTCGTGGCAATCGCAGGTTTGCTACGTTCTGATCTTCTGTTGCCTGTTTAGCCCATTTGCTGATCGCAGCAAGAATGTCTGCCTGAATCTCCTCAATACGCCTGTTGAGGGTCACTGCGTCAATCCCAGCGTGATGTTCAAGGGTGAGGGGGATGCGTCTCTTAAATTCTGATTCGTACACCTTGTACATATAATGCTTCAAAATTGCTTCTGAAGCGCTGCCAGTATCTGCTACTCGCTTATATCTCAGATCATTAATAAAACTTTTACCAGCATCAAGAGCTAGTGTCTTTAAGTAATGTGATCCATTGGCTTGCTGCTCTAACCTATCGAACTCCACATTTAAAGCAGCCCAATCCACAACGCCACTCTTATTAGTAGCATCATTGATAGCTCGCTCTAAGCTCTCCTCCATGCGCTTGGCAAGCATGATAGGAAGATTACCTTTTTTCATGAGGTCTCGCTTGAGCGCTTCCATTGCAATCCGAGCACATTCATCCCTGTCAGCCTTTCCTTCATAAAGCCACTGGTACGGCTTCTGATATAGCCGTGCTAGCCTACTGTGAACAATATCTCCGTCGGGCATAGGTTAAACCTCCAAAGCTCGGAGTTGGCTTCTACGATGAAGTGAAGTTAAAGCATCAATCCTGACAATGTCAACCATCAGTACTCACATTCTAATTTAAATGTCAGATATTGACAGGGAGCTGCTGTCTTTCCGCTCTTGCCGACAAGTGGCAGCTTCCTACTAAATCCACCTCTAGTAGCGACTAAACCGGTGCGATGTGAAAATCGTACATCCAACGTGTACAACACGTTAAGAATGAGGAGCCGTCTCCTCCAGGGGATTCTCTCCCCCTGTCCCCATGTAAAGGAGTCACTGACTCTGCCTACGTCAAAAGTAAGCAATGAACCTGACGGAATGCAAGGCACAAAAGCCCAAGATACAAAACCTGAATTGTAAGGAGGGCAAGGGGAAGATTGAGAAGGATTAACGAAAGTGAACCATTATTGATAGTCCCGTAATTCGCTGAAGAGTGAAACCAGGTTGACACACTCTGACCAAAAGGTAAGCAGGTTGGTTATGACAGTATGGTTTAGTCATAACGAGAGAACTAAACTCCTGCCGGGATAGAGATGGAATCCTAACTCAATCGAAGTTCAGATGTACGGGACACAGTAAGCCCTATAGATTCTCAGGTGAAGGTCGATTCCTTGAGTAGGTCAACTGCAAAGAAGACGGAATTATCTAGAGGGTAAAGGAAGGTGGAGAAAGCCAATGCTTCTGCGTAATGCAGAAGATAGGGGTTCAAGATTTACCCTGCGTCGAAAGACGGCAGACTTCCACCAGGTTTCAAGCGATAAAACTTCAAAGAAGGAACTGAACCGAAGTGAAAGATAGATTCAGCAATGAAATCGGAGCCAAGGAACCGCTAAAAGAGTGGTCGGACATTGATTGGAAGACCATCAAAGAGCGCGTTAGGAACCTGAGACGGAGAATTTATCGTGCCAAACAGAACGGTCAGTGGAATAAGGTTCGTAGCCTAATGAAACTGATGCTACGCAGTTACTCCAACCTGCTACTGTCAGTGCGAAGGGTGACTCAAGAAAATTACGGGAAACGAACGGCTGGCATAGACGGTCAGACGGCAACGACCCCAGCAGAAAGAGTCAAACTTGTCAGAGAAATGCTGACACATAGTCTGTGGCAAGCCAAACCCGCCAGAAGGGTATACATCCCCAAAGCAAACGGCAAACAACGTCCATTAGGCATCCCAACGGTCAAAAACCGAGTCGCGCAGGCAGTTGTCAAGAATGCGTTAGAACCCATTTGGGAAGCCGAATTTGAGGCAAATTCCTACGGGTTTCGCCCCGGTAGAAGCTGCCACGATGCTCTTGAACAATCTTGGATTAGACTCCAGAAAGGAATGGACACATGGGTGCTAGATGCCGATATTAAAGGGGCTTTTGACAATATCAGCCATGAATACATACTCAAAGCCATCGGAGAAATTCCTGGTAGAGAGTTAATAAAGCAATGGCTAAAAGCAGGGTATGTAGAAGCCGAAATTCTCCACACAACAGAGAGCGGAACTCCTCAAGGGGGAATAATCAGCCCCTTACTTGCCAACATAGCCCTTGATGGGATGGAAAAATTATTAGCCGAGTACAAAACGGTGAAAACCTATCAGTGTACAAAGCAGGCAACGGGTGAGGAATACACCAAGAAAAAGAAGCTAGGTAAATACGGATTTATCCGATACGCCGATGACTTCATCATCACCGCTCGAAGCGAGGAAGATATCAAGGCAATAGTCCCCACCATCGAAAGATGGCTCTCGGAAAGAGGACTAGAACTGAACAAGGATAAAACCAACGTAGTTCACATCGAACAAGGATTCAACTTTTTAGGGTTCAATGTCCGCCAGTTCAATGGTAGCTGCTTCATAGTTCCACAAAAAGAGAAAGTAAAGGAGTTTCTCACTGAAATTCGGGCATGGCTTAAAGCACACCCGACCGTTACACAAGAAGCAGTAATTGCACACCTCAATCCAATTATCAGAGGATGGGGAAACTACTACAGACATGGCGTCAGTCAACGAGTATTCTCCTATGTTGACCACGAAATCTGGAAATCGCTCTGGCAATGGTCACTAAGAAGACACTCGAAGCGAGTGGGAAAACAAAAAGGAAAAGGCAAAGAATGGGTGCGAAAGAGATACTTCAAAACCGTCAATGGAAACAAGTGGACTTTCGCAACAGACATAAGAAATAGGCATGGCAAGGAGGAAATAATAGCCATCTGCCGACTAGCAAAAACTCCCATTCAACGCCATGTCAAAATCAAAGGCACGGCATCGCCTGACGACCCCTCGCTAACCGAATACTGGGAGCAACGCCATACCAAATATGGCAAAGCCTATTGGGATAAAGGCTCAAAGTACTACAAAGTCGCCCAAGCCCAAGACTGGAAATGCCCCATATGCGGCGGACACCTGTTTAACGGAGAAGAACTGCACACCCATCACAAAATAAGGGTGAAAGACGGGGGCACAGACAAAATTGATAATCTAGCCCACCTACATAAAGCGTGCCATAAACACGCACACACAGGCAAACGTTCTGCAAGGCGAGAAGCTTGAGCCGGATGATGGGACAACTGTCAAGTCCGGTTCTTAGGGGGGAGAGATGCGGCGACGTATTCTCTCCTACCCGACCTTTCAATTGTTTGTGAGACGACAACTGCTAAATCGACGCTGTCCGTTCAATCCGTCAAAACCTCGTCTAAGGCAAAATCGCGGGGTTTTTTTAGCACAAAGGTGTTACCTTCCTTATCACCCGAGGAAATTTTCAGCCTCCAAATCGCCCCCGCGTCATCATAAACTCGCCCATGTTCGTGCCATCCAGATTCTCTCAAGTGTGCTGCCAGTTCTTCGGGTTCTATCGTCTTGAGAATTGCACTATCAAAGCACCGTTACTTTCATGGAAGACCTCCGTTGCTAATGCGCTGGAATATTAACACTACAGCTTCTACCGTCAACTGATTTCTACGAGGCAACTCAACCGTTACAGTCGTCGCATTGAGTGTCTCCGGCTGCTCTCGCCGCGATACCCAGTAGCCACAATTCCTCATTAATAGTTTATCTTCAGAGTGATCATTGCCTCAACGCCTGACGAGTTAAACAGGGAGTAGGGAGTAGAGAATCTCCAGACATCAATTTGAGTGATATGCTGCAACAATTGGTCACGAGTTGCGATCGCACAAGCTGAAAAAGAGATCGAACTAATCCAAGAACACATCGTCCTCGCCTTCCATCCTCCCGAAATTCGCCCTTATACTGAATTCGCTGTTCAGTAATCCGTAAGCAGTTATCCTAATTGGTGATGCCCGTTAAAGGCAAAAACCCAATCCGAAAACATCAGAAATTCCTTCAACCCATCAAAGCCTCGTCTAAGGAAAAATCGCGGGGATTTTTCAGCACAAAGGCGTTACCCTCCTTAATCAAGTCACCCGTGCAAACCACTGGCAGACGCTCCTGGTAAGCCTTAATCGCTTCGCTGTATTCCGGTTCATTCAGCTCAACATTGATTTTCCGCAGCTTACCCACAACAACACCCAGCAAGGTCACTGTCCCAACTGAATCAGTCTCTTGCAGTTTCGTCACCATTCCCTGAATTTCTATATTTGGCACTTTGGTAAGCAGTTCGCTTAATATATCTAGTTGCGATCGCTTTTCCACTACTTCTAAAGTCTTTATCGCATCACTGATTCTCGCCGCATAATCTCCTAACTCACGGCGGACAGGTAGCAAAATCTCAAACTCTCCAGCCTCATCCCCTTTATAAAGCCAAACAGTAGCATTCTCTAAAAAAGGACGGTCTTCATACCAGCCGTGGGCAAGCAAATAAGCCGCTAGTTGATCAGGTTCTATTGTCTTAAGAGTCTCACTATCCCGCACAATTACTTTCACGTTCATGGCTGACTTCCTTGACTAATGAGTTGCATTAAGGATTGAAGGGCTGCCACTGTAAATTGGTTAGTTCTGGGTAAAGCGACTGTCACCGTCGTTGTATTGGGTGTCGCAGGCATTCCCCGCAGTGATACCCAGTAGCCACAATGCCTCATCGACAGTTCATCCTCGGACTGCTGTAACCAGTCGGCTATGAGGTCGGGGACTACGATTACAACTAGGATTCTCGGAATGGCAAAGTTGTCCATTCTTAAATCATCGTAGTTTTTGAGCTTAAGAGGGTATCTAACTAAGTTGTCGTCAAGGACATCCCTTGAAGTACACTTTAACTGCAATTCCAATCGAGGCGAACGGATGCGTCCTGTGCCACCCCTAGCGGCAATCCCCCAGTCAACGCTGTCATCATCCACGTCGGGTCTGTAGAGAGAGTAGCCTGCAACTGTGGCAACCGCCCGTAAATAAGTATTACTAAACTGTTCTTTTTGCTGGTTGATATCCACAAAGGAAAATAACGCCGTCACCAGCTTTCTAGATTACGCCATAGTGTCTCCCAAGCAACATTGAGCCAGAACTCAAGTATTTTGTTTTGTTGTTTGTTGTTGGTTGTTTGTATTTTTTAAACCACAACCAACAACAAATAGCTAATCGCTGGAACCGAAATTTTCTCAACTCTCTTAAAAGCGATAGCCAACACCGAGTTGGAGACTCACAGCATCTTTTGAGCTGTCGTCATAAGCGTCGATGCCCCACTTGACATCGCCATAGATGACAGCATTCCGACCGATTCCTGTTTCTACGCCCGTTGTCAGCACGACAGAATCTTCATCGCCTAATTGTGTTGAGTCGCCTTCATCGGTAACGAAAGAGTAACCGCCACCTAGGTAGAGGTTAGTATTTTTGGCAATGGGCACATCAACAGTAATCATCGGCATAATCGCCGCTGCATCGCCACCAAAGAGTACGGCACCTCGTAGAGATACTGGAGTTTTGGGAATCGCTAATCGTCCTTGGACATGGCCACCAATGACATCATCATCTGTCACTCCAGCTCCCAAACCAGCACCAACGTAAGAGCCTTGCATTCCCTTGGGCTGGGCATTAGCTGCATTGGCATGTAAGACTACTGGAGCCAGCGCGATCGCACATAGAGCCGAAATCGTGATACTTTTACAGAAACAGAAACGATTGAGCTGAAAATTTTGTAATAACATGGCTTAGCCTTAGACCTTTTGCTGTTAAGTAATTGCTTTGATGTAGCAGTACTTATTTCCTGAGGCTGTGCCACTTATGCAAAAATCAGCTCTTCACTGTTGATTAGTACACCCGAAAATTTTTCAATAGACCTGTCTTGAAAGTCGGGAGTAGGGAGTAGGGAGTAGGGAGTAGGGGAAAGAGACTTTCATGGGAGCAGACACTAATGAACACGAGTACGCAACGACAAGATCAGGACTTACGCAAATTTCCTTTTGAAAGGCCATTTGTAGGGGTGAACGGCCGTTCACCCCTACTATATGTGGTGTCCATGCGT
>DALYIW010000230.1:0-13670 GCA_031970155.1 Coleofasciculaceae cyanobacterium CTOTU46601 | reverse complement strand
CAGATGCTGGACGCTGCGCTGCCACACAAAGCGCTGAGTAACCACCTAGGGAGTTTCCCGCCAATACAGCTGGCTGACCGATGATATGAGTGATGAAATCATGCAACTGATCTCGCCACAAGTCGCCCCCGTACTGCCAATCAGGTTTTGCGGAACGTCCAAACCCCAACAGGTCAATTGCCCAAACTTCAAACTCGTTACTCAGTTCGGCAATGTTTTTGCGCCAATGGTCTGTAGACGCCCCAAAGCCATGAACTAAAAGTAATGGAGGGCGTCCTGATTGCTTCTCTCCGGCTTGTACATAATAGATAGACTGCCCCCGCCACTGCCAGTAAGTGCCTGGTATTGGACTATTGGTGGCAGCTGGGTTCACCTGTGTAGTCACGGAAAATTGTTAAGTAAAGTTAACTTTTTTATTTTAGCCTTGGAGGGCTGATTCAACATTCGTGATGTTGATTTACGCACCACAACGTAAACAGATGAATAATGTTTAGTAATATAAAGAAAAGTCACGGATAGTTCCCTGTAACACTGGGAATCAGTGCCAACACATGAACTAGAGAGGATAAAGCAGTGTCCGTCGAGACCATTGAGAAGCGTTCAACAGTCCGTAAACACGCGCCTCGCTACCGCGTTTTGCTCCATAATGATGACTTCAATTCAATGGAGTATGTGGTGCAGACTTTGATGAAAACAGTAGCGGGTCTAACTCAGCCACAAGCGGTTGATATCATGATGGAAGCTCATGTGTCAGGAGTGGCCTTGGTAATTACCTGTGCTCAAGAACACGCTGAGTTTTATAGCGAAACGTTGAAGAATCACGGGCTTAGTAGCACAATTGAACCTGATGAATAAGGGGATAGGGCGTTGGGATTAAGGGTCGCCTCAAATCCACAAACTTATTCAACAACTGTTTTCGGTCTTTTGCCACCCTACTAAGCCCACAATCTTTGAAACCTAACTTCGCTAAACTATCGCGATACCCAGCACCAATACGGCTGGGCAGTTTTTTGGTGACCTTGCTGCTGGTCTGGCTACCAGTAGCAGCACCTATTTATTTATTGATTCACGACTCGAACTTAGTCACTATCCTGACAATGGGACTAATGTTCGGGGGATTTTTGCTGTTGCTGCGGTTCTGGGGTAAGGAAGTCCACCACCAACCCCAGTTACTGAAAAGCTATGGTTTGCAAGGAAGGCGGCAAAACGGTCTAGACCTGCTCAAAGGATTGAGTATTGGTTTATTGTTTACGTTTGGGCTGTTTGCGTTGGAGGGGTTGCTAGGTTGGTTGAAATTCCAGACGCCTCAAGCAACACTGCCACGGGTGGTTTTAGAAGGATTTGTTAGCGCACTGGGCATTGGTTTTGTAGAAGAGTTGGTATTTCGGGGTTGGCTGTTGGATGAGTTGCAACGGGATTACAGCCCTAAAGCATCACTTTGGGCTAACGCTGTCATTTTTGCTGTGTCGCACTTTCTCAAGCCACTGTCAGAGGTTATTCGCACATTCCCTGGATTTCCAGGACGTTTGCTACTGGGGTTGACGCTGGTATGGGCGAAGCGTTCTTCTGGAGGACTTCTAGGTTTACCCATTGGTATTCACGCTGGTCTGGTTTGGGGTTACTACATCCTCAATGTGGGGAAGCTGGTAGAGTATTCTGACCGAGTTTCTCCATGGATTACGGGTGTTGATGGTGACCCACTGGCTGGGGGTATGGGGTTGCTATTTCTGGGCGTTTTGGCTTTCTGGATGAGGAAGCGATCAGCCTGAAGTTTACGTTTTATAGAGCAGGCAAGATGCCTGCCCCACAAGAAAAATTTCTGTTTGTGGGATGGGCATCCCGGATAGCCTGAAAAAAGACAGATAAAAGAAAATGATCACAAGGAAAATTTCTGTTTGTGGGATGGGCATCCTGCCCGTCCTGGAAATGATGGAAGAGGTAAGTTTATCTACCTTTCTTATTCTTGGTTCTATGACACGAGAATCAACACCATAATACTTGGCTGCTTCTGACATACCAATCTTCAATAAACTCTCATCTCCTAATTTCTGTATAGTTTTAGGTTTAGAGGGAGATATCTTAAGAGCTTTCATAATCTCTGTAGCTACAGACTTAGCCAGCAATGGTGGTACCGAATTACCAACCTGGCGAAACCCATGCCACTTGGTTTTATGAAATCTAAACCAATCCGGATAAGAGTGTAATCGTGCCGCTTCACGAACAGTGATACATCGTGGAGTATAGGGGTGAATAGGTCTGGGAGAAGTAAAAGCACCTCTATTACTAGCGGTTCCTGCTCTCAGAGTATTGCAAACCCCTTCAGGATTTAATTTATAAAAGCGGCTGATTGGCTCTATAGCGCCACAAAGCGTAGCTTCAAATCTATGAATAGATTCTAAGGTATGTTTTGTTCGTAAACTTGATGTCAGTATTTTAGGGTCATAAACTCGTGGGTACGAATAATCGTCATCTTTAGAGTGAAGACCTCGTAGATACTTGCTATATTCACTTGGTTGACCAAAATCTGCAACTATCCAATCTCTTTTAAGAAGCTCTGTATATCTTTCAACTTCAGGTAAGTCTCTAATTGCATCTCCTACAGTGGGACACCAAAGAAGCTCCTGATTAGGTGATTTTCTGGTTTTTTTAAACTTAGTAATTGGTTGAGGGTAATTTGGCAATAATAACCCATTACGAGAACCGATCATAAATAATCTTTCTCTCTTTTGGGGCACTCCATAATTAGCAGCATTTAAAATTTTATAGTTTTGTTCCACACTATAACCATGCTCACTAAATGTATTAATAATTTCAATAATAAATTTATTATGTTTACCTGATGTCATCCCTTTGACATTTTCCAGGACAAAAAATTTAGGGCTTAATTCTAAAACTATTCTAATAAAGTGAAATACAAGGGAATTTCGAGAATCATCAAGACACCGTTTACCAATCAAGGAAAATCCTTGACAGGGTGGGCCTCCAAAAACTACATCAATTTCTTGCTCACCAATGGAAGAACGTTTTCTAATTTCTTGCCCTGTAATATCGATAACACTTTTGCAGATGATAGACCAAAACGGAAAATTAAATTGATGAGTTGCACAGTGTATTGGATCTATTTCAATAGCTGCAAGAACATCAAACCCGGCTTGCTCAAAGCCAAGAGTCATGCCTCCAGCTCCCGCAAATAAGTCAACGGCGATCGGTCGGGCTTTCGTCATAGTGTCAACGGTCGTCTCTGGTTTAGATTAAAAATGATTTTAGGTTGCTATTACACCACTGTTTTTTAAATCTTTCAGCAACAAACGGCCGGATGAGGAACTTGGGAGGTCGGCCATCTTGGACATCGATTCGTAAAAATGAGTAAGGTCGTCGCTTTTGTATACCATGACCATGGCGACCGACAAAAAGCTGCGATCGCGCCACAACCCGAACCTTGCCCTCCTCAGTTTCCGTCAAATCCGCCCCCTCAACTCGCTGACGGCGCAGGCTATACCCGCTACCACCACATACAATCCAATTAATGTGGGAGTCAGCGTGTCCAGTATTACCTGTATACAGATGTTCCAGGCAATGAGCATGACCAGTTAGAACCAAATCAACGAGAGGACGCCCTTTTGCTAGTAAACCCACAGCGTCAGACACGGCATCAAGCACTCGGCGAAGATGGTAGCGAATCGCCAAAGTCTGCCCCTGATCCCACTTTGTTGCTTCAGTAACGTAAGGAGGATGGTGGAGATAGATCACACGTCCACGCACTTCTTGAGTGTTCCAAGATTCAATTAGTCTTTGCTGTAGCCAGTCGAGTTGTTCAAAGTCAGTGACTGTGGTTTCATTGGATGTCAGTTGTTTTTCGATGTCGTACTGGATTTCTTCGATCTGCTCTAACTTTGTACGATAGTCATCAAGAATTTCGGCGTCGTCGGGTTGAGCAGGGTCAAGTTTAGAGGAAGCTTCCATGATTTGAGCTTTTTCCTGCTCCAGTTGGGAGAGGCGAGTTTCCAGCTGGCGGCGATATGCCTGTCCCTCTTTGGTTGCTGGAAGAGGTGGTGGCTCATTGAAAGTAGAAGAGTCTAGTGCAAAGAAATCAATTCCACCAGTACGGAAGGTGTAATAGCGGTTGGGTAAACGGGTAAAGTTTCCAGGTTGGTAACGCAGACAGCGCCCTGTGTTTGTAGAAGCTGTGTAATGCTGGTCTAGATGACGCCCCAACTCTTCTGGAGAATCCAACGCTTGAAGGTAGTCAAGAAACGCTCGTGCATAGGCATTGCCTTGACCTGAGCCATGCCAACCAATGCTAAAGTCTAATTTCGAGCCGAGAAGGCGACGTATCGGCAGCGTTGTCTTGGCTACAAGACCATAGAAAAATGGCAGGTCATAGTAATCATGGTTACCTGGTACGAGCAGAAATGGTTTATTGAAGACCATCTGGTCATAAGCTATACCTTTAGGTTTTTCGCCGCCCACCAGAAATTCTCGGTAAGGCTTGATGAAGTTGTCTAGATAGTACTCACTTGAGCCAACTAGATAAATAACATCGCCTGTGTGCAACACAAAACGGCAACTATCGCGGTGTGGCAGCATCAGTTCAGCGATTTGTCGTTGGGGATTGTGACTGTGATAAGGTCCTGAACCACTATCACCGATGACCAGAAAGGAGAATTCTGGACTGTCCCCTAAGCCGTCATCTATAACCATCCGGGTTTGATCAATTCCCCGCTCAACAATTAGCGGAGATTGCCACCGTACCCGTTGATTCATCTTACGGATTTTGACGGAGATCGGTGGATCAGATACGATTTTCAATGCTAATCACTCCCGGATTCTTTTCTTCTATTGGCTAGATATGCCTTTGTTTGACGATTGTACCCGTCTATTTCAGGATGCGCTTCTACTGCGAAACTGAAACACTTCAGAGGGAGTAGGGAGTAGGGAGTAGGGAGTAGGGAGTAGAAATCCACGCCTTAAAGACGCGGGAAAGTAATACCAGTTGAACCACCATCTGTAGGGGCGTATGGCTATACGCCCCTACCCTAGGCCGTGTCTCGAGCGTAAGTCCTGTTGATGATAGAGTCTCAAGGATGGAAATAATCGTAGATTTCTTGGGCTAAATGTGGCCCAATTCCAGACACCTCAGCTAGCTGTTTTGGAGATGCCTGACGGATGTAGTCAATTGAGTGAAAATGCGCCAATAGCTGTTTTTGTCTATGAAAGCCTAAACCCGGTATTTCATCTAAACGAGAACGACGCAGCTTATCACTTCTTTGTTGTCGGTGGAACGTCACGGCAAATCGGTGCGCCTCATCCCGCAGACGCCGCAATAACTGTACCCCAGGTTGTTCTGCATCAGTTGGCAGGGGTTGTGATTCGCCAGGAAGGAAGATTTCTTCTCGCTGCTTGGCTAGACTAACCACGCGCAAGTCTTCTATTAAGTTCATGTCCTGCAAGACAGTAACAACTGATGACAACTGACCTTTGCCACCATCAATCATCACTAAATCCGGCCAATCTGGATTTCCGACTCGCTGCAATTGGGGGTCTTCTGCATACTTGCGGAAGCGGCGGCGGATAACTTCAGCAAGACTGGCAAAGTCATCAGAGTGACCTGCCTTTACTTCTGGATTCTTAATCTTGTAGTGGCGATAGTGTTGCTTTGCTGGTGTGCCATCTACAAAAACTACCTGCGACGCCACAGCATTTGCACCCTGGATATGGGAAATGTCGTAGCCTTCTATCCGGTGAGGTAAGTCTGGCAAGTCGAGGATGTCGGCTAAGTCTTGCATTGCCTGGGTATTTCGGTCAGCAAATCGCTGAGTACGCTCTAGTTCATAGTTGGCGTTGCGTTCTACCATCTCAATGAGTTCAGCTTTGAGTTGTCGCTGAGGATTGAGGATGGTGACTTTGCGACCCTTCCTTTCGCTCAAATATTGGGCTAACATCTCAGCTTCTGGCAATTCATGCTGCACCAGAATCTCTGTGGGAATTTCCACTGAGTCAGCTGCTTGATAATGCTCTTCTAATACTCGTTGCAAAATCGCCCCAGGTGTCCCGGATTGAGCATCGGCGAAAAATCCCAAGCGTCCTACTAATCGACCTGCACGAATTTGGAATAGCTGAATGCAGGCGTGTTGAGTGTCGGCGGCCAGAGCGATCGCATCCCGCGATACCGTATCATCCGGTAAGGACACTTTTTGGTCAGCACTCAAAGACCTAATCCCAGCAATCTGGTCACGGATACGCGCTGCTACCTCAAAGTTCATCGACTCGGCGGCCTGATTCATATTCTCTGTCAGAGTATCAATCAGTTCATCGGTTCGACCCTGAAAGACCATCGCGATTTTTTGGATCGTCTTGCGGTATTCTTCTGGAGAAACCAGCTTTTGACACACACCGGGACAACGCCCCATATCGTAGTTGAGACAAGGACGGTCTTTAAATAGCGGTTGCGGACGCTGCCGCATGGGGAAGAGTCGTTTAGCGAGGCGCAATGTAGTGCGTAACAAACCCGCATCCACAAAAGGCCCATAGTATTTATCTTTTTCCTTCGCTAGTCGCCGATTACGGGTGATGAAGATACGAGGATATTCTTCTGACCAGGTAACTAGGACGTAGGGGTACTTCTTGTCGTCCTTCAGCAGCACATTGAAGTAAGGCTGGTGTTGCTTGACAAGATTGGCTTCTAATGCTAGGGCTTCGGCTTCGGTGTCGGTAACGATGAACTCAATCTCAACGACTTGGCGCACCATCATCATGATGCGATCGCTGAGTTTCTGAGACTCGCGGAAATAGGAACGGACACGCGATCGCAGTTTCTTGGACTTGCCGATGTAGAGAATGCGATCGCTAGAATCCCGCATCAGATAGACCCCAGGTTCTTGGGGAATCTCCTTGAGGCGTTTTTCCAGGCGGTCTGAATCTTTGACTAGCGTCAGTGTCTTAGCAGATGTTGTCACGGGGCGCTACTCGAATCGCTGTCTATAGTCTAATGATAGAAAAGGTTGAATTTATTTCACGCTCCGGGTTCCTAACGCTGCAGGGTGTGGCAAACCGCATACTACGAACAGCACCGCCCTCAATAAGTTGAGTCATCGTCTTCTCCGATTTAGTGGAGTGCGAGAACAGGTCAGCCAGTAAATTAACAAGGCGCAAAGAGAGGTTATGGTCGAACAGATATAGAACTTAAGTAGAGCTTCCATTGACATATCTCGGCTTGTAGCCACTTTCTTGAGGGACTCCAAAGTGTCGGAGGGAATCTCAATGGATACTGTCTCAGTCTCTCGCGGACGCAAACGCCATTCAAATTCTTCGTCAGACTTGTTCATATAATTTCCGTTCAGTACGAGTAGCAACACGAGCAGAAATAATCCGTATTTTTCTCTCATCACAATGAATTAGCCCTGCTTTTTAAGGGGGGAGCAATTAGAAAATATGTGTCAAACTCAAACCCAATTGGTATAAGTCATTCAGACCAGTGAAAACCCTCTAAAAACGAGCAAGATGCTCACACTACTTAAATATTCTTGATTACATTGGGATGCACCTAATCACATGCAATTATGCAAATATTTGTACTAAAAAATAGAATATAGAATTATTTTTTTAACTTTGCTCTATTAATAATGAATAACATTAACAGTTTGTGAAATTTCTTTTTGTAAATTGAATGGAAAAACTGTTAAGTTATAGGTTTCACAATTGTCTAAATTAGTTTGGAGACCACAAAGTAAATTAAGAACATTTCTAGCGGTATATCCTAAAGGTAGAGGCAAATTTTCTTTTTGAAAAGATGAGAGAATTTGTTTTAATTTGTCTTCCAGTTGTTTTCTGCCTAATATAGCAATCAAATTAGTTAACACTGGCTTGAGGATACAACGGAATTGAGAGACTCTTACAAAGTCATTGGCTTGCACTTGGATTAAGGCATGGTTATTTAATAGGTTAATGTTGAGACTCAAAATCTCTTCACAACTCTCTTTGATTAATCGGGTAGTCATATACTCCATAACTAGGGGCTGTAGTGTGAAAAAGACACCATCTGAGGAGTTGCTGACTTTTATTAGCGAGCGACGCTTGAGACAACCTAAAGTCTCTGTTAAAGTTTGCTTTGAACTCAAGGATAAAATTTCAGTAATTAAGATTTTAATAGAAACTGGAATGCGGTTAATAGCTAACCAATACATAACCTCTTTCTCAAGGTGAGAAAGCCGATAAAATTGCTGAGATAACAGCTCACAAATTTCTCCAAAAACTATTGGATGGTATAAATTAAAATCTACAATACTATTATTGAATACTTCTTTAATAGTTTCAGCGGCTATCATTAAAGCAAGGGGATTACCTTCATAGCGTTCAACTAATGCCTTCAGTTCATCCTCTGAGTTAGAAAGACCTTTAGTTTTAAGCAATTCCTTGGCTTCTAACCCTAAACCTGTTAATTGCAGCGAGCGAACTGGTCGAGATTCGCCTTGGAGGATGGCAATTTCTTTAGGTATTTCTCGACTGGTCAGTACCAAGCAACTTTGATGTGAAGCTTCTCCGACTTGTTTAAAAAGTTCACCATAACCCTCGTATCCGTAGGGGCAGCTACCTACACGGAAAGTGTAATGTGAAGCAGTGCGATCGCCGTGAGGCGACTGGTCAAAAGGGAAATCACCTTTATAGAGAATTGATTCGACATTATCTAAAATCAGCAAGCAACGCTGCTTTCGTAGAAGCTCAATCAATCTCGATAGTTGATAATTACTATTGATTGGTAAACCGTTTCTGTATCCTGGGTCGAGGAAGTCGAGCAGGTTGGCCAAAAGCTCTTGGACTGAAGGAGCATGGCAAAGCGATCGCCAAATCACATACTCAAACTGATTCTCCAGTTGTTGAGCCAACTTCACCGAAAGAGCAGTTTTGCCAATCCCACCCAGGCCTAACAACGCTACTAATCGGCAACGCTCATTGACAATCCATTTTCTGAGTGTAGTGAGTTCTGCGGTACGACCATAAAAAAAAGAGGTATCGATCGCCTCACCCCAATCTTGATACCGACTAGTGACTGTAGTCTGAGAATCTAACTTGAAAATAGGGAGTGGGGAGTCGGGAGTCGGGAGTCGGGGAGAAGAAAAATTTTCATCCCTTCTTTGTGAGCTTCCGCTCATGGTGTCTAATCCGTTAACAGTTGCTTTCAAAGCATGACCATTATCGGTGCAGGAAAGTGTAGCTGGGATGGCTAAAACTGAAGTAGGGTAGGGTCGCCGCTTCAAAACTGACTGAACATTACTTTTCGTGACCTTTTCTCCTAAGGCTGTTGAGAGGATTCGCCAAAGCTCAGAAGCTATGTTCTTAATATAACCAGCGTCATAGCCGTAGTTAGCGGCGATTAGAGAGTAGGATTGCCCTTCCCAGGCTTGGCGAAATACGAGTTCTTGAATTCTGGTTAAGCGTCCTTGAGCTAAACCAGCCTCCAAAATTACCAGTGCTTCTTCAACAGTCATTGGTAATGCATCCTCTCAAAAGTCATTTCTCCATTGAGCGTGATTGACGATGCATGGGCTAGGGTTGTGCCATTTCACCGTAAAAGTCTGACTGCTCAACTTCAGGACGCACTCTTATGTATCTGGCAAAGCACAACTTATGCATCTAGCTTTTTTGCTGACTTTATCTGACCATTACTTATCACTTTTTCATACCGCAACGGTTGCTTGTAAGAAGTACAATGCATGAAATTAAACAAATCTTATTTTTCCAACAGTTTCAGAAGACCCGCCAGCTGAAATGAGGTCAGCCCTCAGAGCAGTCACAAGGAAGCAGGTAGCCTCTCAGCATTAAGTACCTAACCACAGCGAGAGTAAAACATCGCCCCTAAGCTTCCTTTAGATTTATGCTGGTTGAACTGAAATAATCTGGAAGGGCATTCGGCGCTGCGTTGCTGCTGGCGTAGCATGTCCACTCATTTTTACGGTTGATCTACAGGAAATTTCTCTGAGACAAACATGGCTGATCTTTTTTACTTTACCTACAACTACGGCAACAGTGACTATTACAGTGGCTACGGTGTTGTTAATACGGGTACCTACACCACCGGTCAGACTATCAGTGGTGGTACTAATGAGCTCGGCTTAAATGGATCCTATACTATAGACTTTCTGATCAGTGGTGGTGCCAGTAGCTCTCTTGTTGGAAACATTTATACTTACGCCTACTACGACGGGGACACTAGTAAGAAGAGCTACAGCACCTTGTATGGCAGCCAGAATGTGGCTAGTGGTACCAACGGTCTGGGTAGCGAATTGGACTACATCACTAGTGCTGGTCTTGGCATCGATGTATTCGGTCGAGCCTTCTACGAAGCCGATGCCGCAGGGATAGCACTGTATAGCTTCACCTACAACTATGGCAACGGCGACTACTACAATGGCTACGTCTACGCGACTGATGTTGCCTACCAAGTCGGCAATAACTACGACATATCTGACACCAACAACCAAGCAGGCTTCGACGGCAATTACACGATTACCGGAGTCAGTAGCGGCTTAGACATTACTTACAACAGCACTCAAGGCTATGTCTTGGTCTACAACTACTACGACGGAGACACCAGTCGTCAGAACTACACTCCTTTAAAGTGGAGCCAGGGTACAGCCTGTAGCACCAGTGGTTTGGGCACTGAGCTTGACTACATCTACAGTCCTGGTCTAGGCTACTCCCTATTCGGTCAAGACATATACGAAGCTGATGCCGCCGGACTAGCGCTGTATACTTTCACCTACAACTATGGCAACGGTGACTACTACAATGGCTACGTCGTCGCCTCCAACATCTCCTACCAAGTCGGCAACAGCTATGACATATCTGACGCCAACAACCAAGCGGGCTTCGACGGCAATTACACAATTACCGGCTCTAGCAGCCTGGATGCCAGCTATGCCTACGGTCTAGGCTACGTCTTTGTCTACAACTACTACGATGCAGACACCAGTCGTCAAAGCTACACTCCTTTAAAATGGAGCCAACAAAATACCCCCAGTGGCACCGGTGGTCTAGGCAGTGAGCTCGACTACATCTACGGTGGCCTATCGGGCTACTCGCCATTTGGTCAAGACTTCTACGAAGCTGATGCCCAATCAGTCGCCGTCTATAGCTTCACCTACGACTATGGTAATGGCGACTTCTACAATGGCTTTGTCTATGCCTCCAATGCCGCTTACCAAGTCGGCAACAGCTACGACATATCTGACACCAACAACCAAGCAGGCTTCGACGGCAATTACACGATTACCGGAGTCAGTAGCGGCTTAGACATTACTTACAACAGCACTCAAGGCTATGTCTTGGTCTACAACTACTACGACGGAGACACCAGTCGTCAGAACTACACTCCTTTAAAGTGGAGCCAGGGTACAGCCTGTAGCACCAGTGGTTTGGGCACTGAGCTTGACTACATCTACAGTCCTGGTCTAGGCTACTCCCTATTCGGTCAAGACATATACGAAGCTGATGCCGCCGGACTAGCGCTGTATACTTTCACCTACAACTATGGCAACGGTGACTACTACAATGGCTACGTCGTCGCCTCCAACATCTCCTACCAAGTCGGCAACAGCTATGACATATCTGACGCCAACAACCAAGCGGGCTTCGACGGCAATTACACAATTACCGGCTCTAGCAGCCTGGATGCCAGCTATGCCTACGGTCTAGGCTACGTCTTTGTCTACAACTACTACGATGCAGACACCAGTCGTCAAAGCTACACTCCTTTAAAATGGAGCCAACAAAATACCCCCAGTGGCACCGGTGGTCTAGGCAGTGAGCTCGACTACATCTACGGTGGCCTATCGGGCTACTCGCCATTTGGTCAAGACTTCTACGAAGCTGATGCCCAATCAGTCGCCGTCTATAGCTTCACCTACGACTATGGTAATGGCGACTTCTACAATGGCTTTGTCTATGCCTCTAATGCCGCTTACCAAGTCGGCAACAGCTACGACAGGTACACTGCCAACAACCAAGATGGCTTCAACGGCACCTACACGATTACCGGAGTCAGTAGCGGCTTAGACATTACCTACAACAGCACTCAAGGCTATGTCTTTGTCTACAACTACTACGATGGAGACACCAGTCGCCTGAACTATACCCCCTACTACTACAATCTAGGCCAGACCAGTGGTACCAGTGGTTTAGGCTTTGAGCGTGACTACATCATCACCTCTCGCGGTGACCTAGATCTATTCGGCTATGACTACTACGAAGCCGATAGCTTTACTGCATAACGTCTAGTTCTAACCATTTGCTCGACTTGAGCGATCGCACAATTTCACAAACGTGCGATCGCTTTTCTATAGCAGTACCCTTAAGGGATATCTTGCTCTTTGTCGTTTTCCTCTGAGGGCGGCTTATTCATCTCGTCTTTGAAGCCTCTAAGCGTTTTCCCCAAGGCGCTACCCATTTCCGGAATCTTCTTGGGCCCAAAAATTACCAGCGCTGCGATCGCAATAATCCCCACTTCAGGCCATCCTAGACCAAACATACTATATATCCCATCAACTCTCCTTTCTAACTATAGAGTTTTGTTATTAGTTATTTGTTGTTTGTTGTTTGTATTTTTTCACCAACAATAAATAACCAACAACACCGACTTTGTGTGAACACAATCCTCTATTCTTGATTCAGTAACTGCTTAATTGTAGAAATCTTAAAGTTTTAATACATGTTAGAAACCTCCAAACCTTCCCTACGAGAACAACAACACCCCCTGATTCGCCAGCTAGCTGACTGCATTGAGTCCAGTTGGCATCGCTACCTCGACCTCTCGCCCTACGATTTACCTGCTGATCTGGGATATGTGGAAGGACGCCTAGAGGGAGAAAAACTGATCATTGAAAATCGCTGCTATCAAACACCCCAGTTTCGGAAAATGCACCTGGAACTTGCGAAAGTCGGCAGTATGCTCGATATTCTGCATTGCGTGATGTTTCCGCGTTCAGAATACGCTCTACCCATGTTTGGCTGTGATTTAGTGGGGGGACGAGGACAAATTAGTGCCGCGATCGCCGATCTTTCTCCAGTCAACTCCCAGCGCATCTTATCTGACTCTTATCGCCATGCCTTACAAGCACTTCCAACACCTCAGTTTTCCCAACCGCGCGAGCTTCCAGAATGGGGAAACATTTTTTCAGAATTTTGCTTGTTCATTCGACCGAGTAACTTAGAGGAAGAAACCCAGTTTCTCGAAAGGACTGAGAAGTTTCTTGAGATTCACTGTACTAATGCCGCTAATGCCTCACCTGTGTCTGTTGAACAGCAAGCAGAAATTGTTGAGGGTCAACGCTACTACTGCACCAAGCAGCAGCAGAATGATAAAACCCGCCGAGTTTTAGAAAAAGCCTTCGGCACTGAATGGGCAGACCACTACATGACATCGGTGCTATTTGATCTGCCAACGCCCTAGGGTGCATTGAGGAGATGGGGAAGTCGTAGGTTGGGACTTTGGCACGTAGCTTGCTTCCCGTAGGGTAACCCAAAAAACACAAATAGGTTGGGTCTCATCACTTCGACCCAACCTACGAAAGTAATTATGGAAAAACTAAATTATCGTGAATTGGTTAAAAAAGTTATACAGCAACACGCAAGTGAGCAATCAGAAGCAGACGCAAATAAGGTTCAAATTGTTTTTG
>DALYIW010000229.1:0-13784 GCA_031970155.1 Coleofasciculaceae cyanobacterium CTOTU46601 | reverse complement strand
TCCTTCCGGGTATCGCTGATACGTTGATGTAACCTTGCAATCTTCCGATTTAACTCTCAGCAGAGAGCATCATCTGCTCGACAAAATTGGTATACACTTCACCCTTAATAAACGCAGTATTCTCCAAGATTTTTTGATGGAAGCCAATCGTGGTTGGTATACCAGTAACGGCACACTCTCGCAATGCTCGTTTCATGCGCTTAATTGCTGCGTCGCGGGTAGGTGCCCAAACGATTAACTTGCCAATCAGTGAGTCATAGTAGGGCGGAATTTCGTAATCTGTATAGACGTGGGAGTCCATGCGGACACCTGGCCCTCCTGGTGGCAGGTAACCACTAATTCGTCCGGGGTGGGGGCGGAAATTGTGCGTGGGGTCTTCGGCATTAATGCGGCATTCAATAGCATGGCCTTCAAGGACAACCTGATCTTGAGTCAGCTGTAATTTCTCGCCCTGAGCGATGCGAATTTGTTCTGCAATCAAGTCTAGACCTGAAATCATCTCTGTAACGGGATGCTCAACTTGAATACGGGTATTCATTTCCATGAAGTAGAAATCACCTGATTGATCCAGGAGAAACTCGACTGTACCCGCGCCGACGTAGTTGATAGACTTTGCCGCCATTACCGCCGCCGTCCCCATTTTGGCTCGCAGTTGTGGGCTGAGAACTGGGCTGGGGGCTTCTTCGAGTAGCTTTTGATGACGCCGCTGAATTGAGCAATCTCGTTCGCCTAGATGGATGACGTTACCGTGGCTGTCGGCTAAGATTTGAAACTCGATGTGGCGCGGACGCTCGATAAATTTTTCCATGTAGACGCCTGGATTACCAAAGGCGGCCTCTGCTTCTCCTTGGGCGGCTAGAAAAAGTTTGGTCAGTTCACTTTCCTCTCGGACTAAGCGCATCCCTCGCCCACCACCACCCGCAGTGGCTTTAATCATCACAGGATAGCCACTTTTACGGGCGATCGCATGTGCTTCTTGCTCACTCATTAACAGCCCCTCACTCCCCGGTATCGTGGGAACACCAGCACGCTGCATGGTTTCTTTGGCTGTGGATTTATCACCCATCGCCCGGATAGCATCTGGGGAAGGGCCAATAAACGAAAGGCGATGATCGGCGCAGATTTCGGCAAAACGGGCATTTTCTGCCAAAAAACCATAGCCGGGATGAATGGCAGTGGCGTTGCGAGTCAAGGCAGCGGCAATGATATTGGGAATATTGAGGTAACTTTTGCTGCTAGGAGGTTCCCCGATGCATACGGCTTCGTCTGCTAGTTGGACATGAAGGGCGTGCTGGTCAATGGTTGAGTGAACGGCAACGGTAGGAATCCCCATTTCTTCACAAGCTCGAAGAATCCGTAAGGCGATTTCCCCGCGATTGGCAATCAAGATTTTAGAAAATTGCATAGAACAACGCTGCTACATCCGTATCAGATAGAATAGAGGCGATCGCGTCCTCTGATTCTTATTTTTTCTGGGAAGTTGTACTGTATCCCGAAACTAGAAGCGATCGCTAGCTGTCTTATTACCCTCGCTTACCTTGATTTAGCTGTTCGCTACTCAATTGGCGTTGCCGTCGCTCATCACTGGACACACCGTCAAGATGCTTTGTGTTAGCGAAGTCGGTTCGCTTTTGGCGGGACAGGTAAAGCGGTGGTGTTCCTCGTGACGAAAGAATTTGCGTGTATAAGAGACCGCAGAATGTCAACAAAGGTGGCACTGACGCGAACATTTTCACTAAGTTTCTTGCTTTACATCTCTCTTCAGACAGTTCTCAACAGTGCTGGGAGTCTAGCTGTGTTATGTTTAGTTCAACATCTGTTAACCAAAGCTTAACTAAACTTGCTCCTAACCTGGTTCAGGTTGGCTGCAAGAATAGAGCTTTTGTAACGAGTCAGGGAACCTATTGTATTTTTTCAACTGCCATCAAACTGAGAGGAAATAATAGATGCTCGAAACTCGTAACACAGACATAGCTAAGCCTCAGAGAAAGCTACTAGGAATGTATCTAGTTGAAGCTGGTCTCGTTTCCCAAACTCAAGTAGAAACAGCACTCCAAGAGCAAAAATACAGCGGCAAGCGTTTGGGAGAAATTCTCGCGTCTCACGGTTGGGTTGAACAGCTAACAATTGAATACTTGATAGAAAAGGTTGTTTTGCCAGAGCGAGAAACCTTTAAGAAAAAACTATCTGAACAGCATAAAACCAGGAATCAAACCCTGAGTGTCCCTGAGCAAACAAATCAGTCACAACCGAAGAACTCTGATTTTTTACCGCTACTAGCTATACCTTCTCGTGGCTTTGAAGTCTATTTCTCTGCCCAGAAGACTCTTCGGTTATTGTTAACCGTGGTACTTGGTCTTCTCTTGGTAAATCTTCTCACCCAGGCGTGTCGGCAGTTTCTGCCGGACTTCCCTTTAAGGGATAGTATAGCGTGGCTATTCTATGTCGATGGAGAGGAAAATATTCCTGCACTATACTCTGCATCTACTTTACTACTTTGTTCAATTCTTCTTGCAATAATCAGCCATGGTAAAAAAGTAGTTGGTAACCGCTATTTCCGTCACTGGGGAGCCTTGTCGATTATCTTTCTGTTGCTCTTTTGGGACGAACTACTCAGCTTTCACGAACGCCTCATCGATCCATTGCGCTCAACTTTCCAGGCCAGTGGAATTTTGTACTTTACCTGGGTCATCCCCGGAGTTATCTTTGTATGCCTAATTGGACTATCGTTCTGGCGATTTCTCAGTGCATTGCCGACAAAGACACGGCTTTTGTTTAGCGTTGCCGCAATTGTATACGTGGGAGGTACCCTTGGTATGGAATTAGTGGGTGGGTACTATGCGAATTTTTATAGTCAGGAGAATATGACTTATGCGGTTATAGCGACTATTGAAGAGGGTTTGGAAATGCTGGGCATTGCTGTCTTTATCTACGCGCTACTGTCGTACATGAGTTTATACTTTAAAGGTGAAAGTTGGCGAGTCTGCTTCGTTGAAGGCAGGACGCAACGACCAAGAGCCTAGTTATCGCCTGTACAATCGTGCAAACTAGCATAATTTTTGGTAAGATAGAAAACATGCGGATGTGGCGGAATTGGTATACGCGCACGTTTGAGGGGCGTGTGGCATTGCCTTGCGAGTTCGAGTCTCGCCATCCGCATAGCTTAGATAGTTAAACAGCTTCCTCAATCGCAGGGAATCTCCACAATAAACTCTGTCCCTTGCCCTGGCGCAGAAATACAACTGAGTTGTCCACCATGTTTTTTCACTACAATTTGGTAGGCAATAGATAAGCCCAAACCTGTTCCCTTTCCCACAGGCTTTGTAGTAAAAAACGGGTTAAATATCTGCTGTTGAACTTCATCAGGCATACCAGGGCCGTTGTCGGCGATCCGAATCACAACATAATTGGTTATTGGTTGTTGGTTGTTGGTTGTTGGTTGGTTGTTACTACTGATAACGGAATTGGTTATTGGTTGTTGGTTGTTGGTTGTTGGTTGGTTGTTGCTACTGATAACTGAGCGGCGATGACTAGCTACTGATGTGGTGATAGTAATTGTTCTTGGGGAAGTTTGAGTTTCTAGGGCGTCAATGGCATTGTTGAGCAGATTCATAAACACCTGATTCAACTGGCTGGCATAACAGGTGATAAGTGGCAATTGACCATAGTTTTTAATCACTTGAATTTCAGAGCGAAGGACGCTATCGTTGCCAGCTGTCCTAACGCTCATGGCCTTAAGGCGGTGATTCACAATCAGTAAAGTATTATCGATGCCCTCATGGATATTGATCAGTTTTAGCTCTGATTCATCTAGCCTGGAGAAGTTCCGCAATGATAGAACAATATCCTGGATACGCTCAGCCCCTATCTCCATTGAAGTTATCAGTTTTTGCCAATCGTCGAGTACAAACTCAAAGTCGATTTCTGACGCTACCTGCTGAATTTCTGGTGTGGGATTAGGGTAAGTCTGCTGGTAAATTTCAATCAGGCGGATCAGATCTCGTAGGTACTCTCTGGCAGGCGTAAGATTGCCATAGATAAAGCTCATGGGGTTGTTGATTTCGTGGGCAACGCCCGCGATCATTTGACCTAAACACGACATTTTTTCAGACTGAATTAGTTGGGCTTGAGTGAGTTTTAATTCTGCTAAGGTAAGTTCTAACTGAGTGGCTTTTTCTCGTTCTCGCGCTTCTGATTGTTGCAGGGCTTCTGCCGCTTGTTTGGATTGCGTGATGTCCCTAGTCGAACCAACTATTCGCACTGGTTTACCTTCTTTATCCCAGAGTGCTTGCCCTCTACACATAACCCATTTGTAGGTGCTGTCCTTACATCGCAGACGATACTCCATTGAGTAGTACAGAGATTTTTTTTGCAAGTAATTTTGGTTGGTAGTCATTACCCGAGCAAAATCATCTGGATGTATGCGTGTTGTCCATTCATCTGAGCAATTCACCATTTCATAATCTTTATACCCCAGTATTTCTTTCCATCGAGGGGAGAAAAAGATTTCATTGGTCTTAAGATTCCAATCCCATATTCCGTCATTGTTGCCTTGAATTACTAATTGCCAACGTTCTTCACTTTTAATTAATTGCTCTTCAATCTGTTTGCGCTCAGTAATGTCTTTACAGACAGTCAGAATACAGGTTTGTCTATCAAGTTCAATGAGTTCTGCTGATAACAGCACTGTCCGCAACATGCCTAACTTATTGCGATAATTAAATTCTTTGTTGCGAACTACTCCCTGTTTTTGTAGCAACCTTCTAATTTGAGTAGATTCTTTGGGATTAACTACAAGATTCAACTCGCTTGCGGTGTGACCAATTACTTGATTTCGAGTGTAACCAGATGTGCTGAGGAAGCTATCATTTACTTCTATGTAGCGTCCATCATTGAAAGTGGCGATCGCGATCGAGTCAGGAGAGCAACGAAACGCTTTCGAGAACTTTTCTTCAGATACACGCAATGCCTCTTCGGCTTGCTTTTGCTGCATTACTCTTGCCAACTGTGCTGCTACTGCTTGTACTAGCTTTAGCACTCGCTCGTCTTCTTGGCGAGATTCTAGAAAAAAAACTAACACTGCTAGCACTTGATGAACTTGGTTGCCTTGCTCTCCACAAGAAATTGAAGAAGTAATAATCGGTACACCCAACGCAGTTTTTAACCCACACTCTTTAGCTAAAGAAGCTCTCAGAAAAAAGGAGTTTAACTCAACCGAAACATCTAAAATCCACTCTGACTGACCTCGATTCCAGACTCGTCCCGGCAGTCCTTCATCGAGTCGAAAAGTCAGTTCTTCGCTATACTTTCGGAATCGCTCAATGGCAACAATCTGTGCTGCATCTTTACCTTTACGTTCTAAGTACCAAGTTGGGCTGCATTCTAAGACCCGTCCATCAGCACTGATAGTCCAAGCTTCGCCATAACTAAAGCCAATTGCTGCACACAAATTGCTTAGCACTACCCCCAAAGCACAAGAAAAATCAGGAGCTAAACTAACTGATTGAGTGAGCGTTAGTAATAACTGAATTTCAGCTTCTGTTTTTTGGCGTTCTTGAATCTCTTGTTGCAGTTGTACATTTTTTTTATTTAACTGCTTTTGCAAGAAATAGAGCTTCAATTGATGCTCTATACGAGCTAAGACTTCCTCTAATTGAAACGGTTTAGTGATGTAATCGACTCCTCCTACAGCAAAAGCGTTTACTTTGTCGAGTGCCTCATCAAGAGCACTAAGAAAAATTATTGGAACTTCTTGAGTTTTGGGGTCTGATTTGAGTTTTTGACAAACCTCATAACCGTTCATTATCGGCATATTGATGTCAAGCAAAATCAAATCAGGTGGAGCCATCTGTACTACTGTTAGAGCCAGTTGTCCGTTAATTACTTTCCGAACCTTATAGCCATGCTCAGTTAGCATCACCGATAATAGCCGCAGGTTATCCGGCGTATCATCAACAACTAGAATGTCGGCTAAAGGTAGTGATGCTTGATTACTATTCATTTCTATGCTGAGCAATTACAATCTTTAAAAATAGTAAATTTTAATAGCTAAGCTTAAAGGTTTAAAATTTATAACTTTATTTTAAAACAAAGAATTATATTTTTATGTTATTTTTGCAATTATTAGGTGTGCACACCTTAATATTTTAGTCTGTTGAAATGCTAAAATTATTATCTAAATCATTTAAAGTTTCAATGCTTTTGTTTGAAATTTACAATAAAGTAATCGAGCAAATATTTTTTAATAAAGAAGTTATACAACACTAGATGATGCTCTTTTCATCAACTATACAGAGCAAAACAGCTTAGAAGATAAAGTTCTCTTAAAGATATTGCACGGCTCTCCCTTAGATCTAGTGGTACAACAAACTAATTAATTAAGTCAAACACTTACTGGGTAAGGAATTACTCATTACCCATACATGCGTTCACCACAAGTACGGGAGCGCCAAGTTACTCGTTTTTTGTTGACGATTGACGGTTGAGTGTAAACGGGTTTCTCCTCAACAATTAACAGTCCACTTACCTCCGGTTAACCTTAACGAGAATCAAGAGAAACTGCCAAGCGATTTAAGCAAGCTCTAAAAGACTGTCCCTACAGGCGATCCCAGGAATAGACCACGGTCACGATATTCTATACTTAGATTAAGTTATGTAAAGAGCTGCGGTCTCAATGAAGGAGTACACATCTCTTGTGAGATGTCCAAACATCGAGCCAGTTCTGCTTATCTCCTGTAACAAGGCTTCCTGCTACCGATATTCGTTGGCACAACTTGACCAAAGGGCATCGGCAAGTAACTTTGCTGTAAAACTATGTTGACTAAAACTTTGAGAACTCAAGACAGCGTCACGTTTCAAACAACCTGGCACTCTCTCAATCCCATCTGGCAGGGAGGAGAAGAGAGCTTTCAACAAGGACTACCCCACACTCAGCTCTCGCCAGCATGGCAGTTGCTTCTTTTAGGAGATGGCTCTCCAACCCGTCACCTCCAGCTGTTGACCAGTGAGCCTACAGAGGTGGATGTAATTGATATGTCGCCGATTGGTCTGGATACCGATGGTGCACCTGACTTAATTCAAGCCGTGCCAGGTCCACGATTGCGGCGTCAAGTTTGGCTTCGGACTGCATCGGGTCAGCGTCTGGCTTATGCTACCTCTTGGTGGGAGGCTAACCATGTAGATGAGTACCTACAGAATCGGAATTTACCAATTTGGGCAAGTCTGGCTCGCCTACGGACTGAGTTATACCGGGATATTCAAGGAATTTATTACGGTCACTCAGCCGCGCTAGAGTTGGCCTTTGAGGAGCCTGGGCCATTTTGGGGACGTCATTACCTGTTTTGGCATCATGGACGCCCCTTGACACTGATTTATGAAGTGTTTTCTCCCTATTTGACAAAGTATCTGGGACCTATGCAGCAGAGCGAAGCATCAGTCTTTGATATCAAGTCTGTTTGATTGCTTCGTATAAAAATTGTCACTTTTTGTCAGTGGTTATAGCAAATCTATTTCTATAGCCTTTATTTCCATCCAGTTTCAGTTATGGAGACGTTCTGGCGGAACGTCTCTAGAAAATGTTTCGGGTGCGGAATGTTGGTTTAAAACATTCCGCTAACTGCTAGCGACTTCAGGCAGTTGCGACCTTTTCCAACATTAGCTTAGAACGCTTGACTAGTTCTGGAATCTGAATTGGATAATCGCCAGTGAAACAGGCTGTGCAAAAGCTATTAGGGTCTTCACCCGTGGCAATCAGCATTCCCTCCCAGCTGAGGTAGGCTAAGGTATCTACACCAATCTGCATAGCAATTTCTTCTACTGATTTGGTTGCTGCAATCAACTGTTCTTGGTTGTCGGTATCAATGCCATAGAAGCAAGGGTGAGTCACTGGAGGTGAGGAAATTCGCATATGGACTTCAGTGGCACCCGCATCACGTAAAGCCTTGACAATTTTGCGGCTGGTCGTTCCCCGGACAATTGAGTCATCGACAATGACAACTCGTTTTCCAAATAGGACATCTTTGAGAGGATTGAGCTTCATGCGAATACCGGATTCACGCATGGTTTGGGTAGGTTGAATGAAGGTACGACCTACATAGCGATTTTTAATCAGCCCTTCAGCGTAGGGAATGCCGGAGTCCTGGGAAAAACCAATTGCGGCAGGGATGCCAGAGTCAGGTACACCAATGACAATATCTGCATCAACTGGTGATTCTTTGGCTAGGTGGCGACCTAGCCTTAACCGATAGCTATACAACGTTTCATCTTCCATGATGCTATCGGGTCTGGCAAAGTAAATCATCTCAAAAATGCATAGCTTGCGCTCTTGCTTTTTGCTCCAGTGAATGGAAGCTAGGCCTTCTTCAGTAATCCAAATCAATTCTCCGGGTTCGACATCGCGCAGGTATTGGGCACCGATGATGTCTAAGCCACAGGTTTCTGATGCCAGGACATAGCGCACAGGATTACCTTCTAAGGTACCGATGACTAGAGGGCGGATGCCGTTGGGATCGCGAACGCCCATTAAACCCGCAGGTGTGCCAATGACTAAACTATAGGCTCCCATGCAGCGCTCGAAGGAGTTAATCGCAGCTTCTAGCCAGTCTTTGCCACTGTCAACTTCTGCACCGATCGCGATCGCAATCATCTCTGAATCGGTTGTAGTCACAAAATTACAATTACGCTTGAGCAAATCCTCGCGCAGCTCATTTGTATTCACCAAGTTGCCATTATGAGCTAGAGCAAGCTTTCCTAAGCGCGTTTCCACAACAGCAGGCTGGGCATTAGCGACACGACTAGATCCAGTTGTCGAGTAACGGGTGTGGCCTACTGCCATTGTCCCTGGCAGGTGACTCAAGATGGATTCATTGAATACCTGGGACACCAACCCCATATCCTTATGTAAATGCACCTTGTCTTGTTCAAAGGTGGCAATTCCTGCTGATTCTTGACCTCGGTGCTGTAGGGCATAAAGACCAAAGTATGTGAGCTTGGCCACATCTTCCTCTGGTGCATAGACGCCAAAGACTCCGCAGGCTTCCTCCGGTTTGTCGGGCCGCTGTGCAGAGTCATTGCTAGGTCGAGGAGGATTTTGATCAGAGGAAACAGGTTGGTGAGGAATCATAGTAAAGCTTGCTCCTGATAACTGTAGTGAGTCACTGAGAATTGGATCAAAGCAGATTGCGGTGAATTGTTAACCAAGCTTAACAACTCCTTAAACAATAGCATCAATGCCAGTCTTAAATTATGCCTAATCACACTTCGGCAAGCTCACTCAATGTGTTACTGCTATTGCTTTTGCCGTTGATCTAGCCGGGAAGTAGGGAGTAGGGAGTAGGGAGTCGGGAGTCGGGAGTCGGGAAATTTTTATCCTAGGCTGACGCCTCGCTTTGCTATCATCCTTCATCCCTCATCCCTCATCCTTTCTGGGTCAAACGCCGTTCAATAGCGGTTGAAAAGCGATCGCTCATCTGTGCGATCGTCACGTCGATAATGGGTTGGTTGTCATTGCTCACAAGTCGTAAACCAGTATTATTACTCTTGACAATACCAAGTTTTTGCCAGTAAAAATAGTTTCCCTGTTCCTGCTCCGGCAGTTGCTCCTTTAGACAAGATTCCCAACTCACTTGTTGTTCTGGCGTCACAGAAACCAAAATACGACTAGCTCCCTCTCCAAAAAGAATCTCATCCCAACGGCGTCCGACAGATTCATTTTGTTGCCCTAAGTTAATTTCGGCACCCAACTGACCAGCAATACAGGATTCAGCAAGAGCAACTGCAATGCCGCCCTCCGCTGCATCATGAGCAGAACGCACCCATCCTTGACGAATGCCCTCTCGCGTCACGGCTTGGACGCGCCGTTCTAAGTCAAAATCTACTACTGGTGGTTTACCAGCAACTAAACCATGAATTGTCACTAAATATTGAGAACCCCCCAATGATACGTGAGGCGTCGAGCTAGCAAGAGGTAGTCCCACCAGATAAATTAAATCCCCTGGTGCTTGCCAACCTTGACCGCAGACTTGAGTAATATCCGGAATCAACCCCACCATGCCAATTACTGGCGTTGGGTAAATAGGCTCAGGTTTGCCAGTGGCATCAAGTGTTTCGTTGTAGAGAGAGACATTACCTCCAGTTACGGGCGTTCCCATCTGCCGACAAGCCTCTGCTATACCCTGACAAGCAGACGCTAGCTGCCAGTATCCGATTGGCTTTTCTGGACTGCCAAAATTGAGATTATCGGTAACCGCCAAGGGTTCTGCACCCACACAACTGAGGTTACGTGCCGCTTCTGCGACTACTGCCTTAGCTCCTTCATAGGGGTCGAGATAGACATAACGAGAATTGCAATCAACGGTTGCAGCAACTGCCGATATTGGATTAGACACCATGGGAAGCTCACCAACAAGGGATGAAAATTTCTCTTCTCCCCGACTCCCGACTCCCGACTCCCGACTCCCTATTTTCAAGTCAGGAATTTCTTCAATTGGGCGCAACCTGACAACAGCAGCATCCGCACCACCAGGCATCATCACTGTATTGTTTTGGACTTGATGGTCGTACTGACGATAAACCCAGCGCTTGGAGGCAATAGTGGGGGTATCAAGCAGTTGGAGGAGGATGTCATTCCAGCTTGTGCTGTTGCCTTGAATTTCAATTCCGGCTGCTGTGCACAGAGGTAGAGATTCAACGGTCCACTCCCAAGCTTTACGGGCATATTCCGGTGGTTCTGCCAAGAGTTCTCGGTGATAAATTGGAGTATTATCTGCCAAAGCTGTCGCCGGAATTTCTGCTGCTACTCCACCTTGGAACAGAATCCGCACAATTGGCTCTTCGATTACTGTACCTGCCACAACAGCCTGAAGTCCCCAACGGTGAAAAATATCGATTAACTCCTGTTCTCGACCTTGATGAGCAACAAACAGCATCCGTTCTTGGGACTCTGAAAGCAAGTATTCATAAGGCACCATGCCAGTTTCTCGGACTGGGATCAGGTCTAAATCTAGCTCAATCCCTACGCCACCTTTAGCTGCCATTTCTGAAGTGGAACAGGTAATGCCTGCTGCCCCCATATCCTGGGCAGCGACTACGGCACCTGTTTTAAATGCCTCTAGGCACGCTTCAATCAAAGATTTTTCTAAGAAAGGGTCACCGACTTGCACAGCAGGACGGTCATCCATTGATTTATCAGTGAGTTCCGCACTGGCAAAACTTGCACCACCCATGCCATCTCTGCCAGTAGTGGAACCGACATAAAGTACTGGATTGCCGATACCCGATGCCCCAGATTTTACGATTTCTGGGGTTTCCATCAATCCCAGTGCCATGACATTCACCAAAGGATTGCCGCTGTAAGCAGGGTCAAAGTAGACTTCTCCGCCAACTGTGGGAACCCCAACCGCATTCCCGTAGTGGGCGATTCCTTCTACCACACCACTGAACAGTCTGCGTGTTCGTGCATCGTCTAGGGAACCAAAGCGTAAGGAGTTTAAAACAGCAATGGGACGCGCACCCATTGTAAAGATGTCTCGCAAGATGCCACCTACTCCTGTTGCAGCACCTTGAAATGGTTCGACGGCTGAAGGGTGATTGTGGGATTCTATTTTAAACGCTAGTCTTAAGCCGTTTCCTAAGTCTACGACTCCAGCATTTTCTCCGGGGCCAACTAAGATGCGATCGCCTTCTGTGGGAAACTGCGAAAGAAGTGGACGTGAGTTCTTATAGCAGCAATGCTCCGACCACATGACGCCAAACATTCCCAGTTCAGCTTTATTTGGATGACGCCCCAGTCGCTGGACAATATCTTCGTATTCTTCAGGTTTCAGGCCTTCAGCGGCAATTTCTTCGGGAGAAAAGGGAGCAGAGGAAATGGTAGACATGGAACCCTTAGAAAAATGGGACAAGCCCAATTTTACTGATTTCTCACTCCAGAAAAAGAACTATCGTGTCGCAATGCTGTAATTACGCCTAATATTTGTCTAGTAGCAGGTCGCAGCGTGAAGGTGGAACTGTTGGAGTCTTCTAAATAGTTGAGTTTAAGCGCCCAGGGACGTTGTGTAGCGAAAAGGAAGGTGATAACTGAACTGAGGGAGGCAAGACGGAACCACGAATGTCATTTGAGGGGGGCGCGTTGCAAAGGCGATTTCTTTCTCGAAGATAAATTCACTGTAGTCGGCAAGGTTATCGAGTCCTAGCAGGTTCAAAATAATCTCGATTACTAGCCAGAAAGTGGCTTTAATCCATATCTTTTTCCACTGCGTATTCATAGACTCTCCGTCTGTTGGTGACCAATGGAGATTCAGTCGTTGATCTCAAGGAAGAAGGCGGTGGTTTCCATTTGAGCTACTCCATCACTTCAATCCCCTAAATCCTGCGTGCTGAATCAGCCCTCAAGCTTTACATTCTGTAAAACCTTGAAAAACCTTTTGTGCAAAGGGAATGAAAACCACGGCTTCATTTCTGTTCTTAAGTTATCTAAAGTTCTGTAAAGGAATTACGGTTGATGGCACCTAGTCGGATAAAGCTTTGATGAAGTTATCTAACGACTGTTGGTGGCAATGGTTAGACAGGTACGAACGATAAGCCTCACGGCATGTTAGCGTCACTCTTGACTTGAAGTTTCCATTCTTAAGTGTGACTGCTGAAGGTGCGATCGCGTTTACGTGTAGTGGCAGATGCGATCGCCATCTTTTCTCTAGTTCTCGCTTGACTGGCAGCAGCTTGTCAAGGATTAAGCACCAATTCGCCCAGTTGCTTTAATACCTTTAGAACCTCATATAAATCATTACCTGGATTGAGGATTGAGAATACCTTAGACAATGCATATTTGGGTGCATCTTGTCGAGTCATTTTAATAAAAATCAAAAATCTGCCGTTGGTAATTAAACCAAATATTAGTTTCTCAGGATGAGGGCTACCCATCATGTAAGTCAAAGCTTGCGGTAAGGCTTCTAAGGCATCAAATTTAGCCCTCTTCGACTCGATGACGAGAAACCAAAACTGGTTTTGTTAAATCGGTTTTCTACATCGTATAGAGTGAGGTCTTTGGCTTGAACCATTGTTAGGCAAAAGATTCTAAGGCGTCGCCCT
Source organism: Coleofasciculaceae cyanobacterium CTOTU46601 (assembly GCA_031970155.1). Taxonomy (GTDB): domain Bacteria; phylum Cyanobacteriota; class Cyanobacteriia; order Cyanobacteriales; family Coleofasciculaceae; genus DALYIW01. The sequence continues at coordinate 698 of DALYIW010000229.1, read as the reverse complement.
TGTATATTAACGGCTGTTTGAGGTGAGTTTGCTGTTTGATAATTTTCTATCTAGAAAATAGGGAGTTGGGAGTCGGGAGTCGGGAGTCGGGGAAGAAAGATTGTCATTTGGCAAGTGGTGAATGACAATTTATGGGCGTCTAATTAGAAAGGCGATCGCTCTACATTACCCATGACCCATTACCTAAACACTGGCTGACATCTCAGAAGTGACCAATCAACGTTAAATTAACAAGTGAGTATTCAAAAAGCTTTACTAGGTAAGCTACTCTAGTCAACTGAACTCAATAACATATAGGTATTTATGCCAAGAACTCAACGGAACGATAACTTCATCGATAAAAGCTTCACGGTGATGGCAGATCTAATCCTGAAGGTTCTGCCTACTAACAAGAAAGCCAAAGAAGCCTTCGCCTACTACCGTGATGGTATGTCAGCCCAAGCTGATGGGGAATATGCCGAAGCGATGGAAAACTACAAAGAAGCTCTGACACTAGAGGAAGACCCCTACGATCGCAGCTATATTCTTTACAATATGGGGCTAATTCACGCCAGCAATGGTGAACACCAGCAAGCACTGGAACTTTATCAGGAGTCCATTGAACTGAACCCCCGTCTCCCTCAGGCCCTCAACAACATTGCTGTGATTTATCACTACCAAGGTGACAAGGCAAAGGAATCTGGGAACTCTGACGCCGC
>DALYIW010000228.1:0-13822 GCA_031970155.1 Coleofasciculaceae cyanobacterium CTOTU46601 | reverse complement strand
CATCCCTCATCCCTCATCCCTCATCCCTCATCCTTCCACCTTCAAACCTTTCAAATTACTCGCAGGATACTAGGAATACTATCCACAGCCTCTAGCGTGCGAATTTCACCTAGAGCCTGTCGAAAGTTGCCTTCACGGACATCGTGGGTGACAACGACAATTTCAGCCATCTCTCCCCGGAAGCCTGTCTGCACAACAGACTCTAGACTAACGTTGTGGTTGCCGAAGCAAGTACCCAATTTACCAATAACGCCAGGACGATCATTGGTCAGAAAACGTGCATAAAAGCGAGTAACGAGTTCTGAAATTGGCTCTATCTGGCAATAGTGTTGATGAGCACAGCTGAGCAGGGGATGCAGTCGTTCAGCGTCTCCACCTGTTTTTTGAACGGCTGCAATGCTCAAAATATCGGACACTACGGCGCTGGCAGTGGGTCCCGAACCCGCACCAGGGCCAAAGAACATTACCTGATTTAGAGGTTCGCCTTCCACCAAAATGGCGTTGTAGACACCACTGACACTGGCGAGAGGATGAGTTTGGGGAACCAGTGTGGGATGAACTCTTACCTGTAGTGTTTCTGAATCTGGGGCGAGAGCTGTCCCTATTTCTTCTCGCTTGGCTACAGCTAGCAGTTTAATCACAAACCCGAGTTTCTGGGCATAAGCAATATCTGCTGCACTGACCTGGCGAATGCCTTCACAGTGGACATCTTGGAGTTTAATCCGTCCAGCAAAGGCTAGGGAAGCTAAAATCGCGATCTTATCGGCAGCATCCAACCCATCGACATCAGCGGTGGGGTCAGCTTCGGCGTAACCTAATTGTTGAGCATCGGCAAGGATGTCGGAAAATTCACCTCCCTCGGTTTGCATCCGAGTCAGGATGTAGTTAGTCGTACCGTTGACAATGCCAGTAATGCTGTGAATTCGGTTCACGCTCAAGGACTGCTTGAGGGGTTGAATCACTGGAATTCCGCCCCCGACTGCGGCTTCTAGGAGGACGTAAACACCTGCCTCGTTAGCAGCAGTGAAAATTTCATCTCCATACCGAGCGATGACGGCTTTGTTGGCGGTGACAACATGTTTACCGTGGGCAATGGCTTTGAGAATAAGCGATCGCGCTGGTTCTAAACCTCCCATCACTTCTACTACAATGTCCACCGCCTCGTCTGTCACCACAGCTTCGACATCCGTGGTGATAACTTCTGGAGGTAGCGACACTTCACGGGGTTTATCAAGAGCTCTTACCCCCACTCGATGAATCTCTATCTCTTGCAACAGTGGGTGACGTCCCTCTGGATTTAGCAAAATCTGTGCCGTTCCCGTGCCAACTGTTCCTAGTCCCAGTAAACCAACTTTAAAAGCCACAACCGTTTCCTTTACGTCTTAACCCTACAGCTTACAGGGGTAGCCATTAATGTTCTCCTTCCTGCCATTGCCGCGTCCCCCGCTCTATGCTTTCACAATAAAAGCGACGCGTTTTCTACCCAATATTTAGTTTGTTTTACAAGTGAATCTTCCGGGAGTGGCTAGAAGGTTGTTGGAGAATCCTTTAAGAGTGAAAACCTGCTTATCCTTTCATCCCCAGTCACTAAACACGGGGCTTTCAGGAATGTGCCCTGTCAAACTCTTTTAAAAGTCTCCGCCTCTCCATAGAGCGGAAAGCTTCAAGCATTTTATAGCAGTTTTCATCCCTTGTGGAGTACAGGGATTGTCAGGGCACGGCAAGGCCTTAGCCCCTACCCTCTACCTCAGACAATTAAAAACCGCTATAAAAAGTCCCCTAGCAAATTAGAGCTGAGAAGATGCCACCAACCAACTCAACAATTTTGGTAACAGGAGGGGCTGGATATATCGGCTCCCATACCGTGCTGGCTTTGCAAAGCGCTGGTTACGAAGTAATCATTCTGGATAACCTCGTGTATGGGCATCAAGATCTTGTCGAGGAAGTATTACAGGCAAAGTTAGTGATTGGTGATACTAGCGATCGCCAACTGTTGGATCGTCTACTCAGCAGTGAGAATATTGCCGCTGTCATGCACTTTGCTGCCTACGGCTATCCTGGAGAGTCAGTTATAGATCCCGAAAAATACTTCTACAACAACGTTGTAGGAACCTTGACGCTTTTACAAGCGATGAGAGCGGCATCGGTTAAGAAGTTTGTATTTTCTTCTACTTGTGCCACCTATGGTGTACCGCATACTCTTCCGATTCCTGAAAGTCATATCCAGCAACCCATCAATCCCTATGGAGCGAGTAAGTTGATGGTAGAGCGAATGCTCTTCGATTTTGATACCGCCTACAATTTCAAGTCAGTTTGTCTGCGCTACTTCAATGCGGCAGGTGCCCATCCGCTGGGATTACTGGGGGAAGATCACACACCAGAAGCTCATCTAATCCCGTTGGTGCTATTAACAGCCCTGGGCAAACGAGAATCTATATCCATTTTCGGTACAGATTACCCTACCGATGACGGGACGTGTATTCGAGACTACATCCATGTTTGTGACTTAGCACAAGCTCATGTTTTGGCATTGGACTATCTCTTAAAAGGTGGAAATACCAATGTATTTAACCTAGGTAATGGCAACGGTTTTTCTGTTAAACAGGTTATTGAAACCGCCAGGGCAGTGACGGGACAGGAAATCAAGGTAGTAGAATGCGATCGCCGCCCCGGTGATCCACCGATTTTGGTTGGCAGTGGCGAAAAAGCTAGAAAAATTCTCGGTTGGCATCCCCAATACCCAAACCTCTCAGAAATTTTGGCTCATGCATGGCAATGGCATCAAAAACGTCATGGGTAGAAGAGTTATTGGTTGTTGGTTGTTTGTTGTTGGTTGTTGGTTGTTGGTTGTTTGTTGTTTGTTGTTTGTTGAAACTATCAACAACTGTTGATTAATCTTCGCTCCCCCTACTCCCTACTCCCTACTCCCTACTCCCTATTTTCAGATCCAATCTCAGCCCTACGAACCCCCATCTTTAGACAGGGTTTCTATACCTTTTTTGTCAGCTTTTACAATCTTTTTCAAATCCAACTCAAAAAATTCTTTAGTGTCTTTACCAATAATTAAGGGTAGCTTGCCGTCCCATTTTTCTATGGCTTGTTTTTTCAGTATCTCTGGAGTCAAATTTTCACGCAGCAACCTATGAGCCTCAGCCTCTCCTTTTGCTAAATTTACCTTAGCCTCTGCCTCTTGTGCTGCCTTCAATGCTAAGTACCCAGCCTGTTTAGCTTCTTGTTGAGAAACCTGTTTCGCTTCCACTGCTGCGCTAAATACCTTTGAGAATTCGGCTTGCACTAGAGAAGTATCATCAACCGCAATGTGATAGCCAGCCAATCGTTGAGTTAATGAATCATCTATCCTAGCTTTCACTTCTTCACGTTTAGTAATAATTTCTTCAGCCGTGTACTTTGCCATTAATGACTTTAATACTTCTTCAATCGCTGGGTTAATAATCCGCTGAATGACTTGGTTTTCATCTCCAATTTGTTGGAAAATAGCATTGGTTTCCTCAGGTATGATATGCCAGTTAAGAGCTATGTTAGTGGAAACCTTTTGAAGGTCTTTTGAAGCTGCCTCGGATAGAATTTCCTGTTTTTGCACTCTGACACTCAACTTTTGTACAGTATTAACTATAGGGATAATTAGATGAATTCCTTCTCCTAGTATTTTTTCTTGCACCTCACCGAACGTCATTAACACACCACGTTCTCCAGCATTAACGATAGAAAATGACGTTGATATGATAGTTATTAACACTAAAACAATAGTGAGTTGACGGGCAATAATAAGAGAACTTTCTGGTTTCATAGTTAACTTAGTAACGTTATTTGAACTTAATCACAATACATCAGGCATGATAGTTGTTAATTATTTAATTTGTTTTTAATTTTAAATCATCCTTTTTTAATATATAAATTATTGCTATTCAAACTATAACTTATAGATTTAGCGGCTTATTAATTGCATCAAGCACCATTTAATTTTTATCAACCTCAATATTCCTTAAACAAAAATAACAAGCAACTAAAGTTATTAGCGTTAAACCTGGACTTTCGAGCGTATGATTTTCTATCATAATAAAAACACCTAATCCCATTAAAATAAAAGGCACAATAGGCTCACCGTATCGTGTCAGAACATCTGCGATCGCAGACTGGCGGGTTAATTGATAGGCAGAGTAACACAAAACTCCCACTAACAGTAAAAATACACCAAGAATTACCAAAAGACTCTCCAAACTACTGCTGGCAAACAACGGTACGTAAACACCAATATCGTCACCTCCATTGGCAAACATAATGGCTGCCACACTGTAAGTTTGGGGAGACAGAAAACTGGTACTCCTCAAATCATCAAACTGTTCAGTTTGGGCTTCAACTTCTTCCAATTCATCCTCTTCTCCGTTGATTAAGCAATCTAGACCAATTACGATTGGCACTAAACCAAGTATTCCAATCCAGGGCTGTGGCATGATTAAGCCACCAAAGAAACCAGGAAGGCTCACAACAATCAGTGCGATAGAGCCTAGATACAGACCAACAATAATATGCTGAAGACGAAACGTTGCATTTAACTTCGAGAACAACAGTATCAAAATGACCAGTTCATCAATGCTAGTTGCACTGAAAGCTGTTATTCCTGTGAAAATTGCAGTTACTAACCCGTTCATTTGTATCTGTGCTTATCTTTATGCTGTAGCTTTGTAATTAGTCTCTGAAATCAGGAAAACACGGCTATCAATAATTCCAAAATTTTCCCATAAAATAAGTCCTTATAAAACTGGTTTTACCTCATGTAAGAATACAATACTGCTTTCTTTAGCACCAAGCACTTAGTAGTTTATTGAAACAGTGGCAGTATCCGATAAGTACCATTTTCAATCAAAAGGTAAATTCCCAAGGCAATTAATACAAAAGGGGCGAGAACTTTATCAAAACGAGCTATGACGTGAGCAACAGTAGGCAGGTTAGTTAGTCGGTAAGCAATGTAGCACCAAACTCCCATGAGTACAAAAAAGATGCTTACGATGACTCCCAAACTAACAAAGTCTCTACTGGCAAACAACGGCACATAGGTACCGATACTATCTCCTCCATTGGCAAGCTCTACTGCTACTACGTTATAAGTTTGAGGATTCAGAACACTAGCTAGTGTTGACCCCAAAGATGTATTTTCTCTTGAGTAGTTAGATCCACCTGGAACTATCTTTACATTTATTTCCTCTTCATGTTTGTTCCAATTCAACAGTCTATTTACACCCATGGCGATAGGAACTAAACCTAGTATCCCCACCCAGGCTTCCGGTAAAGTTAAGCCACCAAAAAGACTGACGGCAATGATTACTGTAAAACCCAAGTATTGACCAACAACAACATGCCAGGGACGGAAAGTTGCATTCACCTGTGAGAAGAATATCGTCAAAAAGAAAATATCATCAGTGTTGGTTACAGCAAAGGCTGCTATCCCTGCAATAATCGCTCCCACAAGCCTGCTCATTACGTTGCTGTTGCCTCCTCATTTAGAAAATCTCAACCAAAACAGAAAGCCATTTATCGCATTTATATTAACAACTTCATGCACTAGGAGTGCCCAAACAAAAAATGAAAATTTCTATTCCCTACTCCCTACTCCCTACTCCCTACTCCCTACTTCCTACTTCCTACTCCTGACTCCTAACTCCCTACTTTCTTGTCCTTCTGCCTACTCTTGAACTTCACTATTTTCAGTATCTGCTAGTGAATTGATAAGAGTTCGTTCAGAAAATCCCCAGGTGAAAATGAGAGCGATCGCACTAATAATCAACCACTCTGGCGGTATCCATGCGTGATTAATGACTCGCATCAGCAATCGCCAGCCCACTAGCGCTACTGTAAGATATCCTGCATCCTCTAAGTTGACAAATTCATCTAGCCACCGGATGAACAATCCTGCCATAAATCGGAGCGCAATGATACCGATTGTCGCTCCAGTCAGAATCAGCCAAGTTCTTCGAGAAAGTGCGATCGCTGTGGTAACGCTATCGAGAGAAAACGCCAAATCTGTTAGAGCAATCAGAGGAATAACTTGCAAGAGTGTTTCAAATCGAGAACCCTGATTTTCGTCTCCATCACTCTTGCCTAAAGTAAAGTGCTGATACGCCAGCAACAGTAAATAAGCTGCCCCCAGCAGTTCAACTTGCCAGAATTTTGTCACCCAGGTAGCCGTTAAAATCAAGCCGATTCGCAGCCCATAGGCTATAATTAAGCCCACATTAAGGGCTTGACGCTGGAGCTTGGGGTCTTCCAGTCCTTGGGAGAGAGCAGCCAAGGCAAGCGCGTTGTCGGCTGATAGCACTGCCTCTAAAAAGACCAGGATTATCAGCTTTAGAGACGTTTTAATTCCTAAATACAATGATGGATCTAAAAATTGGTCTAACATTAACAATTTTTTGCACTTAAAACTAAAAAACTAAGTTTGGACTGTAAAGGGAGTAGGGAGTAGGGAGTAGGGAGTGGGGAGTAGGATCTCATGTTTTTAAACGTGGGATTTAAATATGGAAGCGAGGGGTTATGACGATAGCCAAACTCTCAACAAAAAATTGATTTTTGAGTTTTAAACCCCAAATTAAAGTTTTTGAAAGATTTTCCCGACTCCCGACTCCCGACTCCCGACTCCCTTCTTTGTAAAAGAGCTTCGCCAAAAATTTATAAATTAACTACTTATGTCGTTAGCTATCGGTATTAAGTGCGCTCTAATTTGTAATTTACTTAGCTTACGCACTAGAGATTGAGCTTGGTGTTTATAAAGGGGTTGATGCAGTGTTGCAGGTAGATGATGCATTAAATCTCTTGCGGTTTCCATAGTAACTCCCGAAATTTGAGCGATTTCTCTAGCCCCATCAAAAACTGTATCCGGAATTAAGATTGCTTCAATGTGCACCTGCCAATTTCGAGGAGCTAGTTCCGCCCACTCAATACGCCGATGACTGTGGCTGGTTGCCAGAACAATTAAGCGATCGCCAACTATCAGACGAATATTATCCGAGGGCATGAATGTGGGTGACTCGCGAGCATTCTTTTGATAGAGAATTGGCACGACACCATAACCATAAGCAATCTCAGCCAGAATCAATCCATTCAACGTATCACCAGCCTCAATTTTGTATTCCGCTACCAAAACCGTTTGATTGAGAAAGCGGAATAAGCTAAGAACATTTTCGCCATAAGCTGCTGCTGCAAAAACTTCAGCTGACAAAGCCACTCCGCACAGAACTTGAGCATAGGGAAAGAGTCGAGCCACATTGTCACTAAAATGGCGATCGTAGGTTTGAATCACCAGGCTAGTAGTCGGATTAGCGGCATGAGCCACCAAACCAATTTCCAAATTTTCCATATCATCATCCATCGTCACAATGATGGTTTTGGCGCGGGCGAGATTGGCTTTAGTCAAGGCGTTAACAATCCTGCCGATAATCAGCGGGACTTGGGGTAAGGTACCTGGCTCGATCGCGATTCTGTTAATTCCCACCAGAGGCTGTTTGAGTTCTTGCAACAAAGTAGCAACTCTTTGGCCTACTGCACTTAGCCCGATGAGCACGACATGATCTTGTTTGGGTATTGGCGGACGTTTTGTGAAAAACTGGAACCTTGCACCTAAGAGAGTGTCAGTTATTAGTGCATACAACACACCCACGAAAGCAGAGCCACTCAATGTCAGTCCGAAGCTGAATAGCCGCAACCACCACGGCATGTTTAGTGCTGGTTCTGGCTGCGAGGTAAATTTTATACTGCCAAACAAATCTCCGTATCCTCCCAGGAGCAGAACAGCAGGAGCATATAAGGCCTCTTGGATGCCGATTTCAGGATAATACAAGCTAAACAGAACTACTCCCAAAAGCCACAGGATGAACACTGTGATGCCATAAATTGTGGCGATTTGCTGGATTCGATTCTGGCTTCGGTAGATCGAGTGCCAGAATTTGTGCCATTGCTGTTTCAGCTTTCTGCGTATCCGCCCTCGGATAAGCCCGTACCAGAACCACCGGGGAGCGCGTAAAACAGCCTTTGTCGGTTTCAGAGCACGTAAGACAGCCGTTACAGGTTGCTGAGGATAGCTGATCAAAGTATCTGTCATCTCAACATAAACCAGGGTGTCTCCGGCCTCTACTACCGCCTCTGGCTTCCACTGATAAAACTCTTTGGGCAGGTGGAGTGAGGCACTCGTGTGGCTCAAAACGCGACGATGGCTACTGTTGAGACTCTGTACCTGTCGGCGATCGCACCAGCGATCGTCTGGTTGAATCTCATGTTTGACTACTCTAAAAAACTTCCCTTCCAGGTTGAAGTATCCCAGGGTATCAGCACCAAGGGCGGCCAGCGCAAAGGCAGAAGCCGAGAGTTGATTTGGCTCAAAAGCCGCAAAATTGCCTAAATTTTGACTTAAGAGGTGATTGAGTCTTTCTTTGTCAGAACGCACAACTAAGCGTATTTGGGGATTCAAAAGCCGCGCGGCTAAAGCGGCTTCAGTATTTACCCGTTCGCTGCTTGTCACGAAAAGAACACTCCGACACTGCCGAATCTGAGCTTGCTCTAGAATCTCTGACATGCAGCAGTCACCAATGACCAAAGCTTCCAATAAACTCAGTACGTTGGGAATCTCCCAGTGTCGAGGCTGCACTTCATCAATAGCAAAGACAATCGCGCCATACTCTTTCAGAATTGCCACACAATGCTGTCCTAAGCTGCCAAGTCCACAGACTAGAAACCGCTCTAGTTTTACATGAGTACCTGTGACAGGCTGGTAGATGCTTTGTGAGCTTGGCAACATCGGGTCACCTTAATGGCATGTAATTCTGTCGTTGTACCGTATGATTATAGACTGGCAATCGCTAGCTTGAGGTCTACGTTAATACAACAGCCCGCTCAAGCTATCTCAGACGTTGCTCAATTCTCCTACGGCGGCAAATTCTTTTTAAATAAGATTTTGGGAAGACCTAAGATAGTCTCAGTTAGGTAAATCCTCCCTAGGTATGATCTACTGCCTCAATCCCATCTGCCGCGATCGCTTCAATCCTGAGGGCTATAAATTTTGCCACAGTTGCGGTTCGCAACTACTCCTCAGGAACCGCTACCGTGCGATCAAGTTCCTTGGTGGCGGCGGATTTGGCAGAACCTATCAGGCGATCGATCTGGACTGTATGAACGCCCCCTGTGTGGTAAAGCAATTCTCGCCGTCCCTAGACATTCAAGCCGATCCGGTAGCACTGCGAAAAGCAACTGAAATGTTTAACCAAGAAGCAGTGCGCCTGTTGCAACTAGGAGAACATCCTCAGATTCCCAGACTGCTAGCCTACTTTGAACAAGAAGAACATTTGTATCTAGTACAACAGCTGATCGAGGGGCAAGATTTAAAGCAAGAATTGGCAACGGAGGGAGCATTTAGTGAACAAAAGATTCGGCAGCTATTGGCTGATTTGCTGCCAGTCCTCAAGTTTATCCACGAACACGGCGTCATCCACCGAGACATTAAGCCAGGGAATATTATGCGCCGTCGCCAAGATGGCAAATTAATCTTGATTGATTTTGGCGTCTCCAAACAGGCAACAGGTTCACTTCTAGGGAAAATAGGGACAACAGTAGGCACCGCAGGATATACACCACTTGAACAAATGCGTGGTCAAGCTTACCCAGCTAGCGATCTTTACAGCTTGGGCGTTACCTGCGTTTGTCTACTCACCCAATTTCTTCCCAAAGTGGATGGCTCTGATGAAGTTTATAATGCCATGGAAGGTCGCTGGCTGTGGCGAGAGTATTTGCCACAGGGCACAACCATTAGCCCTCAGCTGGGAAAAGTCTTAGACAAACTGCTCCAGGATTTACCAAAAAAACGTTATCAATCCGCCGATGAGGTGCTACAAGCCCTCAATTATGAAACATCTAATTCAACTACTACAACATCTGTATCCGTTATTCCTTCTCCCTCGAAGTGCATTCAACCCCTAAGCAATAGAAGCGACAAATCGAAACCGATACGCGACAAACCAAAAAATTCAGCTGAAATCTCCGCTCCCCCCACTATCACTGTTTCCCCATCACTTCCTCTCCCTCAACCTTTAAATGCACCCAAACAACCAACAACCAACAACCAACAACCAACAACCCCATCACTCCCTCTGCCCGATCATCTAATTTCAGCAGTGGGGGTAGATTATAGTAAACTGCAACAGCTACTAGCCGCCGAACAATGGCAAGAGGCTGATGTAGAAAGTCGAGCAATTTTGCTTCAGGTATCCAATCGAGAACAAGAAGGCTGGTTAAGAGCTGAAGACTTCAAAAATTTCCCCTGTGAAGATCTTTGTACCATCGATCAACTCTGGGTAAAGTACAGCAAAGGTCGCTTTGGTTTTAGTGTGCAAAAGCGTGTCTGGGAAAGTATTGAGGGTAAACTGGACAACAACTATACAACCTGGTGTCATTTTGGCGACAAGGTTGGTTGGCGCGTTCAAGGCAACTGGCTAAACTACTGCGATCTCACTTTTAATAAAGAAACTGCCCCTCTCGGTCATCTACCAGCGGGAGGATTAGAACACAGTGTAGTGGGTAAATGGGATTTGGTCGGTTTAGCTCTGGCGGCCAGACTTGCAGAGTGTAACATCCGATAAGTCTTTCGACACTAACATTATTTTCGTCCTGCGCTTCCGTATAGAAAAGTACAAATCTACAAAAAAGTGACAGCGTTTTTTCCTAGTCAGGCTAATGTTGATAGGATTGAAGGTTATAGTGGCAGAAATTAGCCTAGACCCTTAATCGCTCCCGCCACTACTTAAGGAGAATCGATCATTGACTCGTCGCTACCTATTTACCTCTGAATCAGTCACCGAAGGGCATCCTGACAAAATCTGCGATCAGATTTCTGACACCATCTTAGATGCTCTTCTCGCGCAAGACGACCATAGCCGTGTAGCTGCTGAAGTCGTCGTCAACACCGGTTTAGTATTGATTACGGGTGAAATCAGCTCCAAAGCCCAGATCCATTACGTCGATCTGGTACGCAAAAAAATTGCCGAAATTGGCTACACTGACGCCGACAATGGCTTCTCTGCCAGCAGCTGCTCCGTTTTAGTTGCTCTAGATGAGCAATCGCCTGATATTGCTCAAGGGGTTACCACCGCTCAGGAAAGCCGAGAGGAGATGAGCGAAGATGAATTAGATGCCATTGGAGCTGGTGACCAAGGCATTATGTTTGGATTCGCCTGTAACGAAACGCCGGAACTGATGCCTTTACCAATCAGTCTGGCGCATCGCATTTCTCGGCGTCTAGCGACAGTGCGAAAAACCGGACAATTGCCTTATTTACGTCCAGATGGCAAAACTCAAGTCAGTGTCGCTTACGAAGATGGGCAACCTGTAGGGATTGATACAATCCTGGTTTCTACGCAGCACACCGCTACCATCGGAGACATTCGCGACGAGGCAGCAGTACGGGAAAAAATCAGAGAGGATCTCTGGGAAGCTGTGGTTCAACCGGTGTTTACTGACCTTGAAATCAAGCCCACCCAGGAAACACGTTTTCTGGTCAACCCTACTGGTAAATTTGTCATTGGTGGCCCTCAAGGAGACGCTGGTCTTACAGGTCGCAAAATCATTGTGGATACCTACGGTGGCTACTCGCGTCACGGTGGTGGAGCCTTTTCTGGCAAAGACCCCACAAAGGTAGACCGTTCTGCGGCTTATGCCTGCCGTTACGTTGCCAAAAATATTGTGGCAGCAGGTCTGGCCCAAAAGTGTGAGGTACAGTTGAGTTATGCGATCGGGGTAGCACGACCCGTCAGTATGATGATTGAAACCTTCGGTACTGGCAAGGTAGAAGAAGATCGCTTACTAGAGTTGGTGAAACAGCATTTTGAACTGCGTCCTGCTGGGATTATCCAGGCGTTTAACTTGCGTCGTTTGCCATCTGAGCGAGAAGGTCGCTTTTACCAGGATGTAGCAGCTTATGGTCATTTTGGTCGGACAGATTTAGAGCTGCCTTGGGAACAAACTGACAAAGCAGCCCTCCTGCAAGAAGCACTGACTCAACAGCTTTCGGTGGCAAGAGGATGAGGGATTTTCCGCGCCAACATCCTTGAGTATGCTGAGAAGCTAACAGACGGTATTAAACCCCGCCCTTAAGGGCGGGGTCTCAATATAAACGAAATAACGGAAACGTCGGGCTAAAGCCCTGAGTCGCTTTCATCCCCTGGCTGAAGCACAGGGGTTCTCAGCTTTTATGTGTTCTTGATAGGGTATGGGAAAATCGAGCTAGTTCCACTGTGCTACAACCTCTCGATGAAGCGAGACTCAATTTTTTACAAACTTTTCCAACAATCGCCCACCCTGCTATTCGATCTACTCGAAACTCCACCTGAAAATGCACAAAGATATCGCTTTGACTCAGTGGCAGTCAAAGAACCGAAATTTGAGATTGATGGCGTGTTTCTGCCGCCAGATACTGAGAGTGCAGGCATCATTTACTTCTGTGAGGTGCAATTTCAGAAGGATGAACGGTTATATGAACGGTTGTTCGGTGAAGCGTTTTTGTATTTCTACCGCAATCGAGAGCGTTATGGTGACTGGCAAGCCGTAGTAATTTATCCGGAACGCCGTATCGAACAAAGTAATTCTCATCCTTATCGGGCGCTTTTAGGTAGCTCTCAGGTGCATCGGGTGTACCTGAATGAATTGGGAGAGATTCGACAGTTACCGTTAGGGGTGGCATTGATGGTGCTGACAACTGTGGAAGAAGAACAAGCACCAGAGGAGGCAAGGAATTTACTGGCACGGGCACAACAGCAAGCACCAGAACCCCAAGCCAGTCGCGCCATAATAGAGATGATCGCGACGATTATGGTCTACAAGTTTACACATTTAAGTCGGCGGGAGGTTGAAGCAATGCTGGGACTGGGATTGGAGGATACCAGAGTCTATCGCGAAGCCAAAGAAGAAGGACGACTTGAAGGACGGCAAGAAGGACGGCAAGAAGGACGGCAAGAAGGACGACTTGAAGGACGGCAAGAGGAAGCTGTTAACCTAGTTCTCCGTCTTTTGCTTCGTCGGTGTGGAGAGTTGTCTGAGGATCTCACAGTCCGCATTTCCAGCCAGCCCGTGCCTGTCCTCGAAGGTTTAAGTGAGGCGTTACTGGATTTTACGAGTCTGGCTGACTTGGAAACTTGGTTAGAAGCACATGCGTCGGGCGATCGCTCTAACTTTAACGCCACCTAATTGCTAGCTTCTCTTTCAAAAAGTTCTCAAAATTTGCAAACTTCTTTGCCACTGACTGGGCAGGTTTGCCGTGCGTTAGCGGAGCTATCCGTTCGCGCAGCGTCCCGTAGGGAAGGAATCGCATCATTATCTCCAAGATAAAGCGAACTCAGCTTTGTCAGCGCTCCTAGAGAACTCAAATCTGCGACTGGGTTGAAGCGGAGGTTAAGCGCATCCAAGTTTGTCAGTTTTGCCAGAGGACGAACATCTTTGATTTGGTTGCCTTCAAGGTTAAGCCAAGTCAGGTTTGTTAGTCCCGCTAGAGGACTAACATCTGCGATTTGCTTGCCTTTAAGGTCAAGAGACTTCAGATTTGTCAGTCTTGCCAGAGGGCTAACATCTTTAATTGGGTTACCTTCAAGATAAAGGTTAGTCAGGTTTATCAGTCCCCCTAGAGGAGTGAGATCTGTAATTTGGTTGCCTTCAAGGTTAAGCCCAGTCAAGTTTGTCAGTCCTGCGAGAGGACTGATATCTGCGATCTGGTTTTTGTTGAGGTTAAGAGAACCCACATTTTTTAGTCCTGCCAGAGATCTGACATCTATTT
>DALYIW010000227.1:0-13906 GCA_031970155.1 Coleofasciculaceae cyanobacterium CTOTU46601 | reverse complement strand
GTGGTGCAGGCTGGCAGCGGTCTGCTTTCACTCTTGCTCATCTACCTGGTTTCCAAGACGCACTTGGGCTTGCCGGGCATGGTGGGGGCGGCGCTGGGCAGCTTCGTGTTCAACGCGCTGCGGGTGAGGAGCTACGTCGCGCGCGGCTTCGCCATCGGGCTGGCAGCGGACGGCCAGGGCGTGGCACGCGCCTTCATCGTCAACCAGGAGGCCGGGGCATTCGCCGGCCTGGCGATGGGACTCACCGCGCTGGCCACCGCACTGCTCGCCCCCTGGCTGGCGCCGCTGCTCCTGCGTTGGCTGGCGTAGCCCCACCGCAGCGCAGCGTCGCGGCCCGCCGCCCGACGCCCAACGCCCGACTCCCGACTCCCGACTCCCGACGCCCGACTCCCTTCAAAAGCTGGTAGTTGTACTGTAAAAGTTGCCCCCTGTCCCTCCCCCTGGCTAGATGCTTGGACTGTACCACCGTGCAGTTCCACCAAATAGCGGACAATTGCCAGTCCTAGTCCTAATCCGCCATGCGATCGCGTAATAGTACTGTTTTCTTGACGAAAGCGCTCAAACACATAGGGCAAAAACTCCGGAGAAATTCCTTTGCCTGTATCGCTTACTTGAATCTGAACATAAGAGTACTCCGTTGAGTCATCCAGACTGCTCTCCAACCTGACTTTAACTCGCCCACCCTTCGGTGTGAACTTGATCGCATTCGATAGCAAATTCCACACCACCTGTTGCAAGCGGTTGGCGTCGCCCCAGACTGCTCCTACTGAGGTATCAAAATAGTATTCAACTTGAATAGCCTTCGCCTCAGCTGCTGGGCGTATCGCCTCAAGCGCGGCTTCAATTACTGAAGGCAATTGGCAGGCGCGGGGCGAGAGGTGAAGCTTTCCCCTGATAATGCGCGAGACATCGAGAATATCGTCGATGAGAACCGTCAGGGCTTTTGTATTGCGATCAATTGTCTCTAAAGCACGAGCCATTCTGTCCTGATCAAACTTCCGAGTTCGCAGCAATTGAGTCCATCCCAGCATGGCATTGAGGGGTGTGCGTAACTCATGAGATAGAGTTGCCAGAAATTCATCCTTCATGCGGTTAGCCGCTTCTGCGTCAGCCCGTGCCTGTCGTTCGGCAGTGTAAGCCCGTGCGCGTTCGATCGCCTGAGCACACTGCTGCGCCAGAGCTAGCATAAAAGCGCTGTCTTCCTCGCTAAACTTTCGTGCGTTAGGAAAGCTAAACCCCATCCCTCCTACTGTCTGCCCATCGACAATTAGTGGCATATCTGCCCAAGCCTGATGGTCGTACTTAGTGGGGAGGTTTGGATATAGCTGTGCCCAGATTTGACGCGATTCGATCAGCAAGAGTTTCCCGGTTCGCACGGCGTCAGTCAGTGGTACAGGTGCAGCCAGCGGGTAAAGACTCTCTGTTTCTAGCATCCCCTGGGGATAACCAAGAGCCCGCACTACCTCTAAGCTCTTGCCATTGTCACTCATCAGTGCAATAAAGCCAGCACAAGCCCCCAAAGCTGCTAACCCTTGATTGACAACGACTTCACCCACTTGCGCTGGCGTCAGAGCTTCACTCAGGGCGGCAGTGACGGCTTGCAAACTGGCGTTTCGCTCTGCTGTCTTTTCGGCAATCTGTCGTGCTTGTTGGGTTTCCTGGTAAAGGCTGGCGTTATCTACAGCTATGGCAGCGCGACGAGCGAGATCTTCAACTAGAGGTAGATCGACTTGAGTGAAGCGACGATCTGACTCAGATGTCACAAACGTAATGGCTCCTAGTGTCCGTCTACGGGCAATCAGAGGCATAATCATGTAGGACTTCAAGCCTAGTTCCCGGAGCATTTGGAGATGTTTGTCGTCTTGAGCAACAGCTAGCAACTCGGTGTCAGGAATCTCGGTTGCGATCGCCAATTGTCCAGTACGCAATACCTTCGGTAGTCCTGTAGAGTGACTAAGATGATCGGGATAACACCGATTTAGCTCCCAGGCTAGCTCTACTTTCGAGGGATCTAAATGAGCGATCGCTACACGACGAATCACTTGGTTTTCACCTAGAAGATCAACAGCACACCAGTCGCCGATAAACGGCACAGCCAGATTCGCCACTCTTGAGAGCGTAGTTTCATAGTCGAGGGAAGACGCCAACTCCCTACTCGCTTGAGCTAGAAACTCCGCTCTTCGCTGCTGCACCTCGGCTTCACGGCGAGCCGTCTGTTCGCAAATCAGCTGTTCGCGTTCTTTTTGAGCCTGCTTGCGCTCAGTAATATCCTGAACCAGAGCCACAAAGTAATCAATTGACCCATCAACTTCACGCACGCAACGAACTGAGATGCTGGCGTCAATCACTTGACCATTTTTGCGGATAAACCGCTTGTCCATCAAATAGCCTTCAGACTCTCCTGCTAAAATCTGGTTGAATTGCTCTAAGTCAGCCTCCCTATCCTCCGGGTGAGTTAGCTCAACCCAGGTCATTTGCTGCAACTCATGGCGATCGTACCCAAGGATATCGGACAGCTTATCATTGACTTCGAGCCAGCCTTTATCGGGTGAAGTGATGGCAATACCGATTAGAGGAAGTTCAAAATAGCTGCGGAGAGTAGACTCACTCTTTCTCAGTGATTCCTCCACCCGTTGACGTTCAGCAATTTCCTCTCTCAAAAACTCATTGGCTGTTGCTAACTGTGCCGTTCGTTCCTGCACTCGTCTTTCTAACTCCGATGCTAACTTTCGGAGTTCGGACTCGGCTTGCTGGCGCTTAATACGTTCCTTCGCTTCCCGCAACGCCCGATTTATTGATGGAACCAGCCGTTCTAAACGTTGCTTGAGCACGTAGTCTGTAGCCCCGCTTTTCAGAGTATCAATTGCCAGTTCCTCACCGAGAGTAGCCGAAACTAAAATAAACGGCACTTGAGGGCAAGTGGCTTGTGCTAGTGCTAGAGCTGAGATTCCATCAAAGGCAGGCAGTGAATAATCTGCAAGAATCAGATCAAAAGAGTCTTTTTCTAGTGCCATCAGGAAATCAGGGCGTGTCTCCACTCGCACCAGTTCGCAGTCTAGCCCGCCATCGGTCAAATGCATCTGGATAAGTTCTGCATCTAGCAGACTGTCTTCGAGCAGAAGGATACGCAGTTTTTCCACGGGCTTTAACCTCTTGATTTTCTAATTATTGCGTACAGAGGGCATGGAGCCAGGAGGAGGTTGATTGACTACAGCCCAGAAAAGCCCCAATTCCTTGATAGCGTCAACAAATTCGTGAAAATCTACTGGCTTTACGACATAAGCATTTGTCCCTAAGTTGTAGCTCTTGATCAGATCTTGCTCTTCCCTGGAAGAGGTCAGCACCGCCACTGGAATTACTTTCAATTCTGCGTCGGACTTGATTTGCGCCAGTACTTCCAACCCATCAACTTTAGGCAACTTCAAATCCAGTAACACTACAACAGGATTACCTTCTCTGCGTAATCTGTAAACCCCCCTACGATAGAGATAATCCAGTGCTTCCTCTCCATCTCGTACTACTACTACTTCATTACCTAGATGGTTTTCCTCTAGCGCTGCCAGAATTAACTCTATGTCGTTGGCGCTGTCTTCAACTAATAGAATTCGCTTTAACTCATGCATTCATCCCTCATCCTTCATCACCATCTCACCAAAGCATTTAACTTATTGCTTGTACTGACTTAACTTGAGGAAAACTCTACTACCCAACAATGACTACTTCAAGGGGTTAACCAATTTTCAAGTTGCAGTTTTGTGATATTTTCAAAATGTCGAATATTATCAGTTACTAAACTATCTCCTCTAGAACGAGCCACAGCTGCAATCATGGCATCAAGTTCGCCTGTTGGTCTACCGATTCGTCTTAACTCAGCTTGAATCTTGCCAAATTCTATGGCTGCACTCAGGTTAAAGTTCACAATAGGCATTAAATCGATAAACTGATTCAGAGTCATCAAATTTTGTTCAACCCGACTAGAACAGTACACTCCTTTGTAAAGTTCGGCAATGACTATTGTTAAAAGATAGCATTGATTAGACTTACTATTAAATTCAGCAACGGCTTGATGATTTTGTTTGAGCAGGGCAATACAAATATTAGTATCTAACAAATATATTACTTTATCCCTAGTCATCTAGGGAATCTATTTTTCTTCCTTGATAGGCGTGACGTTCTCTATCAATTTCGGCAAAAGTATTATCAAGTTCGGGTTGATTTCTCCAGAGACCAAAAAGTTCATTGAGCTTTCTTAATCGTTCCGGTTCGCTAATGAATTGTATGGCATCTACATCAATAGTTACTTCTGACCCATCAGGAATGTCTATTTCTTGGAATAATTCAATCGTTGTACCTCGTTTGACGCCTTTTATTTTCATGGTCTTCCTCCATTGATTACTCTGAAAATAGGGAGTAGGGAGTAGGGAGTGGAGAGTAGGGGAAGAGGAATTTTCATTCCTGCATTGTGAACTCTTCGCTCATGGTGTCTATAGCGGTTTTCAATTGAGTTGAACACAGTTTTTGTAGGGGCTTTGGTATCGTGCCCTTATCTTGTGGTCTATGCAACTGAGAACCGCTGTAACTTCTGATTCCTAACACCAATGCCTACTCCCTACTCCCTACTCCCTACTCCCTACAAATAAGTCTAATTATCTAATCTTCCCACTTCAAATTTCAATCTTTTTGGGCAATGAAAAGTAGAAAGTAGCACCGCCGTCTACTATACCCTCTGCCCAAGTTTGACCGCCATGACGGTGAATAATCCGCTGGACATTAGCAAGCCCAATACCAGTTCCCTCAAACTCATCGGCACTGTGTAGGCGTTGAAACACACCGAAAAGTTTGTGGACATATCGCATATCAAATCCTACGCCATTATCACGAACAAAAAACACGATTTCACTGTCATTTTCAGTACAACCGATTTTAATCTCAGCTTGGGCGCGTTTTTGCGTATACTTAACAGCATTTTCTATTAGATTGCTCAACACCAATCGCAATAAGGAATAGTCACCTTGCACCGAAGGTAATTCATCAACCTGCCAACAAATAGTACGTCCATTTGTTTCCAACTCAATATCGCGTTGCACCTCTCGAACCAATTGATTCAGGTTAATAGTCGTGTAGCGCATTTGGGTGCGCCCCATCCGGGAAAATGATAATAAGTTATCAATTAGTGTTCCTGCTTGTTTTGTGGTCTGGGTGATGGTATTTAGATAACGCAGACTGGTTTCATCTAGAGTTGCGGCGGCTCGTTTCTGGAGCAATTCTACAAAACCACTGATATGACGAAGTGGCGCACGCAAATCATGGGAAACAGAGTAGGAGAAGGATTCAAGCTCTTTATTCGCAGCTTCTAGTTGAGCAGTGCGCTCTTTAACTCGTTGTTCTAAACTCTCGTTAAGTTGCCGAACTTCTGCGGCTGCGAGATTACGCTCTGTGATGTCTAAAAATGACGCGACACATCCTCTAGAATGACCTTGTTCATCAAAAAGTGGTGCAGCAGATACTAAAAGTTGGATAACTTTTCCAGTGTCATAAACAATATCAATTTCCACATCCAAAACCTCGACGCCATGAGCGGCAGCATACTGCATAGGTAGCTCATTAACTTCCAGTTCTCGACCATTTCGGTAAATTTTAAAATGAGAAGGTTTTTCGGGTTCTGGAGCACTCAGGGAGGCGTTGGCTTCTATGGGAATCTTCAGCTGTCTGGCTAGAGAGGGGTTAACCCTAATCCGCTGACATTGAGCATCTTCAGCTATTCCGATCCCAATAGGGATAACCTCAAGCAACGCTTCTAATTCTTTGAGGCGGCGAGCAAGAGACTGGTTGAGTTTGACGATTTCTTTCTCTGCTAAGATGCGATCGCTAATATCGATACACGAGCCGATATAACCAATAAAGTTGCCCTCTGGTGTAAACCGTGGAATCCCATGATCTAAAATCCAACGATACTCACCATCAAAGCGTCTGAGGCGATAGTCCATTCTAAATTCTTGACGAGCATCAAACGCACTTATATAGGTGTCTAAACAACGCCGTAAATCGTCAGGATGAACCCCTTGTGCCCAACCATTGCCATACTCCTGTTCCAATGTCCGCCCGGTAAAGTCTAGCCAACGTTTATTGAAGTAATAGCAAAGCTTGTCAGTGCCTGACATCCAAATCAATACGGGAGCCTTATCTGCCATATAGCCAAAACGTTTTTCGCTTTCTTGTAGTGCTGATTCAGCTTGTTGGCGAGAGCTTAAGTCTACGGCAAAGGCTATAGTATTCTGCTGAGATTCTTCTAACAGGGCAGCACCAATCATAACAGGAACACGGCTGCCATCTTTGCGAATGTACTCTTTTTCAAAAGGAGTGCAAATTCTAGATGTTTTAAGTTCCTCTACTTTCTGTTCATCTAAAGCGCCATACTCTGGCGGCGACATGTCTTTCCAGTTCAATTTTCCTGCCAGCAAGTCTTCCCGCATGTAGCCGAGCATTTGCAGAAAAGCCTCATTACCATCCAGAATTTTGCCTTCTAGATTAGGGAAAAAGATTGCAATGATATTTGACTCCATCAAGCGTCTAAACCGTGCTTCACTCTGCCGCAGTTTATCTTCCAGCCGTTTACGCTCAGTAATATCTAAGACAAAGAATGAACCTTTGTCTTTACACCCCTGAAAATGACCACCACCTAATAAAATCGGGAACCGCGTCCCATCTTTGCGGATGTATTCTTTTTCATAGGGCGTACACGACCCCGTAGCCATTGTTTGAAGGAATGCTTTTTCATCAAGCGGGTAATATTCAGGTGGAGTCAGGTCTTTCCAGCGAAGATTTCTTGATAGAAATTCCTCTCTGGTGTAACCCAACATCTTTAGCAAAGCATCGTTGACATCACTGATGTAGCCATCGCTTTCCCAGAATCCAATACCAATCATGTTAGATTCCACTACGCTACGAAACCGCGCTTCACTCTCTTTGAGAACGCCCTCGGCTTGCTTGCCAACAGTAATGTCGTGAGTGATGCCGAGAATCGAAAAAATTTCTCCTTTTTCATCGAGTACTGGCACATACTTAACAATCATCGTAAACTTGCCAATGTTAGGCACAGTTATATCGCATTCTTTGGTTTGTAAAGTTCGGGTTTCTACAGCCAGTTTCAGCAGTGGTAGATAACTATTAGTCATTTCACTCGGCCAGACTTCTTCGTCAGTACGTCCAAGAAATTCCTCTAAAGATTTCCCCGTGAGTTTAAGGCCTTGAGCATTTACAAATTGGATGCGCCGATTAGCATCATAGATAGCGAAGGTATCGGGGAAATTATTGATCGCCTGTCTAAATTGTTCTTCAAGACGACGATAACCCTGCTCACTAGTTTGCAGCTTGTTTACACTCACCTTAAGCCCTCGATTGGTTGTGTGTAATGCCTCACATAGCGCACTAATGAGTATTCCCTCCAGCACGAATAGACAAAGGCGCACGATGTCGGTTAGATCAACAGCCAGCGAATAGATTGGATGAACGAACAAGTAAGCGCTTAGCACAGCCGACAAAAAGGTGGCTACCAGTCCCGCTCCTATGCCACCATACCAAGCGCTGACCATTACTGCGCCAAAAAACATCAAAAAAGGAGACTGTGACATGGCAACCCAAGGGTTTAATAGCAGCATCAGCAGCATTGCCAATACAACGACTAATACAGCAACGCCATACCGCTGTATCCTAGAGTATGTTACCGTCAGCATTTCGTTTTTTGAGGTTAGTTGTTTGCGATCGCAATTTCTCTGGAACTGCTCGTGAAATGTAGCCTAGCCAGATAACTGCTTTAGAACCACATCAATGTTGGTAAAGTTTCAATTACCCCCTAGACAGATTTAACGCTTTTATGATATTGATGTCAATCTTTCTTCAGGTAGATTGCAGCCTCTTATCGCTTTAGAGACAGGACTTACGCAGAACCTCTACATGTAGGGTGGGCACTGCCCACCCTACTACTTATCGCTTTAGAGACTTTTGGTAGTGCGATCGCAATTTAAAGTGTAGGATAGGCCTTTGGAACGTAGCTTGCTTCCCGAAGGGTAACCCAACATTTCTCGTACCGTAGGTTTAATACTTAGATATCAGGTTTGTTAGAAGGTTCAAACTTTCCAATTTTTTCACAAAAAGCCGATGGTGTTGGTTATTGGCTGTTTATCAAGAATACAAACAACCCTTCGGCAAGCTCAGGGCAAGCCAAACAACAAACAACAAACAACCAACAACAAACAACCTTCTAACCAAGCCTAACAGTTAACATTTTGCTTCCATTGGTTTACACTTTTGGAACTGAGAATGCAGCCAGCCATACCAATTCCCTAATCCTGCTCCTGTTTTCGCAGAAACCTGAAATATGCGAATCTTAGGATTAACTGTTCTTGCGTAATCTAGGCAACGTTCAACATCAAATTGCACGTAGGGCAGCAAATCAATCTTGGTTAGAATCATGACATCACTAGCCCGGAACATATGAGGGTATTTTATTGGCTTATCTTCTCCCTCAGTAACTGAGAGAATCACAACTTTCGCCTCTTCTCCCAAGTCAAATAATGCTGGACAGACAAGATTTCCTACATTTTCAATCATCACCACTGAATTGAGTGGTGGATTAAGTTCTTGCAAACCCCGTTCCACCATTGCTGATTCTAGATGACAGCCAGTTCCTGTGTTGATTTGGACAACCTTGCAGCCAGTTTCGCGAATTTTATTCGCATCATTAGCTGTTTCTTGATCGCCCTCAATCACCGAGATAGGCAGCTGATGTTTTAAATCATGAATTGTACGGGTTAAGAGAGTAGTTTTTCCCGCACCAGGAGAACTCACTAGATTTAGCGCTAGGATATTGCGTCCTTTAAACCAACCTCGATTCTGTGCGGCTATCAAATTATTCTTCGCCAAAATATCCTGTTCCAAAGATATAGTGGTGCCATGAATCTTGGCATGGATGTGAGATTCTTCACGGCTTACTGTAGGGTTCGAGTCGTGACTGTGAGAATGGGTAACGGCACTACCATTTGGCAGCGTATGGGTATGAGAAGGTGTCGATTCATGAGTGTGAGCATGAGTGATGATGGTGCCATCTGGTAAGGTATGAGTATGATGATGTTCCTGACCCTCTGCTTTAACTTCAACTACCTCACCTGTTTCAAGATTGGTAATGGTAGTTTCGGCATCATCAGAGCAACCGCAAGTTACGCACATACGTCTATCTCCATTTCTTTTATTTTCAGTTCTTCACCATTTATTAAATGCAGTTCAACACTGCCGCATCTACAAATACCAAAAGGTTTTTCTAGGGGAACTTCTGCGCCGCAGTGGCGACATTGTGCCAATCCTGGAATTTCAATAATTTCTAACTTAGCGCCTTCTAAAACCGTGCCTTGGCAGCAAATATCGAAGCAAAAATGAACAGCTTCAGGCATGATGGCTGACAGCTTGCCGATTTCTAGGGAGACTCGCTTTACCTTTGCGCCGTTGGCGTGTTCAGCAGCGATCGCTACAATATTTTGAGTAATTCCTAGTTCATGCATAACTGTTAACTGTTGAGTTTTAAGTTTTGAGTGTAAGTTGGTTTTTTCTCTACAGTTAACTCTCAACGGTCTTCACTAAAATATGCCATGTATGCACATTAGCTTATTGCGATTTGTCTGCCATTGGACTACACCGATTTTAGGGGCACCCAAGCCTAACGCCCTACCCCGTACCTCAGACAATTGAAAATCCCTGTATTGGTTATTCTTCTAGAAAAGATTATTTCACAACATATAATAAACAAAGTAATTTTCAATACATATTCATCTTATGAAAATGTAATTTTTAAGATAAACGGATGGTTGCGTGTTATAATTTACACGACTTACAAAGATATATATTTGTTATTAGTTATTAACAAATTCTGGGGAGTTGGTCGCCGACGAGCATATCAACGATACGTTCGGCACCAAAAGTAGTTTGTAAAAGTACGACACCTGGCGGTGAGGCGATCGCTTCCCCAACAATGCAAGCCTCTTGTCCTGCTGGGTGAGACTTCATGGCAGATAAGACAGCTTCAGAATGCGATCGCGGTACAACCACAACCAACTTGCCCTCATTCGCCAGGTAAAATGGGTCTAAACCCAGAATTTCACAGACCCCCTTCACCTCCTCACGCACAGGGATAGACTCTTCGTACAAGCGAATCCCAACTTCAGAACTCAGGGCAAATTCATTCAATACCGTCGCCAACCCACCACGAGTAGCATCCCGCATTGCATGGACTTCGGGACACACATCCAGGATGGCATCAACCAAGCCATTCAACGGCTGACAGTCACTCTCAAGATCTGTTTCTAGTGCCAATTCACCACGGGCAATTAAAATAGCAGCACCATGATCGCCTAGCCGACCATTAATAATAACCACATCCCCTGGTTGGATATTATGGGCAGAGATAGAAACTCCCGCACGAATCACGCCAACTCCAGCCGTGTTAATAAACAGCTTATCAGCCGCCCCGCGATGAACAACTTTCGTATCCCCAGTAACAATCTGTACCCCAGCTGATGCTGCTGCCGCTTTCATACTTTGCGCCACACGCCGCAACGTCTCAACAGAAAGCCCTTCTTCCAGAATCACACTACAAGTCAGGTACAACGGTTTAGCACCACTAACCGCTAAATCATTCACTGTACCATTGACGGCTAAAGCACCAATGTCACTTCCAGGGAAAAATAAAGGATCGACGACATAGGAATCAGTGGTAAATGCCAGTCTGTCTCCTTGTGTCATTAGCGTTGCCAGACTGAAACTCGCTTGATCTTCCAACTGGGAGAGAATCGGGTTATCAAAGCTGCTGACAAAGATATCATCAATCAAGTCTCGCATCGCCTTGCCACCACTGCCATGGGCTAGGGTGATAGCCGTATCTCGCACTTTACCCCGGCGGCGTCGAGCTTGTTCAACTTTTTGAAATAATGGATGCTGTTCTGTCATAGGTCATTATCGAGCTTAACTTCTTTCCAGCGTCAGCACTCCGGCTGGCATATCTACCACAAGCCGTTGCGATCGCAGCCAAGGCAAACCTATAATAATCTCCCTGAATGCCGATCCAGCAACAACTGGAATAGTGAATTCTTCTCCATCTAACACAACTTTTCCCAAGTATGTTTCAAGAGTGGTTTCACCCATTGCCGTCAGCATATCCAGTCTATCGATCAAACGCCAATCAAGTGCCTCTAAGTCCTGATTGTTAATTGCAAGAAACTCGGTTGAACCTGTATCTAGTAGCGCATTTACCGAAAATATCTCTCCGTCAGCAGCAATCAAATCAATCTCAAAAAATAGCTGCCCAAGGCTATCAAACTCACCCTGAATCATACTCGTCCACAAACTCCAGTCTCGTTGAGACGGAAAGTATAAAATATAGCATTAGGGTGTTTCTCAAGCGCTTTTAGTAAGACAGCCATGCGATCGCGATCAATGAAATAATCCTCACTATCCGGTTCGATGGCAATAAACCAGTTATAGTGGTTCTCTATTAACTCAGGGCACAGTCGCTCAAAAATTAGGCGACAACGTTGGCGAAAAGCTTTTATTTCTGCTTGTTTTCTGGCTCTCTCTTCTGGAGATATAGTCAGTTTTGGTAAGATTCGGCCACGTCGCGTAGGCGGATTGGAAGATGGTTGGGTCATGTTGCTTCTACCTGTTTAATAGAAAATATTTTATTCTATCCACTTATAGTGACATCAAGTGCAGCGATAAGTTAGGTTGCTATCTACGATTTTTCCCATATTACTGAATAACGCCAGAACAAATGTTTTTTGACGATTGCTCCCGTTAGTGAACTTGTATAAATTTTTTTTGCTTGCGATCGCGTCAGATACTTGTCTGTGGAACCATGCTCTCTCCAGGCTTCTATTGCTTCCCGTGTTGGTCTAACGCGCCTGTTTTTGAGCATATTAAATATCCAGTGTAATGGGACAGCTATTACATCGCTTAGGAAATCTTGTATGGGTTCGTGTTCTACCAAGTCTAAAACCACTAACTTGCCACCCGGTTTTAAAGCAGCTTTCAGGCTGGGTAGTAAGCTTTCGAGTGGCAAATGATGAAAGGTGGAAATAGATGCGATCGCATCAAACTGCTCAACGGGAAATTCCCACTTTAATATATCTGCAACTTGAAAATTTATGTTTGTATAATGTCCAGACTGAACTTTAGCAATTTCAATCATTTTCGGAGATAAATCTATGGCAACAACTCGCTTAGAACGTTCAGCTAAAAGACGAGTGAATGCGCCAGTCCCACAACCGATTTCCAAAATACTTTCACAAGACGAAGGAAGTTGTTTAAGTAAAAAATCGTGATAGTGGTTGTTATGATTCCATGGTGTCGGTTCCAGTAGCGCAATTCGGTCAAAATCATGCTGAATCTTTTGAGTGAGTCTATCTCTCATTAGCCTTCTCTGGAGACATAACGGTTAGAGTAGAGCAATTTTGTTAAGATAGTGGGTTACATGTCAGTATCTGCTCTAAAGCCATGACAGCTTCTCAAGTTGCTTCCCTTCCCCTGAGTGC
Organism: Coleofasciculaceae cyanobacterium CTOTU46601; assembly: GCA_031970155.1. Lineage (GTDB taxonomy): Bacteria > Cyanobacteriota > Cyanobacteriia > Cyanobacteriales > Coleofasciculaceae > DALYIW01. Next base: position 1,331 of record DALYIW010000227.1, on the reverse strand, counting down.
GATCGCCAAAGCTACCCGTCAAGCTGCACGGAAGTTGGCGGTGCTACCAACAGAGGCAAAAAACCATGCCATTGAAGCGATCGCACAAGCCTTAGAAGCTGCTGCGCCAGAAATCTTGGCAGCAAATGTAGCAGATTGTCAAGCCGCCCAAGCCCAAGGACTTCCTAAACCGCTGTATAGTCGTCTGAAGTTAGACGAAACAAAGCTCTCAGCAGCAATTGACGGCGTGAGGGACGTTGGAAAACTCAGCGATCCAGTCGGCACTGTACAAATTCATCGCGAACTCGATGAAGGATTAATCCTCAAGCGTCTTAGCTGCCCAGTCGGTGTTTTAGGCATCATTTTTGAAGCGCGTCCGGATGCCTTGATTCAAATTACCTCTCTAGCCATCAAATCAGGCAACGGTGTCATCCTCAAAGGTGGCAAAGAAGCCACTCACTCTTGTCAAGCCCTTGTCAAAGCAATTCATCAAGGATTATCAGCTAGTGCGGTGGAACAAGCGGCAGTTCAGTTGCTAACGACAAGAGAAGAAACCGTAGCATTGTTGCAGTTAGACGAGTACATCGATTTAATTATTCCCAGAGGTTCTAACTCCTTTGTCCGGTTTGTGCAGGAAAATACTCGTATTCCGGTGCTAGGCCACGCCGATGGAATTTGTCATCTTTATGTCGATCAAGTTGCTGACCTTGAGAAAGCAGTAGAGCTTACAATTGATGCGAAAACTCAATACCCAGCTGTCTGCAATGCAATTGAAACGTTGCTCGTCCACTCAGCAATTGCACCAACGTTCTTGCCTTTAGCTATGGCGGCTTTGCAACAACGCCATGTAGAACTACGAGGCGATGAGCCTACTCGTAAGATTCTGGATACTATTTCAGCAGCGACAGAAGAAGATTGGTCTACTGAGTACAGCGATCTAATTCTTGCGATTAAAGTTGTAGACTCTGTGGAAGATGCGATCGATCATATCAATACCTACGGTTCTAGGCATACTGATGCAATTGTCACCGAAGACCAAGCCACTGCTGATACCTTCCTCGCTCATGTCGATTCCGCCAATGTAGTTCACAACTGTTCCACTCGTTTTGCAGATGGTTTTCGCTACGGCTTTGGGGCAGAAGTAGGAATCAGTACCCAGAAGATGCCGCCGCGTGGACCAGTAGGGCTGGAAGGATTGGTAACTTACAAATATCAAGTTACTGGTAATGGTCACATTGTTGCTAATTATGTTGGCAAGGATGCCAAGCCTTTCACTCATCGAGATATTTAAGTTCATCGTTTGTTGTTTGTTGTTTGTTGTTTGTTGTTTGTTGTTTGTTGTTTGTTGTTTG
>DALYIW010000226.1:0-13981 GCA_031970155.1 Coleofasciculaceae cyanobacterium CTOTU46601 | reverse complement strand
AGTAAGGTAGTACCCAAAAAGATACTATGGAAAGCAAAGTAGTAAATACCGAGAGAGCCTCCTGTCCGGTAGAAAGAACCCTAGAGGTGATTGGCGGACGCTGGAAAGTCTTGATTCTTAGAGAGTTATTTTTAGGCGTGAAGCGTTTTGGTCAGCTGCACCGAGCTTTGCACGGCATTACTCAAAAGATGCTCACCCAACAGCTGCGGGAAATGGAGCAAGACGGCATCATTCATCGAGAAGTTTATTTACAGGTTCCTCCAAAAGTAGAATACTCTCTAACGCCTTTGGGAGAAAGCCTCAAACCGATTATTGACTCAATGCATGAATGGGGCGTCAGGCATCTCGATGAACAAAATAAAAAACCCTAGACCAAAGGCTTCCACTCAATAGTAAAATTATGTTGAGTCAGATTGATAACTATCAGTACAGGCATAAAACAATAACTTAAATTGACTTGCACAGGCGGTATTTTGGTCAATAGTGTCAAATTATCAACTTGAGGCAGGTCTAATCAATTTTGGAAGCAACTTGAACTTAAGTACCAAACAATTTCGTTGGAAATTTCAGTTATGTAAAGCCAAACCTTAGGGCTTTTGCATTCTTATTAATTTGCAATGAAGCGTCGATTTTTGCAGTAGAGAAATCACCAATGAATACGTCCGCAAAACCTAGGGCCAGACGTTCACCTCTTACAAAAGCTCAGTTGGAAGCAACTGTAGCTGAGTTAAGAGCTGCTCTGGAGCAAGCCAAAAATAAAGTAGAAAAAGCAGAAAATTTTGCTGATTTGAAAGATTCTCTGGAAGAATCACAAAAAAAAGAAAGCTATCTACAACAACAAATTGTTGATTTACAGTCAGATTTACAACAGCAAAAAGAATCTCTATATAAGATGCAAAAAAATATAGAGAACAACGAAAAAATTAAAATAGAGTTGGAGCAAGCTAAAAAAGCAGCAATCCAACTGGCGGCAGCTAATGAAAAACTGACCAAGGAAATTGAGACGCTAAAAAAAGAAAATGAAAGCCTTAAAGCGCAGGAGCATAAAGAACACAAAGAAATAGAGCCGTATCATATCCCGGAAAGACCCATTCAAAAAGAAACTGAAAAACCTGCGGATTTTGCAAAAAACAGTTGGTTGCTCTAAAGCTGGAAAACCTTGAAAAACTGGAAGAATGTAAAGCCTAAAAAACTCCCTCGGTCAACGGAAGAGGTTCCTTGTCCGAGGGATATGCTGTTAAAAACGACGTAGAAGATAGTTGGTTAAGCAGGCTTAGTTTGCGATCTTTTCTCAAGCAGACGGATAATCGAAGCTTTTTCCAGAATTCCTACTAGCACGCCGTTGGCACGAACGACAGGCAGTGAGGCGAGCTTTTCTTTTTCTAAAAGCGTTATAACTTCCAACAGAGATTGATCGGATTGAACGATGGTAGAAAGCTCAACAGGCTGCATCAAGTCTTTGACGTAGGTTGTTGGCCAGTTGGAAGTGGGGATGGTTTTCATGTCATCAACAGCGATAGCACCCAGCAGTTGACCATTTTCATCAGTGACTAAGAACTTTTGCCATGGGGCTTTGCCAATAATGTACTCGTTGACAAACTCCCTCAAAGACAAGTCAGCTGACACAATCGGGCTGTTAGGAGTCACAGCATCCTCTGCCTTCAACGTTGTTAGTGTTTCAGAGAGTGTAGCAGACTGGGCAGACCGACCCGCATTTTGCAACAAGAACAAACCAATCAACAACGTCCAAAAGCTACCGATATTGCTGATGCCTAAAATTGAGAGTGCCCCAAGTGCGATCGCCATCCAACCCAAAAACTGACCAACGCGGCTGGCAAAAACCACACCTTTGTAAGGATTACCTGTAATCTTCCAGACGAGTGACTTGAGGATGTTGCCCCCATCTAGAGGTAAACCAGGAATCAGGTTAAACAAGGCAAGAACCAAGTTGATATAAGCGAGGAGTCCGGCGATTGCTGCTAATGGGCTGGAAATACCTGTGCCGACACTAATAGCGGTGAAAAGAGCAAATAGCATCAAGCTGACAGCCGGCCCTGCGATCGCTATCCAGAAGGCTTGTGCAGGAGTCTCTGATTCCTTCTCCAAGCTAGCTAAACCGCCAAATAAAAACAGCGCTATGGATTGTACTTTAATTCCCTGGCGAATTGCTACCAAGCTATGTCCCAGTTCATGAGCTAAAACTGAGGCAAATAACAACAAAGCTACAACCAACCCCAGAAGCAAGGGTAATCCACCGCCCAATCCTGGGAACAAACCAGCCATGTAGTTACTAAAGTCAAAGGTGACTAAGCCCAAGACCAGAAACCAGGACGGATTGACATAAAATGGAATGCCAAATAAATTACCCACACGAATACTGCCATTCATACGGACTACCTCATATCGAAGAAGACGTTTTGTTAATTTCGTCTCATGTGTCCATCGTAACGAAATGTAAAAGCCCCATTCATGAAATTAACTGCCGTAAAATCCGTCTCCTGCGGTTCGGTTTTGAGAATCCAGTTACTGGCAGCATCTGTGGTTGTGTCGTCCATAATAAAATAAGCACTGCTGTTCGTGCCTTGAGCAGCATCATGTTTCTAGAACACAAAGACGTTCCATTATTATTAACTAACTAGATCATGACTGTCTTTGAACCCCAAATCACCCACTATTACAACCAGCAGGACATTCAGCAAATTCTTAATCTGGCGATCGCACGTCAGGTCAAAGACGAAGAATTGTCTCGCGAGCAACTTGTAGAAATTGCTACAGAAATAGGTATTTCTACTGAAAGTCTTTTGGCAGCAGAACAGGAGTGGCGACTTCAGCAAAAAGAACAACAGAAGCGTAAAAACTTCAATATCTACCGCCACAGCCAATTAAAAAAACGTTTTGGTAAGTATTTAATTGTCAATAGTTTTTTAGTGGGTTTAAACTTAATCAGTGTAGGTACGCTTTCTTGGTCTTTATATATCATCTTGTTCTGGGGGATGTGGCTGGGACTCAGTGCTTGGAACACCTATCAATTACAGGGCGAAGAGTACGAACAAGCCTTCCAGAAGTGGTATCGTAAGCAGCAGCTCACAGAAGTTGCCCACTCGGTTTACATCCGCATTAACAACTGGATTAAATCAGCAAGCTGAGTTAACTCATTTCATCCTTCAAAAACGTAAATTGACGGGTTGTTGATTATTTGTTGGAGAGTATTTTTTACAAACAACCAACAACTAACAACCAACAACACCGACTTTCTTGCTGACTGTTTACTTTCCTAATGAAGAAACCAGGCAGACTAACTTGCGTTGTGCCTGGATACACCAACAGAGAGTTGGAATACTAGAGCGAACAATGCACCTACTGCAATATGGCTCAAGCCGACAAAGAGAGCAAACCCATCTGAAGAAAGTGTTATCCGAAAAGTAGAAAGGTATGCCGCTCAACTAGGATTTTCGGATTCTGGAGGCAGCCTGAAGCTATAAGAAACGGTATTAAGCCGTCTAATCTCATCCTCCAGATCAGTCAGTCCCTCTGTTCAAATACACTTTTTCTAACTCACGCGGCACAGCTTAGTGTAGGCTGACTCCTTTTGTGACCGGAAATGTTTGAGGATTTGACTTGTAGCACGCCATTGAAGCGGAGCCTCATTTTTCATCGGACCGATAGAGGTAAGCCATTGCGCTACCTCTGGATGAGTATTACTCATACATGTAACAAACTCCGACCAGAAGTTTGGCCACATTGCATCATGATAATGGACGATCCGGGCTTCCTTGAGCTGCTCCTCTTTGTACCATTCTGAGTGAATTAGACTGCTCATCGTGTAGTTGTGGGAGTAAGGTAAAGCTCTCCAGGAAAGACCCATTTTCACCATGGCTAAACCTAGAGCCACTTGGTCTGTAAAGAAAATCCCAGAGTTGCGATTAGCTAAGTAAGCATCGAGCATCTGGGTAGAAGTTTCTAGATGCTGCTTCCCTAAACCAGTTCGGCGACGATATACAAAAACGCCACTGTTCCAATAAAGACGAATGCGTTTGCTGTCCATTGCTGTCGTGACCCAGGGAAGGTCTTCGATGTTTAGTCCAACTGTTTGGCATATCTCTTTCCAGTAGGACTCAAAAGGGTCATTTGGGCCTGTTGTGCCAATATTTTTGTCCGAGGCGCAAGCGACGAAATCTTCGTCTTCATTGAGAAAAAACTTGTCAGGCTCACCCACGAACAACAGATCGCTATCGAGCCACCCAATATACTCAGATGAGCTGCGTTCTTCTGCTGCGACCAAAGCATTTGGTTTATTCAGGTATTTGAACCAAGAGTACTGGCTTTTTGTTTGAAAAGGCAGATACTCGACATTCAATCGTTCAAAGCTCTGACGTGTCTTATGAGAAATAGGTGGACCAAAACGGGGAGTAACCGCTATCAGTGGTGCATTCGCAAATCTCCCACCCCATTGGCGGAGGCTTTCTACCATGCGTACAGTTTGAGCTTCGAGCGCTCCGGATTCAACACAGCAGACAAAGGTAATCTGGGGATTTACTCTCAGGGTCGGGCTTACTTTCAGGGTCGAGCTTAATGTCATGGGTCAGTATTTGAAGAATGACGACAATCAGATAAGTTAGGCTATCTAGCTGAGTAACCTGAGTTCAACGTAAGGTTGAAAGCCTCGAGCTTGGGTAATGATAAAGGTGCGTATCCATTATCATTGCTTGTGTTTAGCCCACTCTTATGTCAAACCTGGGTGAGACACAGTAGTATGCACTCTAAACAAAGCCTACTAAAGAATTGTGAAGGTTTTGTGAAGTTTCGATTTTGACTTTGTGAAGTTTAGATTTTTTTAGATGCACTTTTCAACTGATGTTTGACATAGTGCTTAAAACCTGGTAAATGCTCCCAAAACTTTATTAAGAATAACAATAAGACACTTTTTAGAGCCTCTCCCTCAGGGGAGATCTTAAACATCTTGCTTCCGTAAGTTTTCAATTCCGGTTGGCTTTGCGATCTTTAACTAAGCCGTTTCTTTCTCTTTGATGAAGGTATTTGTGCAAGATTTTTTTATAACTAGCAACTGAATCAGACCTAGTTGATAGTTAGGCGGTCAGAATGATGAAAATTAAACAGGTTACTTTGCTTCTGACTCTTAGAGTGTAAAGTACAGTAACCATTTCATAATCTTGTGTTAATCAACAGAAGATAGCACATTTAATTATGAATAGCAAGCAACTCTTCTCTTAAGGAAAGACACATCAGTTAACCTCCAGTTAATAAAGTCGTCTCGGTTCGGCTTATCCTCTGGTTCTCAAAGTCCAGAAAAATAGGCTTGCCTTTTTGACTCTATATGTGCAAGTATATAGGCTTATAGATTTTAATTACGGTATATCTAGCGGTTTATAGTAGTTTATAGGTAATCGGCATTGACTTAAAGCCAAGCATTAGAAAAAGGAAATAGGCAAAGCTGACACGCGCTGAAGATATTTTTCTTCCGTGTCTGACCTTTCCCTACTCCCCAAACATTACTTAAGGATTATTCTGCCATGCTCTTAGATGTCAGCAAACCACGAAACTATCTGGATGTAGCGGCTTCCTTATCCCAGAAACTTTCCCAAGCCGCCCAGGAATACCTGAAGATGATCAGCAAACCCAGTGGTACTTCGGAGGTAGATGATGAAACACTATATTCCTATATCCTGAGTCACTACAGCGATTTGTGGAGGGAACTTCAGGCGGCAACTCAACAAGCTGATCGAGTAGCCCAGTTAGTGCAAGCGGCATGGGAGCAGGAATTAACGCTGACTCATGAACAGAGGCGAGAAGTGGCGATCGCTGTTTTTTCAATCAAAGGACTTGTGACACGCATTGGCTTGGATATCCTCCACCGTATGTTTGAGCTGATGGGAAGCGGCTCAGCTGGCACACCATACAGCTTTGAGCGTTACATGCAAGATCTACGTATTTTTGGTGGCTTATCAATGCCCTGGAAAGGCGCACCACAGCACTGGAAACTCACCTATTTTCCACCAGAGCTCAACTCAATTTTGAAGTCGTCTTCTCTCTAGTTAGGCACCATGAGTTCTTATCTCACCACGTAAAGAATGAAAATTCTCTTCCCCTACTCCCTACTCCCTACTCACTACTCCCTATTTTCAGATTAGGGTTGTAAGTTTTCAAGTTAACAGGTTGCAAGTTATATTCCAAACCTTCAACCTGTTAACCCTCTAGCCATCAACTTTTGAAAACCTTCAACTTAATCTAGGTATCGCTTCCCAACAGTTCTGCGATCGCCTGTCGCTCTGCTGGTTCATGAAATGGCAAACTCCTACGAGTGTCGGTAATTAGCCAATCTAGAGCTGCCGCTTGGACATCAATTGTGGCACCCGTCTTATCAACGCAGTAGCGTCCAAACACTAGCTTATCTACCAAGCGCACTCCCGCTCCCAAACGAGAGTAATCAAAAATTACGCTGTTATCAACGGTTGCTCCACTACATACCCAGCAATTGGAACCAATCATTGTCGGTCCAATAATTTTAGCCCCATCTTCGATATGGGTCATGCCACCGATATAAACCGGGCCTGTAATGTCAACCTTGTCCCAATTCACTGCCACATTCAAGCCAGTGTAGATGCCTGGAAATACTTCTTTTCCTGGAACCGACACATTCTTGATCTCTCCTTGTAGAACACCTCGAATGGCGTGCCAGTAGTCTGGCACTTTGCCAATATCCACCCACTCGAAATCCATTGGCACGGCATAGAAGGGAGCATTCATTTCCACCAATTTGGGAAATAGATCGCCACCAATGTCATATTCCTGACCAGAGGGTATATAATCTAAGACTTCAGGCTCGAAAATATAGATGCCTGTATTGATACTGGTACTAAGGGCTTCCTCAACTGAGGGCTTTTCCTGAAAGGCTTTAACCCTGCCCGTCTCGTCGGTAACGACGACACCGTAGCTAGGAACCTGCTCTAGTGGCACGGATTTCATGACAATTGTAGCAATTGCCCCTTTTTCTTTATGCCACTTCACCGCCGCCGTCAAGTCTAGATCGATCAGGGCATCACCGCAGAGAACCACAAACGTATCGTCAAAAAAGGGATAAAAATCATGGATACGCCGCATCCCACCCGCTGAGCCAAGTGCATCTCCAACTAGTTGACCATCTTCAATTCGTCCCTCAAAAGAATAAGCAATCTGGACGCCGAATCGCTGACCATCACGGAAGTAGTCTTCTATTTCTTTAGCTAGGTGACTGACATTAACGACAATTTGGTCAAAGCCATGCTGTCGTAGCAGTTCTAGTAAAAACTCCATCACTGGTTTTTGCAGGATGGGGATTAAGGGTTTGGGAATAGTGTAGGTGATCGGCCGAACGCGAGTCCCCTTGCCAGCCGCCAGAATCATGGCTTTCATGAATTTTTGTTCCTCAACCTAGGCCACACATGTTTGGATTGGTCAACATGAGTCTGATTTTAACCAGTCCAACGATAATACGCTGGAGTTTTGTTTACAGACTTCACAGTAATCAGTTATCAAAACGGTAGATTATACAGAACTTTGACCAACGATTAACCAAGAATCGACTGTGACTGAGCAACCCTGTGGATTTTCTTGGCGGAGTCGGGTCAGGTTAAGACTTGATAACTCGCTCATTCCTCGTAGAAGAGATTGTTTGGCGCATCCTTTCCCAGACGATTGACTAGTACTCCACCAATCTATAGCCAGAAATGTGAAGATTTTGTGAATCGAGCTACTGTAGAACATTACAAAGGTTTACTACCCACCCATTTAATTTGGGTGGACTACTAGAGTCGAGCTTTCAGTTCAAGACTTCGGCTCTTGGCCGTGGGTTCCTGACTCCAGCGTACGGATTTTTAAGTCTTGATAGAACTCTTCTTGGTATAACTCAACTTTAGACTGAGCTGACAACAGAAGCAGTGCCCAGAAGACACCTACCCGATCGTGTGCTCGTGGTTCAGTTGAATAGAGAGCGCTGTTAAACTCCGGTTCATCCGACGCTGTTGGTAATAACGTCCACCACTCTAACAGCTGTTCTAAATTCAGCCAATCTTTTCCTGCTGCTATTTCTTTCCAATGTCCAGAGAGAAATGTGTCCAGCTGCGTTGCGATTTCTGTCAGATTTTCATCGTGAGCCAGATGAGCGATCGCTTTAGCTGTCTGAGTACGAGACATCGACCGAACTGGCTTTGACCTAGAGCGTACGGGGGCTTCACCCAGTTGGGTTGCCATCTGCTGCAATTGCTCAATTAACTCAGAAAGTGTTACTGGGCGTCTCTTCGGTGGTGGTGCGGCAGGGCGGCGGCGCAGATGGCGCTCTAAATGCAGGGGCAATCGGGCTTCAAAGGCGGCATCGTTTTCAGCATCCGTGTCAGTGAGTTCTAGTAGGTCTTCCTCCTCCTCTAGACGCTCCAGAGTATCTGCTTTGAGCAACACTAACATTGATGCCCACAGAAAAGCTTGCCCGGATTGGGATAAATCGGCGTCTCGGTCTCCGGGTGCGGCGTCATTGCCTAGTGCCAGGGTACTTAAATAACGGTCAATGACCTCAATCACCTGAACATCCCAGGGGTTTATTTCCCCTCGCTGTGCCAAGTCAATGAGGAGAGCGATCGCTTCAGTTGCGGGTGTTTCTGTCATCACGCGCTACCCTACTAGGCTAGGAAAGTTGAAGGTGGAAAGTAACTTGCTAAAGTTGTCAACTGAGCAAAAAAGGATGAAGGATGAGGGATGAGGGATGATAGCGCAGCGACGAGACGTTAGTCCGGGATGAAAAATATTGGAAGCACCATTATTTATGGAGCTATCGATCCTTCATCTTTCCCAATAATCTACTAACGTTGTTCCGCCAGTGCTTCTTCTGTTAGGGATTTCGATGCTGCTAGCACAGGTAGCTGTTGCTGTTCAATCTCTGCCTTGTAGCGTTCAACGTCTTGCTCTAATTTTTCGATTCGTTCTTCTTTGGAGCGAATCTGGCGCGCGACTTGATAAGACGCCAGCTGTTGCTGTAACCGCGCCCAGACACCGAAGAACCAGGCAAGAACAGCTCCGAGTCCCATTGCCAAGATCAGTTCGATCGCGATCGGAGCTTGAACCTGAACTTCTGGGACAATGCGAATAGCAGCAGGTTCGGTGTTTTCTAGGCTAAATAAAACCAGAGCCAAGCAAAAAGCAAAAATAATCAAAAAATTAATCTGTCGCATCAGCTAAATCCTTAACCTCGCAGTCGCTTGCTAATTTTACAAGAGGACACATAAAGAATCCGCCCTTTTTACAGTTTTAGCTTTGCATTTGTGATTTGTCTTTCTTGTTTTACACCAGGGCAGCTGTGTGAGTTCCGTGTCTGACCAAACCTCCTGAGAAGACGCGCCATCTTCAACCGTTAAAGTGAGGACTTACGCAGAACCTCTACATGTAAGGTGGGCAGTGCCCACCCTACTACTAGCAGTAGTGTTTAAATCAGCAATTTGCGTAAGTCCTGGTGAAATCCCCCAACTCTGAGGACGATAGATGATCCTAATCCTCAGTGCTTACTCGGTTTGACTGTTCACGGGAAACCGTTTCCGTTGCGATCGCTTGAAGCTGACGTTCTTGGCGGATGGCATCAATGGTGTCCTTAATGGTTCCAGCAACAGGTACGGCGATGAGTACGCCCAACGTTCCAGCAATCTTGGCTCCCATTAATATAGCAATGAAAATCAAGAGGGGATTGAGTCCGATAAACTCGCCCATTAATCTAGGGGCGAGGAGATTGTCTTTGATTTGCTGCATGATAATAGCTGCGATCGCCACCCGAATCGCTAACCAGAAACTGTTGAGCATGACTAAAATCGTCACTAGACCGATGCCCAAAGCTGCGCCAATGAAGGGAATCAGTTGGGAAACTCCAATTAGCAGAGCAAACAGCAGCGTAAATGGTACCCTCAGAATCAAAAATATTGGGATTAGTGTTACAAACATGAACAATGACAGCAGGATTTGGCTGATAAAAAAGTTATGAAAGTTCAGCCGGAGGGATTGGCTAAAGGGTACACCGATTTGAGGAGGCAGTAAGCCAATTAAACTCTGCCACAGACTTCCACCATACAAAAGCATATAAAATGCTAGGACTATTACCAGCACAGTGTCTATTAGTCCAGACAGTGTACCTAGCGCCAAGCCCAGAAACTGAGTGGCCAAAACCTGAACTTGACTTTCAATCTGAGTATTGAGGCGATCGCTAAAAGATTTAAAGTCAAGTGGTAGACGGCGAACTCTAGCCCATTGGTTCAATCGCTCAAGATTTTCATTACTGGCTTTTAACCAGGCTGGAATATTGTTTAACAACTCAGTGGTTTGGTTATTGACAATCGGGCCTAGCGTGATGCCTAAAATCAGCAAAAGCGTTAAAGTCAAAAGCAAAACCACAATTACTGCCTGAGACCGACTCTTATAAAACTGCACTAAGAACCGAACCGGATAATTTAGCAAAAAAGCAACAATTGCCGCAACAACTATTACCGTAATTAACTGTTGAAAATAGCTAATTACTTTTGTCAAAATCCAGAAATTGAGTGCTAAAAGTGGACCACACAGACCAAAAAATAGGAGGCGTTGAAAGTCAGTTGAACGGTAAATCTTAGAGACCCAGTGGTAGCGGCTCATCTAGGCAGAATCCCACAAGTAGAGACAGCTTGAGCAATCGACAAGACGAGAAGGAGAACGCAGAAAAACGAAAGATGGAAATTAGCGTAGCGGATTTGCGAAAAGAGTACACCTTCCAGGGGTTAAGTGAAACACAAGCACACTCTAATCCTTTCGAGCAATTTAAGATTTGGTTTGAGCAAGCACTTGCTGCCCAATTGCCAGAACCCAATGCGATGACAATTGCCACCACTACACCTGATGGTAAGCCTTCCGCCAGAATGGTGCTGCTAAAAGACTACGATGAGCGAGGCTTTGTCTTTTATACCAACTACGAAAGTTACAAAGGACGGCAGTTAATAGAGAATCCTTGGGGTGCTCTAGTTTTCTGGTGGGCCCAGTTAGAGCGACAAGTACGTATAGAAGGGTGCGTAGAGAAGGTTCCACCTGCTGAGTCAGATGCTTATTTTCACAGCCGTCCCATAGAGTCTCAGCTTGGTGCCTGGGCTTCTGCTCAAAGTCAAGTCATCGAGAGTCGCGAGGTGTTGGAGCGACGCTTGCAGCAGCTAAAGGAGGAATATGAAAATAAGGAGATTCCTCGTCCACCTCACTGGGGAGGTTTCCGGGTGATTCCGACAGAAATTGAGTTTTGGCAGGGACGCCCCAGTCGCCTGCATGATCGGTTACTTTATCGACGCGGGGACGATGGTGGCTGGAGAATTCAACGCCTATCGCCTTAGCCTAAGCAAAAAAGTGGCAGCGCATGAAATTTAACTTACAAGGTAATGGGTTCAGGTGTTATGGACGGAAAATAATATAGTACAGCTGGCAAGCGATCGCTCTTATCCTCCTAACATCGCCACCGCTGAATTAACGTCCAAGCTACACAAATGCCTTTAAAAGATATGGAAAGCAGTGATTTACCCAATTCCCAGCCTGCCCCATTGGCTCCTGACAAGGCACTTCCCAGAGTCCGCCTACTGACCATGTTTCGTCTGGGTTTATTCCAGATGGGATTAGGTATCCTAGCGGTTCTAACGCTGGGAGTACTCAATCGAGTGATGATAGTCGAGTTAGCAATTCCAACAACGCTCACTGCCGCAACGCTGGCAATTTCTCAGTTTGTTGCGCCAGCTCGAATCTGGTTTGGACAAATGTCAGACGCCAAAGCTTTATTCGGTTTTCACCGCACTGGTTATGTCTGGATTGGAGCCGCTTTATATACACTGACCTTACCTCTAGCCGTGCAAGCCATTTGGCAATTGGGTAGTGTTGTGAAATCGTCGGGTGGCTGGGTATGGTCAACTCAAACCATTGGCTGGACAGCTCTGGCAGCTCTAATTATGGCGCTATATGGTCTAGTCACCAGCGTCAGTTCTACTACTTTCTTTGCCTTATTGGTCGATGTTTCTGATGAGGACAACCGTGGGCAATTAATTGGTATTGTCTGGTCAATGATGACCGTAGGAATTGCTGTAGGTGGAATAACCAGCAAAGTCTTACTGAATCGCTTAGAAAATATCAACGCATCACCAGAAGTATTGCGCTCATCAATTAGTTGGCTGTTTATTGTTGTACCTGCAATCGTTTTTTTGCTATCGCTCATAGCAACGCTTGGAATTGAGAAAAAGTATTCTCGTTATTCTTCTCGCTCAACATTAATCGACCGAGAAGACAAGATTACTTTGGCAACAGCGTTCAGAATCTTAACCGCTAGTCGGCAAACGGGTATATTTTTCACATTTCTGGTGGTGATGACCATCAGCCTGTTCATGCAGGAGGCTGTTTTAGAACCATATGGGGGTAAGATATTCGGGATGTCAATCCCTCAAACTTCCCTACTCAATACATTTTGGGGGATAGGGATGTTGATGAGCTTGAGTGCCACTGGCTTTTTCATCATTCCTCGTTTAGGTAAGCGAAAAACAACTAAACTGGGGTGTTTGGCGGTAGCAGTTTGCTTTGTCTTAATTATTCTGTCGGGATTTACCGCCAATCCAAATTTGTTTAAGGCAACGTTAGTCTTGTTTGGTCTGTTTACTGGTGTCGCCACCACAGGAGCCTTAAGTTTGATGTTGGACTTAACAGCAGCAGAAACAGCAGGCACGTTTGTCGGTGCTTGGGGATTGGCTCAGGCGATCGCACGAGGAACAGCTACAGTTACAGGTGGTGCGGTTTTGGCTGTGGGTCTTAAACTGTTTACAACACCAATACTGGCTTATGGTCTAGTATTCGCCCTGCAAGCTGTAGGTATGGTGCTAGCGGTGTGGTTTTTGGGTCGAGTGAATGTTCAAGAATTCCGGGCTAATGCCAAGGAAGCGATCGCAGCTGTGATGGAAGGTGACTTGGATTGATGAATGATTTTTGGGCATCCATACTCGACTTTGCCAAAACAATAACCACCAAAGTTGGTACCCAGTTGTTGAAGGATTTTGGGCAGGTGCAGGCGTCACAAAAAGCAGATGGCAGCTTAGTGACTCAGGCGGATCATTGGGCAGATCTAACCATTCGGGACGCGATCGCAACTCATTTTCCTGAGCACGGAATTTTGAGTGAAGAAGCAGAACACAAATTTCCTGATACTGAATGGTGTTGGATCATCGACCCCCTAGATGGCACCACAAACTTTACACGAGGCATTCCGATTTGGGGCATTTCACTGGGGTTACTCTATCAAGGAACACCTGTGTTTGGTTACGTTCATTTCCCGCCAATTGCCCAAACCTTTCATGGCTTTTGGGTAGGTGAATTGGGAATCACAGGCTTAGAAGACGGTGCATTTCTCAATGGACACCCGATCCACAGCAGTACCGATTCTGTCAGCAATAATCATTTTTTCAACCTTTGCTCCCGAAGTGCTTCATTATTGCAGCAACCCTTACCCTGCAAAATTCGGATGCTAGGTGTTGCTAGTTACAACTTCCTCAGTGTTGCTACTGGTGCTGTATTGGGAGGTGTTGAAGCAACACCCAAGATTTGGGATATTGCTGGGGCTTGGGTGATTGTACAAGCGGCTGGAGGTGTATGGGTGCCGCTGGAATCAGAAGCGATTTTTCCTCTCAAAGTTGGGCAGGATTACGGGATGCGATCGCTTCCTACCCTCGTCGCTAGCCGTCCTGAACTGGTGCAAGTGTTTCAACCCTTAGTAACTTCTGTAATCAAGGGTTGAAGGTTAGAACTTTATAGGTTGGAATCCTCAATCGTAATGCCATAATACGCGATCGCCTGCTGCACAAGTGAAGCTGATTGTCAAGGTCTTCACTTCACTTGTCTGTTCGCACTATCCCTAAAAGCGGAGGATTTTCTGTCGTTCCGGTGTCAGATTGGTAATCTGCTCTACACC
>DALYIW010000225.1:0-14017 GCA_031970155.1 Coleofasciculaceae cyanobacterium CTOTU46601 | reverse complement strand
GGGTAATGGGTAATGGGTAATGGGTAATGGGTAATGGGTAATGGGTAATGGAGAAAAAGTTTTGAGTTGTGAGTGCGACAGTGTTGAGTTAAATACTTCTGATTCAAAACTCAACACTCAACATTCAAAACTATTTTTGGGTAATGGGTAAGTAGATGTGCATAAAACATGGCGTTATCCTCTCCCCCTGCTTTCCCTGCTTTCCCTGTCTCCCCTACCTCCCCTACCTCCCCTTTCCCTGCCTAACCACATTGAAATATAGTTGTTAAGCCGATAGTCATTGCCATAAGCTCTTAAGAGGGTCATCTACCGAACGAATGAGATTAATACCCATCCATCTACTAGGGGATAGGCTCTAAATTATGAACCTGCGCCAGAAAACATTGCTGCTGATTGGTTTGACCCTCACTGGTTTAGTCGGGGTGCTGTACGCCAGCCTATCAACCATCTTTGGGAGGAGTTTCACTGAACTAGAACAACGGAATGCTTACAAGAATATTCGACGAGTGCAGGAGGCTATGTTCGATGAACTCCAAACCTTGAGAGTCACCGCTGCCGATTATGCAGAGTGGGATGATACTTATGCCTTTATGGAGGATATGAAAGGGAACTATGTGCAGGCAAATCTCTTGGATGAAAATTTTGTGCGCCTCCGGCTCAACTTTTTTCTACTCTTCAACACCAGAGATGAGCAAGTTGTTGGCAAAGGCTTTAATTTAAAACAGGAAAAGGCAACACCCATCCCAAAAAGCTTTCAGAAACAGCTTGCCCCTGGCAGTATTTTACTAAAGCATCCCAATACAGCAAGCAGTATCAGCGGCCTTATTCTTTTACCTGAAGGTTCACTACTGATTGCCTCGAACCCGATTTTAACTAGTAAAAATACTGGCCCTAGTCGCGGTTCCCTGGTTATAGGAAGCTATCTCAATGACCAGAAAATCAAAGATTTAGCTAAACGTACTCATTTATCTGTGAGTATGTACCGAGTAGATGATGCTCAGTTGCCTCCTGATTTCCAGGCTATGCGTTCGACGCTTGAGAAGAGTCAGGTAGAATCTTCACGAAGCACTCAAACAGCAGAATTCATTACTAGACAGGCACCGATAAAGATCCAACCTCTGAGTGCTGATGCGATCGCAGGATACACCCTGCTGCGAGATATTTATGGTAAACCTGCTGTGCTATTGCGGGTAGACATGCCCAGAGACATCTACAAACAAGGTCAAACTAGCCTTTTTTACCTGATTTTATCTCTCTTGAGTGTGGGTATCGTTTTTGGGGGCGGTACTTTATTGCTGTTAGAAAAAATGGTGCTGTCTCGGTTGGCAAATCTTAGCACCAGTGTTGAGCGCATTGGCACCAGCAGCGACCTTTCAATGCGCGTATTGGTCAGTGGTAACGATGAATTGACTAGCCTTGCGAACACCATTAACTCAATGTTGGTAGCCCTAGAATCCTCCGCAAAAAAACTGGCAGCAGAACGAGAAAAAGCTGAGCGCTTGTTGCTCAATGTCTTGCCAGAGTCGATCGCCAAGCGGCTACAATACCAACAAGACACCATTGCTGACAATTTTGAAGAAGTAACAGTTCTATTTGCCGATATTGTTGACTTTACCAAGATTTCAGGACAAATATCCCCTACAGAACTCGTTGGTTTGCTCAATGAAATCTTCTCTAGATTTGACAGATTGGTAGAGCGATATGATTTAGAAAAAATCAAGACCATTGGCGACTCCTATATGGTGGTTGGTGGCTTGCCATTACTTCGTCCAGATCACGCAGAGGCGGTGGCTGAATTTGCCCTGGATATGCAACAAGAAATTAATGAATTTAATGCCAAAAAAAGTCAAGTGTTCAGGATGCGGATTGGCATTCACAGCGGCCCTGTGGTGGCTGGGGTGATTGGTCTGAAAAAGTTTATATACGATCTTTGGGGCGATACAGTGAATACAGCCAGCCGCATGGAATCTCACGGCATCCCAGGTTCCATTCAGGTTTCGAGTAGCACTTATGAGCGGTTACAGGACAAATATCTATTTCAAGAGCGAGGGGTTATTGATGTGAAAGGTAAGGGAAAAATGACCACTTATCTGCTAATGAGCCGAAAATTGAATGATTTGCCCGTTAATTGAACTACTATCACTATCAACACACCTGTTGCAGAAGTTAGTACGGAAGCTAACATAACTTTACGGAGAGACACGATCTCTTTTAAGGCTTTTGTGGGCAAATTAGTAGTAACACTATTTCTCGATTTGACCAAAGAAGAGAGGGAGATATGAGAAGAGTAAGATCTACCTCCTCTGGCGTCCTCGTACAAGCCTCTGGATTCATGTATGGGGCTTTTCTCCCCCTCTTCTTCCTAACTGGTATATAAACGATTGCTCTTGACCTCATTTGTTAGAGGGGTTGAGGGTAATTGTAGTTTTTTAATCGAGAAACGGTATAAATAGTGAGCTGAGCCTAACTATTATGAGTAACCCTTCAGCCTCTTCAAGCCGCCATTATCAAGTAATCCGAAAACTAGAACGGAATGCTGAACAAGGTCAAGTTTTATACTTAGCCAAGGATAACACTACTAAGCAACCCGTAGTTCTGACTCGATTTATTTTGTCTCAATTTGGCTTCAACCAGTATGACTACGAAGCTTTCCAGCAAGAAGTTCAAGTCCTAAAAGGGCTAAACCATCCTGGCATCCCTCGCTATCTAGATTCTTTTAAAACAACCGATAGCTTCTGCCTAATACAGGAATATAAAAACGCGGAATCTTTAGCTGTAGCCCGTAATTTTACCTTAGAAGAAATCAAGAAAATCGCGGTATCGCTACTAGAGATTTTAGTGTATCTGCATAATCATATTCCTTGTGTAATTCATAGGAATATTCAACCTGAAAGTGTCTTAGTGGATGACCAATTGAATGTATATCTTGTTGATTTTGGATTGCCTATAATGCGTGGGCAAGTAGAATTTGACTATGGTGCAGGTACTTTGGGTTTCAAGGCTCCCGAACAGTTATACCATCGCCAGATTACAGAAGCAACAGACCTGTATCATCTGGGTGTAACATTAATTTGCTTACTAACTAAGACAAAATCCACGGAAATTCACACCTTAATTGATAAACAGGATCGAATTAACTTTCAACATTTAGCACCAATTTCCCTGAGTCAGGGCTTTATCAACTGGTTGGATAAAATGGTGCAGTCCAATCGTAAAGAACGTTATTCAAGTGCTGCTGTTGCTCTAGAAGCCCTCAACGTCTTGGAATTCATGCGTTTACCAGAAGTTAAATTTATCCCTTCTGTTCTTGAATTTAAAGCCAATAAATTCGGTGAAAAATTAACTCAACCTATCACGGTTAGTAATTCTATTCCTGACACAGTTCTAAAAGGAACGTGGAAAGTTACCCTTCATCCTCACGATCCAATTTGTCATTCGGGTTCTCATGCTTGGATTTTCTTTGAGCCAGCTAAGTTTGAGAGTAACTATGCCAAGTGTCAAATTACTGTGGATACGAGCAAGCTGAGGAGTAGCAAAACCTATAAACGTCAGATTGTTTTGCACGCCAATACTTCACCCACAACACATTCTCTACCTCTTAACATTAAAACAGCGGCGATAGAAACCAAACAACTGCCCTTTGTTTCTCTGATTGCTGTGTTTGTGATGGCTGTGGCGGGGGGATGGTTAGAGGCTTGGGCGCTAGGTGGAGAAGTTAGTCTTTTGGGCTATGTAGTTGGGTTTTTTATCGGGCTTTTGGTTGCAGCTATGACTGGGATATTGGTTAAGCAGCATCGCAAGAGAGGATTTTCAGGGATATTGGCTGTTGGAATTGCGATCGCAACCACTGCATTAGGAATGTGCATAGGAATTGGTTTGAAACTGGGATTTTCAAATTTGTTCTTACAATTTGCCCTAGTAGGAACAGGGTTACCGTTATCCATGATGATAGTGTGGTCACTTTTCAAACAAGCCAGACGCATTTTGAAATATCGCCGATCCGAACGGTATCTAGTTAAACCATAGACCTAATCTGAAAATAGGGAGTGGGGAGTCGGGAGTCGGGAGTCGGGAGTCGGGGAAGAGAATTTTAATTTTACCGTCGCTACCGCTGCGATATCATCCTTCATCCTTCATCCTTCCCAATGACCCCAGTAGTGATGAGGAGGCTTTTTGGGAGTTTAACCAGGCACTGGCAATGTTTTGTAGTTGCTCGTAGTTCACTTTACCTTGAGAATTGCGAGGCAAGCTTTCAACTGGTACCCAATATTTAGGTCGCTTGTATTTACTCAACTTTTCTTCAAGTGCTGTTTGCAATAATGCTTTAGAAACAGTTTTATTGTTGGTAATATAAACAGCCGTTACTACTTGACCCCACTGTAAATCAGGTATGCCAATAACACAAACATCGGTAACCAGTTGTGTAGATTGAATTGCGGCTTCTACTTCAGCAGGGAAAACGTTTTCACCACCAGTAATGATTTTTTTACTACTACGTCCTACTACATTTAAGTAACCCTTCTCATCAAAAAATCCCAGGTCATCTGATTTGAGATTTTTGGTTGCACCTTTAGTGCGCTTCCTACGCCACTTAGATTTTGGATGCATAGGATAGTAGCCAAGCGATAGAGAATCTGCCTCAATTGTAATAATGCCTGTTTGGTTGGTACCCAGTATTTCGCCTGTAGAACTGCAAATAGTAACTTGAGCATGAGGTAGAATCTGACCGCAGCTGTTGTTACCTGCGAGGAAGGCTTCGGGTTTAAGCGTGACAACTTGGGAAGCGGTTTCAGTCATGCCGTAGGTAGGGGCTAGGGGGATGCGGTGGTGTCTTGCCTGTTCTAAAAGTGACTCCCACGCAGGTGCACCTCCTAAAAGGACTGTGTGAAACCGGGACAACCAACTCGTTAGCTTGGGATTTTCTAGGCAACGTTGTAACTGGGTTGGCACTAAAGATATGAAAAATTCTGCTGGGTTAATATCAAGTAGTTCACCAGATTCTAGCTGTTTAAATGACCTAATAATCAGTTTTCCACCTGTGGTAAAAGAGCGCATAAATTGCATCAAACCGCTGACGTGATATAACGGCAAGACACAAAAAGAATTAACTGGTTTCTGTCCAAAATACTGATGAAACCCATTTACCGATGCCATTAAGGTTTCCCAGGTGTGGATGGTAAAGCGGATTTGACCAGAGGAACCTCCGGTGGGAATCATAATTTGATTGGGTAATGGGTAATGGGTAATGGGTAATGGGTAATGGAGAGTTGGAAAATTGCCTATAGCTTCTTGCCCAAAAATTAAGTCAGGTTGGACTAATTCAAAGACTTGTTGCCATTCTCGTTGCACCCATTTGGGATTGCACAAGAAAACAGGGCAACCAGCGGCGGTAGCAGCGACGAATGCGGCAAGAAATCGTAAGGGATTCTCCTCGGCTAAAAGAACTTTTGGGGGTATCCCTTGGTTTGCCTGCTGGCTTAAGTCACAGAAGAATTGTTCGCTTAGCTGAGTGAACTGACGGTTGTCTTCACCAATCAGCCAATCCTCGCTAACACGTTGTTTGAGATAGGTTAATGCTTTTTCCATAGATGCTCAAGTCAGGTTTTTTCTTACCTATTGATTCTGAAGCCGTAGACTATTGGGACTCAAGAGTGGGAACTTTATGGCGGCAACATGGGATAAGAGCGTACAGTATCAAGTTTTGTGGGGCAATATCATCGTCTATGGAGTGTTTCTGGTGTTGGCGATCGCAGCGAGCCGAAATAAAAACTACGCAAGCGGCAATATTGTGACCCTGGGTTTGTCTGCCTTTTGGTTAGGTTGGACGATATATTTGCTGTTTTCTACCTATATCTCTTGATATTTCACCCTAAAACCAGTGGTTGACACCAAAGCCAACGGCGCGATTAGGGTTGGATAGTTCAGCGGCTAGCTGGAGGGCGGCTTGTCTCCCAATAGATGTCTCAAAGACAGATGAAAACACGGTGTCAATGTCGTGTTTTTGGCAGAATTGACGGAGGCGTTTGGGAGAACCGGCGATCGCAACTTTAATCACAAAAATCCCCCGCCATCCCTTCTGGTAACACTCCTCTAGCTGATCAATCGTCGCCACAGATTCATCTAAGGCAATGGGCGTCGAATATTGACCACTCATCTCCAACATGGCATCAAACTGCTTTGGAGTTAGCGGCTGTTCCAAAAATTCAACAATTCCCGCCTCGTCAGATGCTTTCAGCCACTGATTTGCTTGTTTCACACTCAGCCCCCCATTCGCATCCAAGCGCAATTGAACAGACGGCGGTAGTGCTTGAATCAACTGGTGAAACACCTTGAGTTCATCCTCAATCGGATTAACGCCAATTTTCCACTTAAAGGTACGACTCCCTTGATTGCAGGGTGTCTGCCATGACTGTAACGCCGCTTCCCCAGCTGGCAAAAGATAGCTGTAAGCGTGGGATTGGAGGCTTTGCTGGGAGTCAGGAGTAGGGAGTGGGGAGTGGGGAGTAGGGAGTAGGGAGACAGATGAGAGTGTATTTTGTTGTGAAGTCTCGGTATAAATTCTTCCTTGTCCCCCTTGTCTTGATTCCCTACTGCCTACTCGCGATTCCCGATTCCCCATCTCCCACGCTGACTCAAAGCCAAATTGACAGGCAGGAAGTGCAGGTGGAATCGAGAAAACATCTGTTGCTGTAATTTGAGGTGGTAATTGCTGGCAAAAATCCAGGGCTTGCTGTAGAGTTTCGGAACCAAACCAAGGGATGGGAGCAATTTCACCCCAGCCAACTTGTCCGGTTTCATTAGTAAGGCGAAGGATAATTCCCTCTCGAACATCCCAGATACCATGACTGGTGGAAAGAGGACGCTTAAAAGGATGCCGATAAGAACGAAACTCAAACCAGTATTCTGATTGGGTTTGCATCATTATATAGAGCTGTCTTGACAATAGAAGTCACGAGTCAGAAGTCAGGATGAAAGTAGACTTTTAAGATAGACATCATGAGCTCTTATCTCACAAAGAAAGAATGAAAATTTCTCTTCTCCCCAACTCCCGACTCCCGACTCCCGACTCCCTATTTTCTAGATAGATTTGAGTTACAAGGCACTCAGCACAAATCCCAATCCCAGCAACATCCCACTGAAAAAGTGCATACCTACAGCAATAAATTTACAATTGCTCACCTTCTCCGGTTGGTCATGATATTGGTGAACATGCTGGAATAGTTTAACTGCCAAGGGTAAACTTACCAACACCAACAACGTCCAGACTGGGAAACGTCCTAAGAGGATAAACAAAGCTGTGAAAGCATAAATGCTGCCACCAACCCACTGTAAGACTTGAGAACCTCGTTTTGTACCCAGCCGGACAATAGGCGATCGCTTTCCTGCCGCTATGTCATCCTCAACCTGGTGAAAATGGGAGCAAAACAAAATCACACTCGTGGCAATCCCCACAATCACAGACGCCGCTAAACAGTTCATGGACCAGCTTTGTGTCTGGGAGTAGTAAGCCGCCGCTACTGCCATCGGGCCAAAGGTGACAAAGCAAATAATCTCGCCTAACCCTTGGTAACCCAAGCGGAATGGTGGGCCCTGGTAGCTGTACCCAAGCGCACAGCACAGCAGGATGATGGCAATCACGGTGAAGTCTCGCTGCCACCAAGCGATCGCACAAATTCCCAAAATGCCTGCGGCTAAAAATAAGTTGCTCAACCAGAAAACTAACCGCTTATTTCCGGTTAAATTCACAACCGAATGAGCTTTGTTTTTATCAATACCTGTTTCTGAATCAAAAACATCATTGCTGAGATTTAGCCAAGCAATAATCAAAATTGCTGACATTAGGAAAGTCAAAAATATCGTACCGTCAAGCATTCTATTTTCGGCAAAAGCCACAGCCGTTCCTACCCAGATTGGGATGATAGCAACGCTATACATGGGTGGCTTAATTGCAGCCATCCACAATTTATTAGTTGACTGTTCAACGAAACTTGTAGTCATCAGACAGAATCAATTAAATTACTAGACACCCAACGTTTGCTGAAATTTTTCTCTTTGGTTTGTTTGGCTTTGTAAAGATATCCTCAGGTACGGGAGTGAGTACACCGATTCAGGACTTACGCTCTCTTACACGACCTATGGTAAGAGCGATAGCTATACGCCCCTACAGATGCTGATTCATAGGTCAAGGCTTCGGCTTCCAAGAGCCTTGACTCGCCAGCGTTGCCGAAGGGTCAATTGGCGTAAGTCCTGCGATTGTAGGGGCACGGCAGTGCCGTGCCCTTACCCCGTACCTCAGACAATTGAAAACCGCTATAAGAAGGGATAGTTTCTTCGGTACCATAATGTAATTCCGCACTACAGAACTGCTCATCTAGGTTGTTGGTAGGGCTTTGGGCTACTGACGCGGAGAACAACTGGGGGGCAAAAACCAGAGTTACCGTATCAATCGACACCGGAGGTTAGGTAAGGAGCTAGTATGTCCCTTTAGACATCCCACCATTGTTCCTGAGACTTTTGGAACAGAACTTCAAAAAACTTTACTATCTGTAGCTGCTATGACCGCCACCCCGTATCGAATTCATCTCTTTCAAGACCGCAAAGAGCTGTATCAACTTCTCCTCACCGGAAAACAGCAATCAATAGCCAAAGATTGTCCTCAGATTGTTAGTATTTCTCAAGAAATTTCACCGATTGAACCATTAGCCGTTCTGCAAGCACTTGCCAAGCCTGACCAACTTCAATTCTATTTTGAGAAAGGAAGTAAAAAAGAAGCGATCGCAGCTATTGATGCCACTACTTTCTGTACTATTGAAGGCGCTAATCGTTTCACAAAAGCACAACAGTTTATCCAATCTACACTTGCTAATACCCTTCCTGGTGGCAATCTTAACTTACCCTTTTCTGGACCTCATTTCTTCTGTAGTTTTACATTCTTTGATAAAAAAAAGACGGCTAACTCTCCCTTTCCTGCTGCCACAATTTTCTTACCTCGTTGGCAAGTTTCTTGTTATCAGAGTAGCTGTGTAGTTGTCGCCAACGTTGAAATAACAGCTCAAGTTAATAATCTGGCATTACTAGCAGAACGATTAGAAAATCAGCTCAGAAGAATTAGCTGGTACGAACGTAGAGTTTCCAACGTTTTTCAAATTGAGCCTCATAAAATTATTAAGCAATCTCCCCAAAATGCAGAGCGTTTTAAATCATCAGTTGTATCTGCCTTAGAATCGATTCGGACTAATCAACTAAAAAAAATTGTTCTAGCAAGTGCTATTGATGTAATCTCACCAAAGGCTTTTAATCTAGTTGATTCTCTGGATACTTTGCGAAAGCGTCACCCGGATTGTTATATTTTTTCGACCAGTAACAGCAAAGGACAAAACTTTATCGGTGCCAGTCCCGAATGCTTACTGAGTATTCATAACCATCAGTTAGAGGTAGATGCACTAGCGGGTTCTGCACCACGAGGCAAAACTAAAACTGAAGATGCTGCCTTTGCTTACCGATTACTCAGTAGTCAAAAAGAGAGATGCGAACATCAGTTTGTGCATAATTTTATTACCGAACGTTTATCCCAGTTGGGTTTGATTCCCCAGATGTTGCCGACACCTCAACTACGAAAACTGACTAACATCCAACATTTATGGACACCGATAAAAGCTCATTTACTAACAGACATTCATCCCCTAGAAATCGTTGCTAAACTGCACCCTACTCCAGCTGTTGCAGGCGTTCCTACAAATATTGCACCAGAGCAAATTCGCCGCTATGAAACCTTTGACCGCACTCTCTATGCGGCACCTTTAGGTTGGGTTGATTATCAAGGAAATTGTGAATTTATTGTAGGAATTCGTTCAGCTTTGATTGAAAGTGAGAAGCCTTCCCGACTCTTTGCTAACAGTTATCGGGCGAGGCTGTACGCTGGTGCTGGAATTGTAGCTGGTTCCGATCCCAATAAAGAATTGGCAGAAATTCAACTAAAACTTCAGGCACTTTTAAAAGCTTTACTCTAGATGAGGGATGAGGGATGAGGGATGAGGGATGAGGGATGAAAAACTTTGGGTGCAAGCCCCTATATTTATAAGGAGGGCTAGGGGAATCTTCCGGATGTATAGCTAGTACTCTGAGATTAGCAAAGGCTTGTCCATCTTGGTTTTTCGCTTAAGTTGACACTAATGACACCCGGAAAGCACCTAGAATTGGCGGTTCAAAAGGAAATTTGCGTAACTCTGAAAAGAAATCTTCAATATTTCAAGCATCATTACTTATGGGACTACTCCCCCAGTCATCCCTCATCCTTCATCCTTCATCCTTTTGTAGTCAGCAGCCAGAAGTTTTGGAGGAAAGGAATCTGTTGATAGTCTGTAAAATTTCTTCTATTTCGGAATCTTTCGCTAAAAAACCATCTGCCATAGGACAAATTTTTTTACCTTCTTCTAAAGCATTTCTACTAATCCATCCTGTAAACAAAATTAGTAGGGGAGGCTCTTTAAGTCTTTCTTTTATATATTCAATTAAATTGCAGCCATTATGTATTCCTTGCTCTGGAATAGAAATAATACTAAAATCAATCAGTACTAAATCGTATCTTTCTGACTCTACTTTTTTTAAAAAAATATTGGTATCTGTAAAAGACTGTACATCAAATGTATCGCTTAATAAATATTCCAATGATAAGCAAAAATCTTGATAATCATCTAAAAGAGCAATTTTAAACATTTTTACATTAAAAGCTTAAGTTGATAAAGTTATAAAAATAACGGTTAATTATTAGTTTTTCCATTATGTTTAACAAGTTGATTCAGTTTTTCTAAAAGTGACTCAAAATCTAAAATTGGTTTTGACCAAAAACTATCAGCCTGGGAAACTTCTAGAAGATAACGCTGTTCATTTACTAAAGCGTAGGCTGTCACTAAAATAATCGGAATGTTGGCTGTTTGCGGTTGAGTTTTGAGCAAGCGCGATAGATCGGCACCACTGACTGATTCACCCTTCCACTTCGACCCAGGTAGATTAACATCCATCATCACCACGTCTATAGTCCCTGACTCGCATTGCCGAAAAACTTCAGCGGGTTCGTCTGTGATGTAGACTTGATGACCCCCGATGCCTTCAATAAGTGTAGCTGTAGTCTCTGCTAGTATGTTGTCGTCATCCACAAGAAGAATATTCACGTCTTAGACCAACTACCTAAATGTTTACTACCTATCCTCGATTCTCCTATCTGGTCTGAAAAATCCCTAGTTTCTAGTACTTTCTCTAGCGCTGTTAGTAGAGTCGGGCAGTGCGATCGCCACTGTTGTACCCTGATTTTTCCCGGGACTATCTAATCGAATTTGACCCCCCATCAGTTCGACAAACCGTTTACAGATCGATAAGCCAAGACCTGTACCGCCATAACGTCGTTTAATCGAACCATCTTCCTGAACAAATGGTTCTAACAAAAGCTCTCGTTGGCTCATCTCAATACCGATGCCAGTGTCAGCTACCACGATTTCAACAATTGGCTTCTCTATGGGTTTGGTTACACTAATGTGGACTTCGCCTGTCTCGGTAAATTTGAAGGCGTTAGAAAGAAGGTTGGTTAGAATCTGCCTGAGCTTAGTTTTGTCTGCATAAATGCTATCGACTTCACACTCAATAATTAGTTCAATTCCCTTGCGCTTGCTTTCGATACTGAAAAGGTCGCGCTGTTCTTCCAAAAGGGTCATGAGATTGACTTGAGTCAAATCGACTGTCATGCGACCGGCCTCAATTTTGGCAATGTCCAAGACATCATTGATGATCGCCACTAAGTTTCTAGCCGATTGTTCAGCTAAGTTGATGTATTTATGTAACTGAGCTTCATTTTTGTATAAGCCTTGTTTGAGGATTTGTAGACAGTTCAGTGTAGAGGATAGGGGGGTGCGTAATTCATGGCTAGTCGATGCCAGAAAGTTAGATTTCAGGCGGTTGGCTTCCTCGGCGGCAGCGCGAGCGATGTTGAGTTCTCGGTTACGCATTTCTAAGTAGTAGAGCCGATGTTGCATGACTGCCATAGCCAGGTGGATAGAGAGCGACTGAATTAGATCGATGTCTTGACGAGTCCATTCAGGAGCTTGGTTCTTTTTGAACTCTCGCCAGAGATCGAAAGAGGCGCGAGGCATTTGCTGACGATCATCTTTATCCCAATATCCTGCCCATAGGATTTGGGTGTCCACTGCATTTCGGAAGATTGTCAAGCAACCCAAGCACTCGCTGCCATACTGAAGGGGCATCACGAGCATTCCTCGGATGGGAGTAGGTTGGAAGGCTGATGTCAGAGATTCTAGTTGGGGGTCTTGATAGAGGTCACTGACAACTTGCATACCATGGTAATCAGCTGGTGAGGAAGGCTGATCTTTTTGTTGAAAGAGTTGTTGCCAGAAGGGGTGTTCTTCTAGCCAGCTAGGTCGAGTTGGATCTGCCTGCGCTGGCTGAGTGCCGTAAGTGTAGAGAGCTGGGATGCTGATGTTGGTTGACGTGATGTAAAGTCTGCCACCACAACCATGGAGCGCCCTAACGCTTCTTTCTAGACAAAGTTGTAGGATTTCTTGAATGGTGCGAGGTGAATGCAGTAGAGGGGTGATCTGATTGATCGTGGTTTCTTGTAGTACTTGCTCTCGTGTTTGACTCAATAGAGCCGATTGAGCGATCGCGATCGATAATTGATCGGCTACTAGTTGAACAAGCTGTAGTTCTTCCTGATTAAAGGCACGGGATTGGGCGTGATGAGATACCAACAGACCCCAAAGCTGCTGCTGATGGAGAATTGGCACCACTAAGGAAGACATTACTCCCATGGCAGTTAGATACTCCACATGGCAGGGGTCTACCGGACGCTGGAGAATATCTTCAATTGGTCTGTGGCGGATATCTTCAATGGTGAGATCTCCTGTTGTGAGGAATGCATCCATACGGCTGAGAATAATTTTTTGGGCTGCTACATCCACAATCGATCGCTGGTGAGCTTTGACAAACATCTCACGAGCCTGGGGTGGAATGTCTCCGGCGGGGAAGTTGAGACCAATTAAAGACGGTAAGCGGTTGTCAACAATCGATTCTGCAATGACTTGTCCGCTGCCATCTGGGTGAAAGCGGTAGACTTTAACTCGGTCTGTTTGCAAAAGCGATCGCACTTCAGCCGCCGTTACTGACAATATTTCCTGTAGCTCTAAGGACTGGCGAATACGACTGGTTATGCGATGCAATAGTTCTCCGTAAGCCAGAATTCCCGATGCGTTCTCGTTGTTTTTTGGTATATTCATTTTTTTATTGTAATTTTTCTTATATAATTATTATCCCTCTTGAGATTTTACTAAAGCATCTATCACCCCTCTTGACTTTTTAATAAAGTATCGATTTGATATTCACGCACCTTGACTGAGGGGAGATACGGAAGATGAAAAAGATGAAGAAGATGAGGGAGTACAGGTATTGTAAGGGCTAAGGCAAAGCCTTAGCCCCTAACCCGTACCTCAGACAATTGCAAACCACTCTATTTAACTCAACTTGGTATCAGTTACTCCAGTAGAGCAGCCAGTGAATGATTTCTTCAGGTAACTGAGTTTTGGTTCTGGTAATTGGATCGATGCAAACATGCTTAGTAATTGCCTTTGCCAATTGCTGCTCAGAGGATGTCGCGGCAACAATTTGATAGGTAATTTCAAATTTATTGTCATTCAGTTGCTGAGGTATCAAGTGAATCAGCAGCTGATCGCCGCAAAACATCGGACTGTAAAAATCTATGCTGGCATGAATAATGGGAATAGCTACTACTGGATTGTTAAAAAATAATTTAAGATTGATGTCTGACGCCACTAGGGACGCTTCGTAAGCTTCATGGCAGATTGATAAGACATTGGAAAAGTAGACGACACCAGCAGCATCAGTATCTCGAAAGCAAACAGTACGATTATGGGTGAATGGCATTTATGAAGGGATAGAAATTGTTGTTTGTTGTTTGTTGTTTGTTGTTTGTTGTTTGTTGTTTGTTGTTTGT
>DALYIW010000224.1:0-14050 GCA_031970155.1 Coleofasciculaceae cyanobacterium CTOTU46601 | reverse complement strand
TGATATCAAGCTCCAGAATCAGTAAAATAGCTTTAAACAGACACCTTATTGATTACTTGGAGGCGATCGAAATGTCTTTGATTGTGGAAGTGAGTGAATCAGGCACCTTACAACTACCCGCCGAAATTTTACAAGCAATTAGGCCTAATACCCGCTTTGTAGTAGAGGTAGAAAGCGATCGCGACAGCATTGCGAAGCAATACCGCTTAATCCTGTCTCCTGTTCCTCCAGAGCAACCCTTTTGGGCAACCGCCACGCCTGAAGAACGGGCGGAACGATTGATGCAGTGGGTACAAAGCCATCAAAATGGTGCCAACCTACCTGATGAAGCGTTACGTCGGGAAAATATCTACGACTAATGACTGACTATCTCCTCGATACCAATGTTTTACTTCGCATGAGTGACAGGACTTCACCAGTGAACTTACTAGCTGGTAGAGCAACAGCTACTCTTCTAAGGCAACAAGATCGCGTTTTCATCACCAGTCAGAATATTATCGAATTTTGGGTTGTTGCAACTCGTCCAGCAGCAGTCAACGGTTTGGGATGGAGTGTGGAACAAACTCGTACTGAAATCGAGCTGATTTTAAATCAGTTTCCGCAGCTTGAGGAAACTCCACAAATATTCCCTCACTGGTTCAATCTGGTGACGAGCTATCAACTTCAGGGTAAGCGTGTACATGATGCCCGGTTGATTGCCGTGATGTTGGCGCATGGTGTAACGCATTTAGTGACAACTCCTACACCAACTGAGTACAGTAGGGTGTAGGCTTCTCAGCGACTCCCGGTATCCCGTCGGACATTAACTGAGCTTTAAGAACGGGTTGCCCCACCGCTCTATTCTTGATATTAATAGCTGCATTATGGTCACGGTCTTTGCTGCACCCGCAATTGATGCAGTCGTGCCAACGAATATGCAACTTCTTAGGTACTTTTTCGCCACAATTGGAACAATCTTGTGAGGTATTGTGAGCGCTTACTGGGATAACCAACAAACCAGCATTTTCGGCTTTATTTGTTAGTATCGACAGAAAGCTTGACCACCCAGCATCCAACACAGATTTAGCCAATCTGGTACGAGCAAGACCTTTGACGTTTAAATCCTCGTGAGCAATTACGTCATATTTTGATAACAGCCAATTTGCTGTTTTGAAGTGAAAATCTTTTCGCTTATCTGTGACCTTCTGGTGTTGCTTACCTAGTTGTTTAACAGCTTTCTGTCTGCGACTCGATCCCTTTTTGCGACGTGATACCCGTTTTTGAATAACCCGTAAGCGTTTTTGGGCTTGACGATAATGCTGAGGTATAGCCATCGTTTCACCCTCAGAAGTTGTTAAGAATTCCTTTAAACCTACATCAATTCCAGCAATTTTATCAGGGTTGAAATCTGGCTTAATTTCAGGAACCGTTTTGTCTTCTAGGGAAAGCGTTAAATAATATCCATCAGCCTTCTTGGTGACAGATGCAGTCTTAACCTTAAACCCATCAGGGATAAGACGATGCAGAACAACTTTAACTTTTCCAAACATTGGCAAGCTAATCAAATTACCCTGCAAGCATCCCTCTTTCATCTGAGGATAGGTAAAAGTTCGGTAACGATTACGCCCTTTGAATCTTGGTTTGCCACTGCGTTTACCATTACTATCTCCCTTAAGAAACCTGTCAAAAGTCACCTTAACTCGTTTAACTACATCCTGAAGAACTTGGGAATATATCTCGGCATACCAGGGATGAGTTTTCTTGAGTTGAGGTAGCGTCTTTTTTTGTGAATAGTAGTCAGGATTATCTCTTAGCTCAGGTAGATGGCAAATCAGAGGACAGGAGTTAACTTGAGTTCGGTTTTGTTCGTACCAGTTAAATCTATCAGCCAACAAATAGTTGTATTGGCTACAGAGCATCGACAGCCATCTGTCGAGCTCTGCGGCTTGGTGTTTTGTGGGGCGTAGCTTGTACTGGTACGCCGTTCTCATGTAACTTCCCTCCTGCACTAATGTTAACATAAATGTGTTCGCAATGACAGCACATTAATGAAAGACAAAAATTTACATATCAGGCTATCAGAAAAACGACTCAACAAATTGAGAGAAGTAGCAGCTAAGAGAGAAAAAACCATTACTCAAATGGTTGAAGAATGGATTGATCGGCTTTCCCAGAACATTAATTGATGGCTTCCGTACCTACAGCAATCCGCCTATCCATCCCAACACCAATCGGAGTACCGATATGGTGTGGGGCTTCCGGCGTTAAGCTAACATTTAACCCAGATGATTTCCGGAGCATCAATGAAATTGTCGTTGTTCATCCGCAAGCGATCGCGAACCCAGAGGCGGAAGGCTAGCGCGATCGCCCCCGCTTCAAATAAGCTTCTGGTTTTACAGTGCGATTTTTACAAGACGTGCTTTACACAGGCTAGCGTTACCGATTTTTTTGATGAGAAAGGTATTAATGAGATGGGCCGCATCGTTGAATCCTAATCTGCCATTCCCCTGAAATATCAGGGGGTTGATGGAAGTTCTAACAACTCCGGTTGTTCTTGGACAAGAGTCAGAGGTTGTTTGATCTGCCAGGTTTTGTCCTGGGAGAGTTCCAGCAAAGACTGATGGTAAGAAGCCAATGTAGAGCGATGCCCCACACTTAAAAAAGTAGTCCCCATCGCCTGCAAATGTTGATATAACCGTTCCTCGTTACCCAGATCTAACGCGCTAGTCGCTTCGTCCAAGATGGCGTACTTGGGTTTGTTCAGCAGTAACCGAGCGAAAGTCAGCCGTTGTTGCTCACCTAACGACAGGACATCTGCCCAATCTTGTTCAGTATCAAAGCCACCAAATCGTTCATCTAAACCCGCTAAATTCACCTGCTCTAGAACTTGCTTCAAGTGTTGCTCCTCAACCTCAAGGTGAGTGTTGGGATAGAGCAGTTGATCGCGGAGGGTGCCCAGCACCATGTAAGGACGCTGCGGCAAAAATAGGATTTGTTCGGGTTCAGGACGAACGATCGCACCCTTACCAGAATTCCACAGTCCTGCGATCGCTCTGAGCAATGAACTCTTGCCGCAACCACTCGGCCCCATCACCAAAAGTCCCTTGCTAACGGGTAACTCTACCGACAAATCTTCTACCAATGTCTGCTTGCCGTTGGGAGTTTGCAAGCTGAGGTGTTCAACAGCCAGCCGATCTGCCTCAATTGTCACAATTTGTGGCTTTGAAATATCGGATGCCTGGGTTGCCTGTGTCTGTTCTAGAAACTCTGCAAAGGTATAGAGACGATTAATCCCCGCTCCAAACGTGGTCAATTGCTGGAAGCGGGCAACGACAAGATTGAGCGAGAAAAAGACGCGGATAAAAGCTCCCTGCGCCTCAGAAAGTTTACCCACCTCCATTTCTCCTGCAAAAATCGCGGGTGCGACAACCAGCGCAGGTAGGATGAAGGGGATAAACTCATAAGCATTCGTCAGAATATTTAAGTTCAACTCCCAAACCAGCAGCCGTTTGACATTCTCAAAGACATCCAAAAATCGATGCTTAACCTGATTCGACTCCTGCTCCTCCCCACGGTAAAAGGCGATCGCTTCCGCATTCTCCCGAATTCGCACCAGGCTAAAGCGGAGATTCGCTTCCTTCTTGAGTTGTTCAAAGTTAAGTCGGACAAGCGGCTTACCGAACACAACAGTTGTAACCACAGTTCCAATCAGCGCATATAGCACCAGAAAAAACACCAGAGGTTTAGAAATGCCCCAAAGCACACTGCTGAAAGCAATCACCGATAGCACCGACTCCACCAACACCAGCAAAAAGGTGAGAGATTCCTGGGTAAAACTTCTAACATCCTCCGCAATCCGCTGATCTGGGTTATCAATCTCGGTTTCTGAGATATGCAGGTTGTAATAAGCGCGATCGCGAAAGTAATTATCTACGAATCGATGAGTGAGCCAGCGCCGCCATTGCAAACTGAGGCGATCGCGCAGATAGGTATAGCCTGCGAGCAATGGTGCATAGATCACCAGCACACCGATGAAAATGATCACGGTTTGCCAGAAGCGTGGTTCATCCTGGGCTGAGAGGGCTGAAATCAGCACCCCTCGCTTGTTGTTGAGTACTACACTCAACCCTGTATACGCCAGCAGAAATAGCACGACCCCCAGCAGTAATCCTCTGGCTTGCCATTTTTCATCCCCTAACCAATAGGACTTGGCGATCGTCCAGAACTGCTGGACTACATTAAAGTTCAATCGATCCATTGGCTTGCTTTCCTTACAACCAGGTCTACAGGAGATAATCGATCAAGGTGAATCACAGCGAAATCTGCTCAACGACTGATGCAACTCATCTCTGGGCAATTGTTAAATTATGCTACAAATTTCTAATACCGTGAGTATCCCAGAGTAGTAGATTGAGATGAGTGCAGTGCGCTCTCAAGGAACAGGAGGGCAAAACGTCAATAAGGTGGCGACTGCCATTCACCTGCGCTCCGATGTCCTGGCATCCTCGCTACCCGAATGCGACAAACAGCGGCTGTTGAAGCTTTCTGACCAGCGCATTACCAAAGAAGGGGTCATCGTCATCAAGGCGGCTGTACACCGCAGCCAAGAGCAGAACCGAGAAGAGACGTTGCAACCACTGCAAGACTTGATTAACACAGCGATCTGCGCTAGCTCTTTCAGATCGCATAAAGGGATAGGTGAGGTTGATTGAGGAAGAATTCGAGTCAGCTAAACGATGAATCAGGGAAGTACAAAAAGCCCAGAAGATTGGACTGATGAGGAAGTTTTTGCAGAAATCGGTAAAATCGTTGTTAAATTTCCTCTTCTGCAATGCGATCGCTGTGCTAAAGCCGTGATGGAATGGGTAGAAACAAATGGCATTGATGGAAAAATCCTAAAACTTAGAACTAAAAATATCAGAGAACGATATATTCTCAGCGATCGCATTGGTGAAAATGAGTCAATTACTGAGAATGGACAGCATTATGGCGTAGAGGTACGAGGACGGATTTTTGATAATTTATCACCAGAGGGTTTGCTAAAAGAAGATTGGCTGAAGGATTTTTCTTGTTCGAGTGGACAGTTTATTGTTGAAGAGTTAGAGGAGTTATAAGAGTGATATGAGTGCATTGTACGAAACGCTGCACAAAATTAAGCAAAAACCGGGGATGTACTTGGGGACACCTTCCCTGACAGCACTCCGTTTTTTTCTGGAAGGGTATGAATTTGCTCGTGATGAGTTAGGAATAAAATCAACTGAGCAAGAGTTAGAGTTTCACGGAGAGTTTCAATCTTGGCTGCAAAAAAAGTTTAATCTTGAGACGGTTAGCTCTTGGGCAAAAGTTATTTTGTTTTATTCGGCAGATGAAAAAGCAGCATTTACCTATTTTTTTGATTTACTGGATGAGTTTTTACAACGACATCAGATTTTAGAAGGAACTGACTCTCAAGTAACCAATGGTCAAATAAACGGGATTAAAAAGAATGGGAGTAAAACCGAGTTGATGGCTCTATTAGATAATTTATCTGAGGATTCCTTAGTTCAAGTCCGGGAATTTGCTGAGTCTTTAAAGCAGAGAAATGAATAGATTCATGAATAAGGAATCAATTTATTGGTGGGTTGTCGGGTTTCCCGATACTCGCTCTAAAAGCCTGTAAAATTGATGTCCGGGCGAGTTTATAATCTGAGATAAATCTTGATAGATGCTCACTGACCCTGAACTGCGATCGAAAGTTGACCAAATTTGGGATAGATAATGGTCGTCGGAACTCTCCAACTCGATGGACTCCATTGAACAATTCTCCTATCTGCTGTTCCTCAAACGCCTCAATGATGCAGACAAATATCGTTTATGACCTCACCTACGCGCTTCGAGTTTCCTATTGCTAAAGCACAATATCTCTTCAACCGTGCCACCGAACCAGGGGTAGGGGGAGATAAGCGGAAATTCTGGCGGGACGTGATGGGGTTTAAGTCACCGGAGGCAATTCGAGAGGCAATTTTAGCCCAAATTTCGCTAGAGTTGCTACAGCCAGTAGGACAGAATGACTATGGCGATCGCTATCAAGTGGTTATCCTGATTACAGGCTCCTCTGGTATATCTTGGCAAATCCGTACAGGCTGGATTGTGCTATTTGACTCAGATATTGCTAGGTTTGTCACCGCATTTCCGGAACGGTTTGGGAGGCAGCAATGAGTAAATTTCAGTTATTTGATGCAGTCAATTTAATCGAAGAAATTAGTCTAACTGATGGAGGAGTTGCACCTCCGGGAACCGCCGGAGCTATTGTTGAAGTATTCAATAATGGTGAAGCCTATTTAGTTGAGTTATTTGGTGGATTGGTCAAGGCGGAAGTTGGTGGTGATTTTACCCCAGCTAATCAAGATGAACCTGATGCTTTTATGGAAACTCTTGGTGTAGAAACAGTTTATCCCCATCAGTTGCAATTAGTTAAATCTGCTCGTGAACTTATGGGAGTTCGGGAACATTTAACAACAGTTCTAGATAATTTATCAGATGATTTAGTTGCCGAAGTCCGGGATTTTGCCGAATTTTTACAGCAGAAACAGCAACAAAAGCAAGTAAGCTAACAAAATGCTCACTGACCCTGAACTACGCTCAAAAGTAGACCAAATCTGGGATAGATTATGGTCGTCGGGACTCTCCAACCCGATGGACTTCATAGAACAATTCTCTTACCTGCTCTTCCTCAAACGCCTTGATGATGCGGAGAACCAGCGGGAGAAACAGGCGAAACGCCGCAATAAACCCTTTGAACCGCAAATTAAGCCAGAATTGCGCTGGTCGCACTGGATTAACTTTAAGGCAGACGAGGCACTCAAGCACGTTCGAGAGAAAGTCTTTCCCTGGTTGCGGACGGTGGGAACTCAAGGGAGTTCGTTTGAGCGGTATATGCAGAATGCTGAGTTTAAAATCAGCAAACCGGGGACGTTGATTGAAGTCTGTAACCTGATTGAGGCGCTGAAAATCTCGGAACAGAATCAGGATGTTCAGGGGGACTTGTACGAGTACTTGCTGAGTAAACTCAACACGGCAGGACTTAACGGACAGTTTCGCACACCTCGCCATATTATCCGCATGATGGTGCAGATGGTTGACCCCAAACCGAAGGAACGAATTGGGGACGCCACTGCACCATCGGCACCGTAACTCGTTGGTTTGCTAGAGGAGAGAACTATCGGCGTCCTGGTACTTATCCTTGCCTCAAACTCAAGTTGGCAGATTTGCTCCTGGAAAAATATCAAGACATTCCAGAAGAATGGTTTCAATCCATTTTTCCTTCCGAAAGTCAATAGAAAATTAACGAACCTTCACAAAAACCTAGCCTGAGAATAGGTTTTGCAGTTACAGCTAATCCGCTGAAAATGAAGCGCTTTATGACCGTTTTTTCGGCTAATTTCTCGGTAGAACGACTGTTAAGTGTCAGGAAATGTTACGGTGCTGTACCAAGGTTTATCGGCTTTGTTGCGACGCGACGGGGCAATTGATTGGAGTACGGGGGAGGAAATTAACGACGTGCTTTATTTTGAACAACGGGTTGAGTCTCACCACATCTTCCCGGTATCTTGGTGTAAAAACCAAGGTATTGACCCCAAAAAATACAACAGCTTGGTCAATCGCACGCCCCTCTCGGCGAAAACGAACAAAAAAATCGGCTCTAAATCTCCTTCGGCTTACCTCAAGCAGTTTGAGAGGTCTGGGACATTGCCTAGTAGACTTGATGAAATGTTGCGATCGCACGCTATTGACCCAGAAATACTACGCCACGATGACTAGGACAACGACAGCTACGTCAAACTTTGCAACAAGCACAGTCGGGAATAAAAAATCAATTAGGTAAGTCTCCAAAAAATTGGAAGCATAACTTTGCCGAACTGAATTGGAAGCATAACCTTGCCGGAGCGGCAAAGTCATGCTTCCAGTCACAAATGGTGTTAAGCCATATCTTTGTTTTTTGATGGGGGCGGTGGGACTTGAACCCACACGACCTTTTACGGTCAACGGATTTTCATTCTTCTGTAGCTTTCGCTACTGCCATTGCTGGCTTTAAGAATTGGACTCTCTCTTTACCCTCGGCTTTACGTTAGGGTAGCTCCCGTCGAGTCTCTGCACCTTCCGATTAGTGTTGAGCTTGGAGCTTTGAGTTACTTTTAACTAAGTACTCAGCACTCATAACTCTGTAATCGGCTTGGCTCAGGATTGCCGTATCTGTTGCCAGACTTAGGTTTCCCTGACTTTGAGAGCAGTCAATTGACAGGTTTCTCCGTCAATGCTCAATTCTCTTAAGTCCGTAGCGTCTACCATTCCGCCACGCCCCCGTATCGAGTTGCAGCTAGTTGCTGTTTTTACACAACCAGTGCAATTATCTATTTCACCATTAAACATGTCTTATATGCAACTAGAAGATTCAATGAACTGGCACAGGTTAAGATAATTAAAGTTGAGCTAAGGCTGAGAACGATGGCTGCGTGCCGTTGAATCAGGTAACTCAGCTGAGAAAAAGAGAGGCGATCGCGTCTCCTGCCCACCTCTATCAGCCTCGTATTCCCGTCATTTGACCTAAACAGAAACTATGCTTGTTGCACTGCTGTACCTAGCTTTGAGTGGAGCCTACCTCTTAGTAGTTCCTGCCGCTCTTTATCTCTACCTCCAAAAACGGTGGTACGTTGCTAGCTCCTTTGAGCGAGGCTTCATGTACTTTCTGGTGTTCTTTTTCTTTCCAGGTTTGTTGCTCTTCAGCCCCTTCTTGAACTTGCGCCCCAAGCGGCGTCAGGTTCAGGCGTGAGCACTATCAGATAAATTATTGCTAAATGCGACGAATTGATGCGATCGGGATTGCCATCGGTGTCTTTGCCGCTGGCGGAATTTTCTACATAGTCCTACAGATAGCCGGACTGGATAGCCAAAAAGCAGGTATCTGGAGTCAGGTGCTATTAGTTGGTGGTTTAATCGGCTGGCTACTGACTTATCTGTTCCGAGTTGGGACAAAAAACATGGCCTACAACCAGCAGCTGAAGGATTATGAGGACGCCGTTTTACAAAAACGCCTCGAAGCCATGACACCAGAAGAACTCGCCCAGCTGCAAGCAGAAATTGAACAAGAGAAGCGTTCCGAAGCCACCGATCAGTCTTAAACTGAGTGAGAAGTTGGAAGGTTGTAAAGTTGGAACGGTTGAAAATTGAGAAGACAACCTTCAAACCTTCAACCTTTAAAACTTCAACCTTCAAACCTGCAACAATGACCTCGGTTTCCGATCGCTTCCAATCTCTACGCCATAGCTCCCAGTGCGCCCTGATTCCCTTCATCACGGCTGGTGACCCAGATTTAAATACTACTGCTCAAGCTCTGCGACTTCTCGATCAATCTGGTGCTGACTTGATCGAGCTCGGTGTTCCCTACTCTGATCCTCTGGCAGATGGCCCAACCATTCAGGCCGCAGCGACTAGAGCCTTACAACGGGGTGTGCGCTTAGACGACGTTCTAGAGATGCTTAAGGCTGTTACCCCAGATTTGAAAGCGCCCCTGATTCTTTTCACCTACTACAACCCAATTCTGAACCGAGGCATTGAGTTGTTTTTAAAGCAAATTGCTGATGTGGGTGTTCAAGGGTTAGTCGTGCCAGACTTGCCCCTGGAAGAAGCCCAATTACTCCTCAAACCTGCAGCAGAAATTGGGATTGAGGTAGTTTTGTTGGTTGCGCCAACATCACCCAAAGAACGAATAGAAGCGATCGCACAGCAATCTCAGGGATTTATTTACCTTGTCAGCGTTACTGGCGTTACCGGGATAAGATCTCAGCTAGAAGCACGAGTGCCCCATCTACTCCAGCAGATGCGTACTGTAACAGATAAACCCATCGGTGTTGGTTTTGGTATTTCTGAACCACAACAAGCCCAGCAAGTAAAAAATTGGGGTGCAGATGCCGTGATTGTCGGCAGTGCCTTTGTCAAGCGCTTAGCGGATAGCCCACCCGCCGAAGGATTGTCAGTGATTGGTGAGTTTTGCCAAAATCTGAAGTCAGCAATTAGCAATTAGGAGTCGGTAACATCTCCTACACTGAATTAGAAATTACGGTGTAGGCTTCTCAAGCTTGCAACCTCATCCTGAAGTGGGAAGTGTAAAACGTGAAACACCTTTATCTTTCTATCCCAGGACTTACGCCTGGACACCACATATAGTAGGGGTGAATGGCCGCTCACCCCTACAAATGGCGGTTCAACCGGGAATTTGCGTAAGTCCTGTATCCTTTTAAACTTACTAACCTTTCAACCTACTCGGCGGCAACTTCTAAGGCGAACAAACTTTTAAACCTTCTACACCTTTAACAGGCAAAACCTATGGATTCTCATCAACGTCCATCCTCTTATGCTCCAGAAAAATTGGTTTATGTTGAAAGACCTGGCGTAGGTCGTCTTGCCTGGTTCGTGCTGGGTGCTGCTGTTTTAGCGAGCCTGCTGGCTGTAGGTTTGGTGCCTCACATAAATCAGCAAGCGCCATTAAATACGACAGTAAAGGAAACAAAAACCAGCATTCCCTCTGTTAATGTGATTACTCCCTATCGCGCTAAAGCTACTACCGACTTGGTTCTACCTGGTAGTGTCAAAGCTAGCCAAGAAACTACAATTGATGCCCGAACGACTGGATATGTGAAGCGGCGGTTAGTGGATATTGGCGATCGCGTTACAGCCAATCAGTTGCTAGCTGAGCTCGAATCGCCAGAAATCGACCAGCAAACTGAGCAAGCCAAGGCAGACTTAGCTAAAACTCAAGCCAATGTAGATCAAGCCAAGGCAGATTTAGCCAAATTAGAGGCGAATGTTGCTCAAAAGCGTGCCCAGTTAGAGAAAGCGCGTACTGATCTAGTGCAAGCCCAGGCAGATTTGGCGGTAGCCAATCAGTCCTGGCAACGCTGGCAAATGTTGGTGCAGCAAGGTGTGGTGAATCAGCAACAGGCAGACGCCAAACAAGGGGCATATAAGGTTAACTTGGCAAAGGTAGAGGCCGCTCAAAATACCCTCAATTCAATCCAAGCTGACATAGAAGCCGCTCAAGCTAACGTTAATTCTGGTCAAGCCAACATTGATGCAACGGTAGCTAACGTCGGTTCGAGTCAAGCTAACCTCAAGCGTTTTGAAGGATTACAATCCTCCAAGAAAGTGACAGCTCCCTTTGCAGGAATCATTACTGCGCGTAGTGTAGATTCAGGAGCTTTGATTGCATCAAACAGTCCCAGTAACAATACCAGCCTATTTAAAATTGCTCCCACCGACAGTTTACGCATCTACGTGAATGTACCGCAGACATTTGTCAAATCAATTCAGGTTGGTGAAACAGCGCAGATTAAAATACGAGATTTACCCCGAAGAGTATTCACTGGTAAAGTGACTCGTACTGCTGATGCTCTGGATGCAAGTACAAACACTTTGCAGACGGAGATACAGGTGCGTAATGGGGACAATGTACTGCGCCCTGGCATGTACGCTCAGGTGCAATTTACTGCAACTCATGCCAATCCGCCCCTGATGGTGCCCTCTAACACTGTAATCATGCGCTCAGATGGGCCGCAGGTGGCGATCGCAACCAAAGACCAAAAAGTACAGTTTCAAAAAGTTCAAATTGGACGAAATTATGGCTCTGAAGTAGAAATAATCTCTGGTTTACAAGGCAATGAATCGCTGATTACCAATCCTACGGACAATCTGAGAGAAGGTCAAACTGTAAAAGCTGTTGGGGCTAAGCAGCAGAAGCTCTTTTAACTTATCTCTTGCTTAAAAGATGCGAGAGTTTGTTGTTTGTTGTTTGTTGTTTGTTGTTTGTTGTTTTTAAATATTCAACTAGCAACCGATAACTCTTTGGCGGACGGCTATCCCTCCCTCGCTTTCTGTGAGCAAGAGTAGGGAACAGAAAAACTCCGACTTCCGACTCCCGATTCCCGACTCCCGACTCCCTTTAAACATCGATGCAGGCCACCACTGAGGAACTCTCGCAAATTCTAGTTTTTTCGGCTTTAGAGTTACCAGAACTTGAACAGTTACAATTTCATACCACTGTAAAAAACTACCAGCAGGGAGAGATGGTTATGCAGGAGGGCGATCGCCTCTCAACAAAGTTGTACACTCTGCTGAGTGGTTCTTTGCGTATCACCAAAACAGCGGCAACAGGGAAGGAAACTATTCTCCGCACCTTATTAGCCGGAGAAATGTTTGCGGCACCAGCACTTTTTGGCAATGGCATTGCACCCGCAACTGTCACTGCTGAGAGTAATAGCCAAATTCTTACTGTCGAACGAGATGCTTTGCTAGAGGCAATTCGTCAAACCCCTGAGATTGCTTTGCGAATGCTGGATGTATTTAATCAGCGACTCCAGTTGCTGCATGATACGGTACATGGATTAGTGTCTGAGCGAGCAATTGTACGCTTGGCTCAGTTTATTGTGTATTTTGCTTCTCGATATGGCACTAAGCCAACTCCAGCAGGTAAGCGTTTGAACGTTCAACTTTCTTACTATCAAATTGCTCGCAGTATTGGGATTACCTATGAAGAGTGCGTGCGGTTGTTTAAGAGTATTAAGTTGGTTGTGGAATACAGCCGTGGTGGCAAGATTACGGTGCTTGATGAAGAGGCTTTGGATGCGATCGCGAGCGGCACACTATAGCCGTTTAAATATTTTCAGAATTACTTGGGTATAAGCGATCGCCTTCTGAGGTATACTGATATCAACGATAAATAAACCTACTGAACTTTGAAAACTTCATAAGAAAAGCCTTTCAATGAGCCAATCGACGCATCTCACCAGATCGCTGAAACCCTATAGTTTTCGTTGAGATGCGTCGATGCCTTACACAGAAAGAGTTTTAGGTATGTCCTTAAATGGATTTGTCGCAGAATATGTGAGACTTTTTAGAGATGCGTCGATTCGTCGCCTGAAACCTTCTCTCCTTAAGGTTCCCTGAGCGAAGGGTTTACATAACCTCTTCCCCGCAAGGGGATGGAAACAACCGGCATGAATGCGGTAGACCCAAACTTGAGCGTTGTTTACATAACCTCTTCCCCGCAAGGGGATGGAAACTCAGTCAGCCGAGGGGCCAACTTTTTGCGGCAAGCGTTTACATAACCTCTTCCCCGCAAGGGGATGGAAACATCTTGCTCGGCAAGTTCAGCCGCTTTGCGAGCTTCAGTTTACATAACCTCTTCCCCGCAAGGGGATGGAAACTATTCCGGGCAGACCCGGTTAAGCTTTAAATTAACGCATTGTTTACATAACCTCTTCCCCGCAAGGGGATGGAAACCGCCAGATCGCCGCCTTTGACCAACTGCGAATGTCGTTTACATAACCTCTTCCCCGCAAGGGGATGGAAACTACGAGGGCGCCCACAAGAGACGCAGCAGCTGTGGACGTTTACATAACCTCTTCCCCGCAAGGGGATGGAAACGCTGTAGAACTGACAAGACCGAAAGCAATAAGACCAAGTTTACATAACCTCTTCCCCGCAAGGGGATGGAAACGAGTGCTAGTATGCCTCCATCAAGATACTTTTCTGTGTTTACATAACCTCTTCCCCGCAAGGGGATGGAAACGTTTTTAGACCTTTTGGATCATAGTTAGCATTTACGTTTACATAACCTCTTCCCCGCAAGGGGATGGAAACACCGAAGAAGGTGGCGGGACCAGTCGCCTTAAAAAGTTTACATAACCTCTTCCCCGCAAGGGGATGGAAACTAAAGGTCACGTTGAAGAAAAGAAATGAACCTTCACGTTTACATAACCTCTTCCCCGCAAGGGGATGGAAACCCAGGGTACGAAGTAAGCCGCACAACCACTAGGGGGTAAACTCTAGGTCTTTTAGCTCAAG
The DNA here is from genome assembly GCA_031970155.1 of Coleofasciculaceae cyanobacterium CTOTU46601. Taxonomy (GTDB): domain Bacteria; phylum Cyanobacteriota; class Cyanobacteriia; order Cyanobacteriales; family Coleofasciculaceae; genus DALYIW01. The sequence goes on along the minus strand of DALYIW010000224.1, from coordinate 193 downwards.
TCTACTTAAGTGGACTGAAATCCAAGTCAAGTCTGTATTTAGTCCTCTTGAGAGGACTTTCGCTATGAGACAGGGACTTGAGTCCGTGTCGGGTAATGCGACTGGTGCAACACCTCTGATAAATCGGACTACTGCCTATGGAGGTTAGCGGACTCGAACCGCTGACATCCTGCTTGCAAAGCAGGCGCTCTAC
>DALYIW010000223.1:2425-14076 GCA_031970155.1 Coleofasciculaceae cyanobacterium CTOTU46601 | reverse complement strand
TACAATTCATAACTAATCAACCGGACACGATATCAAATAGCGGTTCAACAGGAAGTTTTCGTAAGTCCTGGAAAAAGAACAACCTGCATAAAAACTTCCCCTACGCTCCTTTTGAAAGAGAGTAGGGGAACTACAGGGAGTAAATACCCGGAAATTTTGAGATACAAGAAAGTCCTATTTCCGTTGTTTAGTCGAAAATAGTGTTATGGGGACTTCACCTGGGCGGCGAAATGGAGATAACCGTTCTAGCTGGAGAATCAAAAGGAAGATCAACAGCTGAATTGGCCAAGGTGTCATAGCGAAACAGAAAATCGAGCACACGATCGCAGAGCCTACAGCCAAAAGGCGAGGAATTTCATGAGAGGCTCTTAGAGCAACCAAGATGCTGCCTAGTGCGCTTACCAACAAAATGAGGAATAGTGGTAGCATTTTGATTACCTTCAGTAGATTGAGAAAAGTCTGCGGTCAAACCAATTACAGCGATAATTGAAAGGGATCGCTGCTTCAGCCTAACACTGACTTACTACCCCGATTGGTCATGTGAATCACAAACACAGATTTATACATATATCTTTGCATAACTCGGTGCCGATGTTAAGTTTGAACAGCGTTTTGCAAGAAATCTACTAACCAGTTTTTGAGGCGATAGGTGGCGTGACAGTCGTCTTCGTTGTAGCGCAAGATAACATCAAGAAGAGAGCGATCGCCTGTTTTCAACCATTGGTCGTATAAACAAACACATTGAGAACCCGTGATACTCGGATCGCGCCACTCAAAACCCAGCCATTTAGCCAAGTGTTTGAGGGAATAGCTCTGTACCGGCAAGGTTACCATGTTTGTAACTCGCTGATGCATATCCACAAAGCGAGAAAGCAATAGTTTTACCTGTCGTGGCGGTGTATTGTAGAGTCTGGCTAAGCGTTTGATGGTATCAGCTTCATACTCAGCAAAATGGAAGATGGGAGCATCTGGATAGAGTTCAACTAAATCTAGAAATTGTTGCCAGATTGAGGCTTCATCACTAGGATGTTCTGCTAAGAAAGGATAAAATCTCTCCGTGTGGGTGCGCTTGTCAATGACCAAAACACCTAGCAAGTAATCTAGTTCTAACTCTGGCTCAGCTTCAATATCAAAGTAAAGTTCAACAGAGGCTGTAGGTAAGACATTGGTTAAGACATTGGTATTTATAAAAGACTCAGACATCTCATCGGCAGCCCAGTATCGTTGACGAAGAAACGGTCGATTCTGTATCGTAGATTGAGCTTGTTGCACCAGATCCAAGGCTATTTCGCTACTGCCAACAGCTGGTTCTAGTACGCTAACTGCTGACTGGGCGAGAGATTCTACTGTCGTGACACCGAGAGTCTGTAAATCGCGGTAGCGGCTAGGTGTGACTCCTGGCAAGAGAGAGATGTGCTGATCTCGTTGAGCGATCGCATAACAGCCACTATACCAATGGCAAAGACTACATTTCTGACGCGAGATAAACACCTCTGGTTCTTGGCGCAGCAGCAGTGTCTCCATACAGTCCGATAAAACATCCTGCATCAGCGGTAGCCATCTTTCCAGGTTTACTGTGTAGGACTCTTGGCGACGCAAAATTAACCACGCTGTATTCGGCAAGGCTTCCTGCACCGTAGCCAAAAGTTGAGCGCTAAAGGCGGTAACGATTTGATATTCTGGCTTTGGACGCCTTCCCAGCTTAATGTTGGCAGGAATATACATCCAATCCCCAAAAATCGACTGTCCAGGCTGTTTCACTAATAAATCAGGACGAGAGAGTAACGTCACACCTTGAGGCGTCTGCATCACCAGTACCCCTTGAGAAATGTGCTCTGTCCCCTGCTGCATTAATTCTAAAGTCGCTTTTGCTCCTGCTTCCCAGTCTTGTCGTGGGTAGTAGGGGGACTGATGAGGGGTGCTGGCGAGAACCGATTGTTGATGGGCGCGGCTATCTTGTCGCAGTTTCAGCAAAAAATCTTGCTCTTCGTCTTTGTGAGTTGGATCTCCGTAAATATCGAGAAACCCTCGACGCCGACAGCGTTTATAGTACAGCAGTAAATCGTCTGTCAGCAAAATAGTTTCAGTCCTAGAGGAATTAGTCGGCTCAAAAAATGATTCGAGCTGGTGTTCCCGATAATAATCTGTGGATGACACAACTTTGTGATCAATAGTGATTGTTAAAGCAATTGAGTAAAGTTTGAGAAGCTCAGGTAATAGTTACTCAGCCTCTCAATATAAGTTAACTTAAATTTTTATTGTATCTTTGCATTGCCAGTCTTGCCGTGCCGTAGGCGGCAGCTGTATGCCTCGGTGGCAGTATCGGTACCTGGAGATGACGCCCTCGAATCATTGTCCACGCCGAATTTTTTGCACCACCTCCGGCAGTATAGACATGAGTTAATGGGGTTGCGCCCAATTGTTGCAACAGCTGATATCCTCGTGCTTCAATTCGCGCTATGCTTTCGAGCAAGCCGTGGAGGAATTCTACCGCATCAGCTGGGCGTGGTTCCAGTCTGGGCGCTAGATGAGGGTCGTTGATGGGGAAGCGATCGCCCATTTTGAGCAAGGGATAATAATCAAGCTGGCTTTCTTGTTGGGTATCAATGCGGCAGCTGAGACTCTCTAATTGGGCATCGCTAAAAAAGTTCCGTAACACCACCCCTCCAGTATTCGAGGCCCCGCCTACTAGCCATAAATTCCCCAATCTATGACTATAAATCCCATATCGGGCATCATCTACACGAGTATGGCTCAATAGTTTTAGTACGAGAGTAGAACCCAGGGAAGTCACGGCTTCACCTGGAGACTGAGCACCGCTAGCGAGGAAGGCGGCAATACTGTCTGTTGTGCCAGCACACACTACACAATGTTTGGATAAACCTAAATTAGTCGCAATATCAGGTAATAACTCAGCGACAGGTGTACCCGGAGGAACAATTTTGGGTAGATGGCTTGATAACTCTAGATTTTCTAACCAGTGTGGATAGGTTAGATTTTGGACATCGTAACCTAGTTTCAACGCATTGTGATAGTCACTGATCCCCAGTTGGCCATGCAGTAGAAAAGCTAACCAGTCGGCTTGATGCAGGAAATAATAGTGTTGAGTGTTGAGAGTTGAGTTTTGAAGTAACCAGAGAAATTTGGCAAGGCTGGAGGTGGCGCTTAGTACAGTATGGTTTGGGGGAGCAATGGCTTTTATTGTTTCCATTACTTCTATCCCTCTGCCATCGTTGTACATCAAAGGTTCAGCAATTGGCTGTCCGGCAGCGTCGCATAGCAGTACGGTAGAAGAAGTGCCGTTGATTGCGATCGCATTTATTTCCTCTCGTATTTCTCTAGGTATTTGCTCAATTAAGGCAAACAACGCTGTACGCCAGCCAGATGCTGTAGGGGCTTTCATTTGTGTGCCCCTACCTGACGCTTCTTCAAAGTGATACTGTACTTCGACTTGAATTTCTCCAGCCGCGTCAATCACAACAGATCGTGCGCCAGAGGTACCAAAATCTATGCCGAGGTAGAAGCTCATAAATCCGGTCAAGATTAAGTGATTAACCTTGCCTTTACTGAAAAGATTAAAGGAAATGCATTATGAGGGTTGTGCGATCGCCACCAGCACACATCATAATTTTCCCATGCCCCATGCCCTAAAACTTCTGTTTTCCACCTCAAAAGAAGACAGAGCCTTTCAACCATTAAGCCACAAGACTGTTTACTACTTTGTGTGGCTTTTCTGTCTCGGTTGTTATCTCAAACTTAGATGACAAAAGCACTGGACTTGTCTCCAACTCAGGTACCACTGACACTTGACTCTTCTCCATTTGGGGCTGGTAGAATCCTTGTTGGGCTTTTGAACGCTTCTCCATGTAAGAAATCGGCAAAACAATTGGCCAGAAAATTGCTGCCAAACTCATAACTTTTAAAGAACACTCTCTTTGCTCTTTGGATAAGTCAGTTGATTTACTTAAACCTTCAAACAAGCTACCGAAAAAGGAGAGAGCCACTACTAAGTACAGTCCAGATAGGAGCGCCATAATTATTTCCTCAGAGAATTTTGGGTTGACTAAATTTGGTTAAGGCAAAGATGTCTGTTTTTTCCCTCTAAGCTAGTACTCCACTAATCGTAGATAGGAAATGTGAAGAATTTGTGGAAGAGCTTCTGTAGTACTTTACAGAGATTGACTATCTATTCAGCTCAATTTGGTAGAGCAATAGTTTTCTTAATCTCTTCATGCACACTAACTTCCTCCAAGAGGGTGTAGTACCAAGTTCTACTTGCAAATACTCTTCTTGCGAGAACTAACCCTGAGTCACAACTTAGATGCAACCGGATTATTGATAGATAACAATCAATACTGAAATTTGGAGCGACAACTAAGAGCTGTTTAGAATGAGGAATTTTGGTTATATTGATTCATCCAAGCTATGTGAAGCATCTATCTAAAAGTTGATTTTTTTACAGGGTAATGATGTATTGCGAGTAGTTCAGGAGACTTCTGAATCGGACTCTAGCTCTTTGCTGAATGTAAGTCAGAGTTCGCTCGATACTTTAAAAGTTCTGTAGAACTCTTTCAGTTTATTAACTTTTGTGAATGTGTTTGATTAAATTTAACGGTAATCTTCATCTGTCTCTAGGGGTATTTTCTCATTTTCCTTAGAGATTGGTAGTACTTTTGCGTAATCTTTATCAGATCTATAAGTAAAGCTACGAAATTTCCTCAATTCTTAAATTAATTGTTAAGTCGAAGATTTACAGTTGAAAAAAATAAATTAATGTGGTAGATGAGGCTCTTGCAAGATCGCCCCTACAGGTAAGATACTTGATTCACCCGTCTCAAGAACTGTAATGTCAGCGACAATTTATAGTGCAAATTATCCAAGCTAGTGAACTTACCTTGCACGATGTTAAAGAGAAATTTAACCTTCAGGAGACAGTGAGCCAATCCTGATTCACTTACCCTACTTCTGGGTGCCGATGCCGTCGCAGAGAGTGCGATCGCTTTCACTGACATTCGGATTAGTCTTGAGATAATTACGCGCCTGGTTGCAACCGTTCGATAGTAGATTATCCAGATTGAGCTTGTCTAAGTCCCACAAAATCACAGTTTTATCATCACCTCCTGAAACGAGGGTGTGACCATCAGGGCTGAAGCTTACCCACTTAACTCCATACTCATGCCTCTTGAGCGTGATCAGCAATGTACCATCGCGCTTCCAGAGTTTTATAGTTCCGTCCCGACTTGTAGAGGCAAAAGTTTGACCATCGGGGCTGAAGTTCACCTTATATACCCAGTCATTATGCCCATCATGGGTTTTATCGAGCGTTTTGAGTAGTTTGCCATCCAAATTCCAGAGTTTCACCGTACCATCAGCACTTGCTGAGGCTATAGTCTGACTATCGGGGCTGAAACTGACGCCTAGTACCCAATAGCTATGTCCTTTTAGGGTTTTGAGTAATGTACCATCTGACTTCCAGAGTTTCACAGTTTCGTCATCGCTGGCTGAGGCCATCATCTTGCCATTAGGGCTAAAACTCACCCAATTGACTGCACCTGTATGCCCTGTTATATCTCTCAGTAACTTGCCGTCGCGAGTCCAAAGCTTGATGGTATTATCCTTACTAGCTGAGGCAATAGTCTGACCATTAGGGTGGAAATTCACGCTCGACACATTATTAGCGTGCCCTCTTAAAGTTTTCAGTACTTTACCCTCTAAGCTCCAGAGCTTTACAGTCTTGTCAGCACTCGCCGAGGCTAGCATCTTACTATCAGGCGAGAAGCTGACAGCCCAAACCTCCGCTTGATGCCCAGGGAGATTGCGTAGAAATGTCCCGTCAGGCTTCCAAAGCTTTACTATTTTGTCTTCACTCGCTGAAGCAAGCATCTGGCCGTTGGAGCTAAAACTCACAGTGCTCAGCCTATATTCATGACCTCTGAGAGTTTTGAAACCCTTGCTATTGACGTTCCAAAGTCTGATAGTGTGTTCGCTACCTGCCGAAGCAACCGTCTTGCCATCCGGACTAAAACTGGCGCTATAGACCCGATATTGATGACCCTTAAGAGTTTCCTGCAACTCACCCTCAAGATTCCAGAGTTTGACAGTGCCATCTTGACTCGCTGACACAATTTTCTGACCATCGCGGCTAAAACTGACGCTCAAGACAGCATCTTTATCCCCTTTGAAGGTTTTGAGCAAGGTGCCATCCAGATTCCAGATTTTTACATTACCATCCACTCCCGCCGAGAAAAGGGTTTTGCCATTAGGGCTGAAACTAACGCTTTGGACACCATCAGTATGTGCTTTTAAGCTTCTTATCGGTTGACCATCTAGACGCCAGAGTTTTACAGTGCCATCCAAACTTGCTGAGGCAATTATCTGACCGTTGGGGCTGAAATTTACATCCAAGACGGTTTTATCATGTCCTTTTATAGTTGTTCTCACGCTGCCGTCAGGCCGCCAAAGTTTGACGGTTCCGTCGTGACTCGCGGAGGCAATCGTCTGACCATCGGGACTGAACGTGACACTAAGGACACCCCTGGTATGTCCTTTGAAGTTTCTTAGCAGCCTACCATCCAGACTCCAGAGTTTAACTGTTCGATCCTTACTCGCCGAAGCAATAGTCTGACCATCAGGACTAAAACTAACGCTGAAGACAGTATCACGATGACCCTTTAAAGTTCTCAGCAGTTTACCATTCAGGCTCCAGAGCTTGACCGTCTTGTCCGCACTCGCTGAGGCTAGAGTCTGACCATCTGGGCTGAACCTGACGCTAAAAACAGTATCCGTGTGACCTTCCAGCCGATTACGCTCTCGATTGCTGTATACAATCCGCTGTAGTGCCGTGACTACCTTAGCCTGAGTAGAAGAATTTGTTTGTGCCAAACCCTCACGCTTGAGTTGCATCCCGGCTATTAAACTTTCCTGTAGCGCGTCCAACTGCTTATTCGAGGCAAAAAGTGATTCGGAGGAGTCAGCATGAGCTCTGATTTCACTATTGACTGCTCGTTGTCGCTGCGATCGCGCCAAGTTTTCACTATTGACTGCTCGTTGTCGCTGCAATTCCGCCCAGGTTGCAAGACCACCCATGAGGATGCCAACTACCACGGCTGTTCCTAAGAACCCTTTCAGCTTACCTAGACGCTGAATTTCAGCTCGTTTGCGGAGTAGTTCTTGTCTTTGCTCCTCCAGCTTGGCTAATAAATTATGTTGTTGGCGAATGAAAGCTACTAGATAATCATGAACCAGTTGATAGCGCTCAGCCGAACCTTCTGGCAACAGAAATACTAAACCTGATTTCACCAGAATATCTAGCACTAAATCTAATTTTTCAGATTCTTCTAATTCTGATAAAGCGCTGACTAATTCAGTACGATTCTTAAAAGGACGAGTTCCACTGTCGTCTGTTAACAAGTACAAGACCAGCCGAGCCGCCTGTTCATTTTCTGGGCCGCAGTCTTTAATTACTTCGTCTAAAAACTGCTTTACCAGTTCTGTTTTTGGACCATATTGACGATATTTTGCTAGAGTTCTGATGTTTTCTGCTTGGAGCTGGGAGCCTACAACTTGCAATTCAATCGGACGGACTTCACCGAGTTCTCCAGCTAAATCATTAACCAATTCATCAATTAGAGCTTTTTCTAAGTAGAAATTAGCTTTTTCTGTAAAATTATGAATAACTAATTTCGTCTCTTCTGTTGAAAAGTTACCTAGGTAAAATAGATTGGATTTATTTAGGATATTATTGTTAACTACATCCAGGCTGGTGAGGCGATCGTTGCATTCCAGAAGATACGCTATGTAATCTTCTCGTAGTGAAAGGATAACTTTGACATAGGGGATATTTAAACAGTCTCGCAAAAATTCATAAAAAAAACGCCTCTTCAGAGCATCTTTATAACTAAAAAAAAATTCCTCAAACTGATCAAAAATTAAAACAGTCAACAAATTATTTTCTGCATTTTTTTGCAACTGTTCCAGGATAGCTGTGGTTGAATCCAGGGCGACAGGCTCAGGCATGTTAGCAAAGCTGCACGTTAGGGTTGGCGCAACAGGGGACGACAGCCCTGTAGCAGTTCCATAGAAGCTAGTGCAATTTTGCGTCTCCACAAAAGCTTCTGCTAAACATTCGGCTAAGTTCCTTGTCCAATCTGTATAAACTTGCTGCAAAACAGGTAAAACATCACGAGTGCCAATCATTTTCTGCTTCAAAGCAGGTATTAATCCAGCCTGCACCAGCGAACTTTTACCAACGCCTGACTGTCCGTGAATTACCGTCAGTCTACAGTCATCGCGACTTAAGCGATCGACCAAACGATTGACCGCTTCCTCCCTTCCAGAAGCAGCAAATTCTTGAGCAACTGTCCCTTGTTGCTGAATATAAGGTAAGGCTGGATTTGTTACCTTTTGTTTTGGCTGCAACCGACTGGCACCGATGAAAGCACGATACCCATACTGATGTTCGCTTAAGCGTCGCTCTTGCTTAGTCTGGAAGGCTTTTTGGTAGTCACCTTGCTTAAAGTAGAGCTTACGCAACTGTTCTAAAATCTGAATGTAAAGCTCTGGATCGTACTGGGATTTGGTTGTAGCTTTAGCGACTTCTAAGGTCTTAAGTGCTTCTTTGATTAGACCCAGTGGCAAGTAGGCTTTCGCTAATGAGAATAAATACCAACCCTTATGAAATGAACGTTCCCAGTCTAAACGGGCACACTCCTCAGCCGAGACAGGAGTGGGAATCTCGGCTTCAGCATTGGCTAGAAGATCAAGTGCAAATTGAGCATGAGACAGCGCCTTAGTCCAATCTGATTTAGAGAGGGCGACATCAGCCAAAAAGCCATAAGCTCGTGCTAGTCTAAAAAGCTCAAGATTACTTTGATGCAGAGATAAGGCTTTGTTGGCAACAATTTCTAACTCATCCCAATCCTTGAGCCGTTGTAGCGAATCACCTAAGGGGTTGATAAATTTAGCAACAAGGTCTAGGCGATTAGCTTGCTCAAAGGCCTCAATCGATCGCTCAAAATAATATCTGGCTTTACGGCAAGCTCGCTCATACTCATTTCGATGCCCTAAAAGGTAGGTGCGCCACCACAGTCCTAAAAAGAATAGCAAGCACCCACGGCGTTCTAAGTTATCGCTTTGCTGCCAAAAGGCTAAACTGCGCTGATAATGTTGTTGCGACTGCTCTAGTGAACCTGTGGCATCTCGACCTAAGACGAATTCTAAACTTGCTTCTAGCTCTGGGTCTAAATTCACTCCCCTATTTTGCAGTTCTTTGCGAGCTGACTCTAGTTCGGCACGACGTGGAGAACCCACACCTAGGTTGAGGGCAGTGTTATCTAGAAATAGGCTGGCACCTGCGTCTAAAACTTTGGCAAAGACCCGGTCTGTGGTTTGCTGGATAAATTGAAGTAATTGGTCAGTTGCGATCGCAAATTCAACAGTTGTGGCCCAACTGTAGAAGTCTGGTGCTAGCCGAATTAGCTTTTGCAAAACTTCATCAGTGACCCACAACACCAGTGGAAAGGCAAAATTACGAAACTCCTCTCGCACTCGGTTGGTTGAAGTTAACACTTGCTCCAGGGCGCTTACCCTCTCTAAGCCAAATACCATTAAGGCTGTTGGCTGCTCCTGACCTAGTTTGGCTTCAATTGTGGTGTAGAGTGTCTTGACTGACTGCTCCAGAACTAGCTCTCGAATTTGAACGGTGCATTGCTCTTGCAACTGCTGCACGATTTGCTCACGCAAGGCGCTTTGGTTACAACGGGCTAATATCAATGAGAAAGCACCCTCAGACCTGGTAATCGCCCGGAGCAGAGTTTTTAATGAGTTTTGGTTTTGATTGGCGACATCTTCAGGTAGATTCATCGCTGCCACTTCTTCGCCTTTGCCAAGGTCAGTTGGATATCCAATCAGAGATTTATACTCACCTGGCACTAGCTCAGCCTGGTTCTAAAAGCTAACTCACATTCAGCAGCTCATTGAGGGGTTACACCCCTCACGCTAGATTTACCATTGAAGGGTATAATCTGCGTATAGAAGCTGCCTCCAATGATAACGAGTAAATACGCATTCCGGCAAATTCTCAACGACCTCGGCATACTCCTTTATCGTGACAGTTAGTGTCTTGGTCGTCTATAGCGGCTAGAATCAACGGCATTGATTGTCGTGTACTAACTGAGGTTGATAGCTTGTCCATCTTAATGTGAGAAGCCCCGGCAGATAAAGTTTCTCTGCTGTTGTGGCTGGCGACACCTTGAATGACATGGACAACCAACACAGGCAAAGCCATCATTAAAACAACAATCAATGCAGGCCAAGCGCTGATCAATCTGTTCATTTCTATTCTCCAATCAGAATTTAAGATTACGATGTAGCTGCGATCCCAAAGCCTGAGCAACCGCACTGCAAAGCGCGATCGCCAAGTCTTCCTGAAGGCGATAACTTCAGGCAGGCTTGGTGAGAGAGATAGATGCTAATTTCACAAAGCACCCTTTTAATGCTTCAGCATTTTCGCCATCACTGAGCATTTCCGGGTGCAGTGATTTTACTACCTACTTACTAGGTCTGATACACTCATTCTTGGGTTCCCTGAGTTACAGACAAAAGTTGAGAAATTCATAGACCGCAAGGATTTGAAAGACTTCTATGCTGTAAATTTAGAAGTCTTATCTGTTAACTCTACCAAGCTAGTGTAGGGAAATCCGAATTTTATTTGACAAAACGAATTGCTCGTCATTTGGAGGGATGAGGGATGAGGGATGATGGATGAGGGATGAGGAGTGAGGGATGAGGGATGAGGAGTGAGGGATGAGGGATGAGGGATGATGGATGAGGGATGAGGGTTGGGAGTACCCCATAAGTAAATTTAGGAGCTTCTTGAGTATTAAGACTAAGAGTTTTTATCCTTCATTCTTTTTTGACCCAAAAGGTACTCAAGTTTGTTTGGAGAACCCCAACAGAACTTATATCAAGAGGACTTACGCAAATTTCCTTTTGAAGGGACATATGTGAGGGTGAACGGCCGTTCACCCCTACTATACGTGGTGTCCATGCGTAAGTCCTGATCAACAAACAACGCTTTTATCCCACAACTTGAAAGCCTTGGGATTCGCTTAAACTCTGACGCACGCAATTCAGGCTACTGATGGCAATTGCGCGTACTGTGGAGACTCACCTGCTACTTTGGCAAACTCAATGCTGGTTGCCCAACTCTCAAAGTCAGGTACTAACCGAATCAGTTGTTGCAATACTTCATCAGTAATCCACAACACCAGTGGACAGGCAAAATTACGGAACTCTTCCCGTACTTGGTTCGTCGCAATCAGCAATTGTTCGAGGGCTTTGACGGACTCCAAACTGGACACCATCAAGGCACTGGGTTGCTCTAACCCAAGTTCTTCGACAATGGTGGTGTAGAGTGTCTTGACTGACTGATCTAGGACAAGCTCTCGAATTTCAACGGGGCATTGCTGCCGTAGCTGCTTGACGATCTGCTGTCGAACAGTACCACAGTTACAACGCGCCAAAATCAGAGAGAAATCACCCTTAGACTTGGTAATTGCCCGTACCAGAGTTTTTAAGGAAATTTCGTTTTTAATCGTAGCAATCTCTTGGTGTAGATGTCGGTTACTCATCCCTGCAACTCTTTCGCCTCG
>DALYIW010000223.1:0-2404 GCA_031970155.1 Coleofasciculaceae cyanobacterium CTOTU46601 | reverse complement strand
AGACGGGGTTGATATCAAACCAGCACTCCTCGCGATCGCGATATTCAAACACAAACAGACTACGCAGCAGTGCTTGATACTCTGCTTCTCCTCTGACGGTTTTCTGTTGCGCGACTTGCTGTAGCAACTGCCACTCATCCGGTGTAATTGCCAGACTTAATTCATTACGACGTTGACTAATCACACTCTCTAAACAGTCACGAGAAATTGGTGGGTCATCTTTTTGGAGACAACGATACAATAATACCAGTAAGTTGCGTACATGTCCGCCACTGACGATACATATGCGGTCTAAAGTTTCAGGAGAATCAAACACCTCGGTGATTAAACTAAGGCGCTGAGCGGCATCCAGGCTTGGGAAGGCTCTCGCGAGAACCATCTGTCGCAGCAAAGCAAGTCCTTGAGTACATCGGGTGCCGTCGCGTCGCTGTACTCGCACCATCGGCAACATCTTGGGGTCTATGCCAAAACGATTGGTCAGTCCTCCCAAGTCATTCGAGAATGCCAAAATATGGGGGATTGTGTAAATCACATGGCATTTCAGTTTATTCAACTGTTCTCCACGGTCTACAAATAGGTGTTCTGGTTGAGTGCGTCCTGCTGCCTTCTCTTTGTTATCTACCCGGTCAAGATTATCGACAATCACTACCAAGCCTTGTTTATTTCGCTGCTTGAGTTCTTTAATAGCCGGTTCAATTAACTCTTTGTTAATAGCTTCTAAAATATTAGAGACTCGTGGCTCTAAGTATTGTCTTAGCAGAGAGCGAACATCCTGACTATCTTTAGCTTTAGCGGTGATTTCGCCAATCCCCAAAGACAGAGAAAACTTTCCGGCTTCTGAAGAAACACCAACATCGCCTACTACAGGAACTTTGGCTTTAATCCCCTGAATGTCTGCGTTCAAAACCTTGGCTGCGCCTTCTAGTAACCGCTGGAAGCCTGTGGATTGCAAGTTGATTTTAATTTCTTCCAAACTTTTACTGACTTGACGTGCGATCGCTAGCAAGATATCGCTGATATCTACGTCTGCCATGTCCAAGTCTTGAGAAGACTCAAAATAGACGATGTGAAAGTCTTGCTTTTCTAAATTAGCCTTGAGCCGCAGTAACTCGGTTGTTTTGCCACAGCCAATATGTCCGGTAAACAGCTGGCAAGTCGGTTCATTGAGAGAGAGACGGGTGATGGTACGTCCCAATTCTTTGATAATCTCGTCACCCCGCACCGGGGAAAAATCTACGTAATACTGCCGATCTTCAGCCTTTCCTATATCAAGGGTTTTGCTGGGATTGGAGACTTGATAAAATTTGTCTAAATCTAGTGTCATTAATGCCTTTAAAAAATAGCTTAACCCTACTTTCTACGACAGCTATGCTAATGATTCCGAAAAAAAGCTAGTAACAGAATCACCGTTTGATCTTTACTAGCAGTAGCGAGTACCTGATCATCAACAGGGCTGAAACTCGTCTTTGTCTTGACTAGCTGTAGCGATCGCCAATCCTGATTCACTTACCCTACTTCTGGGTGCCGATGCCGTCGCAGAGATGGCGATCGCTGTCACTCACCTGTTGGTTATACTTCAGATAATCGCGCACCCAGTCGCAACTTCTTGAGAGCAGTTCATCTAATCCCTCAACAGGCAACAGCCTGACCATGTCGCCGTCTCCTGCTGTGGCAAGGTGCTGCCCATCCGGACTAAAACTTAGGCTCCAGACACGACCTGTGTATCCCTTAAATTCAGCCAACTGCTGACCGTTGAGGTTCCACAGTCGGACAGTACTATCTTTTCCTGCAGTAGCTAAGCGCTGCCCATCTGGACTAAATCTCACGTCCATAACGTGGTTCTGATAGGTATTTAATTTTTTTTTCAGTGGCTCTCCTTTGAGGTTCCATAACCGCACGGTGCCATCATATCCTCCTGTGACCAGACGCTGTCCATTAGGGCTAAAACTCATACTCATAACTCCGCCTGAATGCCCTTTGGCTAGAGCTAACTGTTGACCTTTGAGGTTCCACAACCGAGCGGTACCATCTTCTGATGCCGTAGCAAGGCGCTGTCCATCGGCGGGGCTAAAGCTCACGCTCCGCAGCATTTGTTGATGCTCCTTGAATAGAACTAACTGCTGGCCTTTAAGATTCCATAATCGAGCAGTCATATCCTCTGAGGCTGTAGCAAGAAACTGTTCATTGGGGCTAAAACTTACGCTCCTAACTGCGTCCTTGTGCCCTTTGAATTCTTGCAGCAACTGACCGTTGAGGTTCCACAACCGAGCGATGCCGTCCGCTCCGGCTGTGGCAAGAAGTTGTCCCTTGGGGCTAAAACTCACGCTGTAAACCTGGCCGATATGACCGCGAAGCGTTTTTAAAATTTTGCCGTCGCGACGCCAAAGCTTGATTGTGCCATCCC
>DALYIW010000222.1:725-14144 GCA_031970155.1 Coleofasciculaceae cyanobacterium CTOTU46601 | reverse complement strand
AGCAGGGGGAGCAGGGGGAGTAGTTTCTTTCATCTATAACGGGTTGCCATCGCCGTCCGTGAAACACTCTAAAACAATTGACAAAAATTCTAAAATGTGGTAAGTATGCAGCCAAAATGGAGCCGAGGAATACGGGATGTTTTGACCCAAGCTTGCAGCATTACTTTGTGCTGTTTTGCTCCACTCACTCCAGCAAGAAGTCAGATCATTGGCGATCGCACTCTCGGCACTGAAGGCTCCATCGTCACCCCCAATATTACTATTAAAGGCATTTTGTCTGACCAGATAGATGGAGGAGCGATTCGAGGCTCTTCCCTGTTCCACAGTTTTAGTGAATTTAACATTAGTCGAGGGCGAGGAGCCTATTTTACTAATCCGGCTGGGATTGAGAACATTTTTAGTCGGGTTACAGGCAGTACCCCATCAAATATTCAGGGAACCCTCGGAGTCTTAGGCAACGCTAACCTCTTCCTGCTTAACCCCAACGGGATAATCTTTGGCAGAAATGCCCGTCTGGATCTAAGAGGTTCTTTTGTGGCAAGTACAGCCAATGCGATAAAGTTTGCCGATGGAACATTTTTTAGCGCTACTGACTCTTCTACTTCTCCCCTGCTCACCATTAGTATGCCCGTTGGCTTGCAATACAGGAGTAATGCGGGAAGTATCCAGGTGCAGGGGTCTACTCTGACTGTGCCTGATGGTGAAACCTTAGCACTGGTGGGTGGTGCGATCGCCTTAAATAGGGCTTCTTTAAGAGCTCCAGGAGGTCGAGTGGAATTGGGAGGGCTAGCAGACACTGGCACTATTGAGCTGAATGTTAACGGCAGTAACCTACAGTTGAGTTTTCCGGATGACGTGGCGAGAGCAGATGTAGCCCTCGACAATCAAGCTGAAGTCAATGTTCGTGCTGGCGGTGGTGGTAGTATTGCCATCAATGCCCAGACCTTGAATATGACAAGAGAAAGTAGCCTAAAAGCAGGCATAGATACGGGATTGGGTTCTCTTGGTTCAACGGCAGGAGATATTGAAATTAATGCAACACAAGCAATAAACCTTACGGATAACAGCTTCATTTTTAATAGTGTTGCAGATAGAGCCAGAGGCAACGGTGGCAATATTACTCTCAAGACAGCTTCGCTTGCTCTGACTAATGGCGCTCAAGTCGGTACTATCACTTTGGGAAGGGGTAATGCCGGAAGTGTGGTTATAGAAGCTGATGACCTGGTTTCTGTGGCAGGTACAACTACAGGTATCTTCAGTTCTGTGGAATCTATTCTCGATAGTTTTATGGGAAAGGGGCGGGGAGATAGTGGAGGAATCACAATCGTGACTAAAACCCTTTCCTTAACCGATGGTGCTCAAATCGTTGCTAGTACTTATGGGCAAGGAAACGCTGGAAGCATATCTGTGCAAGCTGATGCGGTTTCTCTAACAGGTACAGACACAGCCATCCTCAGCACCGTAGAGTTGGGTGCCAGGGGTAATAGTGGTGGAATTGCCATCAACACCAATTCCCTTTCCTTGGCAAACGGCGCTCAACTCAATGCCAGTACCATTGGGCGAGGAAATGCTGGAAGGGTGAGCATCCAGGCTAATGACTGGGTTTCTCTGTCAGGAGAAGGCACTGCTATCTTTAGCAGCGTGGGTTTTCCAGAACTCTACGCTGGTGTAGGTGACAGCGAGGGAATCGCAATTGAGGCTAGAACCCTTTCCTTAACCGAGGGTGCTCACATCATTGCCAGTACCTTTGGGCGGGGAAATGCTGGAAACATATCTGTACGGGTTGATGACTCAGTTTCTATGCTTGGCGGTCCGACTAAGAAACCTATCCCTAGTCAACCGATTGCTCCGAGCGAAATCTCAAAAAACACGCGGTTTGTTGCCGATGTCGGTGAAATCGGCGCTACTACTGGCATTTTCAGCACCGTGGAATCTAGAGCTGAGGGTAATGCTGGCAATATCGAGATTCAATCGCGATCGCTTATTCTAACGAATGGAGCCGAAGTGCAATCTCTAACTCGTGGAAGGGGAAATGCCGGCAATATTGTGGTCAATGTTGCAGATTCTGTTACCTTCTCTGGGGTTGCTCCTGGGGCTTTATTTGATTTACAAGGACAGATTAATCCTGTACTCGTGGGAGGATTCTCTAGTGGATTGATTAGTGCCACCGAGCAGAATGCTACAGGGCAAGGAGGTGATATTTACCTGACAACGAGTGCATTGCGCTTATCAGATGGAGCGGTTCTGAATGCTCGAACGAAGAGTCCATTCAAGGGCGGTAATATCACGGTTAATACAAATACTCTTGAGCTTACTGGAGGTGGGCAACTTATTGTTACGGCTTTCGGCGAGGGCAATGCTGGAAACATTACAGTTAATGCTGCTTCCCGCCTCACGGTTTCTGGTAGCGATCGCACCTATAACGAAAGACTTGCCCAATTTGGTTCAGATATCGTTGATAATGTCAGCCCTGCTAGTGGACTGTTTGCCAACACTGTTGAGCAATCTACCGGAATTGGAGGCAATTTAAAGATTGCCACAGGAGAGTTAAATATCCGAGATGAAGCCCAGATTTCTGTGGACAGTCAAGGATTAGGGAATGCAGGCAATCTAGAAATCACTGCTCAATCTATTCGTCTAAACAACAGCGCAACCCTCAGCGCTGAAACCAAAGGAGGGCAGGGTAATATCAACATACGCTCTGAAGATTTGGTGTTGCGTCATGGCAGCAAGATTAGCACCAATGCAGAGGGAACCAATGTTATCGGCGGCAATATCACGATTGATACTGGTGTCTTAGTTGCGCTAGAAAATAGCGACATTACGGCTAATTCGAGTAACTTCCGTGGGGGTAATGTCAGAGTTAGTGCCTCTGGCATCTTTGGTACAAAATTCCGCCCTACACTAACTCCAAAAAGCGATATCACAGCTAGCGGAGCAAATTCTGAGTTCAGTGGCACCGTTCAAATTAACACACCTGAAGTAGACCCGACGCAGGGGTTAGTCACCTTGCCCCAGACAGTTGTAGACCCCACTGCTTTCATTGCCCAGAATCCTTGTGATAGAGGAAAAAGCAGTGAATTTGTTGTCACCGGACGTGGAGGCTTGCCGTCTAACCCCAGCCATACTCTCAGTGATGATAATATCCAAGTCGGTTTGGTAGAGCCTGCCTCTAGTGCTGATAATTCTTCAACCAAAGTGACTCCATCGCCAACCCAAGTCAAGGCTGAGCGGATTGTACCAGCTCAAGGGTGGGTATTCAACGCTCAAGGAGAGGTAGTGCTCACCGCTGATAACCCAACTAGCAGTGAACCTCAACGCCCTTGGGTGAATCCTGCCGCGTGCTCTGATATTTTGAGCAAGTAATTTGCGTAAGTCCTAGCAAATTTACTTTTGAAAGGCCAATAGTAAGGGTGAACGGCCGTTCACCCCTACTATATGTGGTGTCTATGCGTAAGTCCTGTCAATATTGTCCCAAATATGGGATAGTGTTTCCAATTTTAGCTATCTAGTCAAAATTGTGGGAGAGTTGTTAGGCTTTTTAAGCAGTTAAGGAGGTCACTTCATGAAGATTGCAATTGTAGGTGCTGGTAGTGTAGGGGGCACCTTAGGTAAAGCCTGGGCAAATCAAGGGCATCAAGTGACTTTTGGGGTGAGAAACCCGGAAGCTGAGAAAACTCAAACACTGCTTCAAGAAATTGGCGATCGCGCACGAGCAACTACTGTTACTGATGCAGCATCAGACGCTGAAGTGGTGGTTTTAGCTACCCCTTGGCAAGCCGCTCAACAAGCGATCGAATCCTGCGGTGATTTGGCAGGTAAAATTCTAATTGACTGCACAAATCCCTTAACGAAAGACTTTTCTCTAGCAATGGGGTTTTCAACATCAGGAGGCGAGCAAGTTGCTGAATGGGCAAAAGACGCTTTTGTTTACAAAGCATTTAATCAAACAGGTTGGGAAAATATGGCTAACCCAGTAGTAGATGGTCATCCATCGGTCATGTTTGTGGTGATGACGAAGAGCGCAAAAAAATTGTTTTAACGCTCACATCTGAGGTAGGTTTTGAAGCCATTAATGCAGGTCAACTTTCTAGCGCTCGACTCTTAGAACCCTATGGAATGCTTTGGATTAAGCTGGCTACTGTTTACGGTCAAGGACGAAATTTTGCCTTTGGTTTGTTGCGTCGATAGTTACATTTATAAGGGTTTTCAATTGCCAATAGTACAAATTAAGGGAACGATGTTATCGTGTCCCTACAAACAACCTGTATGGCTCTTTATTAGACCTCTTGCACTCAATAGCAACCCATGGGCAGTGCATTTTTAATGTTATTTATTCTTTTTAATTTTTAGCTTAAACCCAGGAGAAGATAACTCGTGGAACATGCATTTAGTCTTGATATACCGCAAACTCTTGAAGAAGTTTGTCATCCCCAGCGAATGGCACTTCTGGTTTACGACATGCAAGTGGGCATCATGAATCAATTGCCCAAAGAAAGAGGAGAAAAAATCACACAAAATGTTGTGAAAGTTCTGCAAGCAGCTCGCGCAGCAGGAATTCGTGTTTTCTTCTTCCGTCACATGTCCCTGCCAGTAGAAATTGCAGGCGTTTTTCAACTTCGTATGGCAATGGCATGGCAAAGAGTAGATAAAGTTAGTGATGTTCAACCGTGGTTTCTACGGGATTCGCCAGGTTTTCAGCTAATTCCTGAAGTATCGCCCCTTCCTAGTGAAGCGATATTTGACAAAATTACCATGTCAGCTTTTGAAGGAACACCGCTCAATATTGCCTTGCGCGACTGTGGTATTAATGCGTTTGCGATCGCAGGTGTGGCTATGGAAATAGGCATAGAACCAACCGTGCGCCATGCGGCTGATCTTGGCTATATTCCTGTGATTGTGACCGATGCCTGCGGAGCTGGCAATGAGAGTGCAGCAGTGCGATCGCTAGAAAGCCTCGAATTTGCTGGAGATGCTTTAATGACAGATGTTGAAACAATCTGTAGTCTTTTTGGTCGAATACAATAACTCATCTAGTTGTTGGTTGTTGGTTGTTGGTTGTTGGTTATTGGTTGTTGGTTATTAGTTGTTTGTCAAGACTCACGCATTGCTCCTGGTTGTTGGTTGTTGGTTGTTTGTCAAGACTCACGCATTGCTCCCTTTTCAAGGGGCAGGCATGGGAGAAATCAACAATGGTCTAATTACCTGAAATTCCGTCAAGGCTGCATAAGTCCTGTTCGCGCTTGTACAAACAACAAGCAACAAGCAACAAACAACAAACAACAAACAACAAATAACAAATAACAAACAACAAATAACTAACTACAACGCCCCAGCCGCTGTTTTATCCAAAACTCCTCCAGATAGATGTGTAGTAATATTCATCGCTTCCAATATTGGCGCTTTCTCTAAACCGTGAGGGTAATCAATAACAGTGACAGCACAATTCCCCTGTTTAATACACCAGATCGAGGCTGCACTCAAACCCAGAATGTGGCAGAGAATTACCTTATTAATAGCATCGTGAGCAACAACCAAACCTGTCTTGAGTTCGGTGTCAGACACTGGAGTAGATTTAATAATCTCATTCCAACAAGCAACTGCCCGATCCCACACCTGCTGTAAATTTTCTCCCTCTGGCATCTGTACCGTTTCGGGGGCAATTTGCCACTGACGCAGCAAATCCGGGTATTCCTGCTTAATTTCTGACTCTAGTTTTCCTTCCCAAAGCCCATGATTAATTTCCCTTAACTCCTCTTGCAGTTCCAGTGGGACATTGGGATGATACTGTAGTGCAATTTCAGCCGTTTCCTTGGGTCTTAGCATTGGGCTACTAACGGCAAAATCAATCGGGACATCCTTCAGAAACTCAGCCGCTTGCTGCGCTTGAGAGCGACCATTATCATTAAGCGGTACATCAATTCCTCCCTGAAATCGAGAGACACGATTCCATTCTGTTTCCCCGTGGCGCACAAGCAACAAGCGCAATCCTCGATTTCCTTCTCGCGGTGCTGGTAAGGAGTTTCCTAAATGGGATGTCTGATTGAGCGACTCTAATTGCACAGGTTCGCCCCAAACGCCAGCAAAATTTAGCACATTGATGCAACAGTTCGATTGCTGGATTGAATGGTAATGTGCAGGAGGCATCGCGATCGCACTACTAATCAAGCACCGATTAATCCCATTGTGCGCCACGATTAAAATAGTGCCTCCCTGATGCCGAGGGAGAACTTCTTGCCAAAATTGCTGCGCTTGTTCATAAAGCGCCAGTACGGGAAAATGTTCTCTGGTTCCCTCGGTTGTCGGCACTACCATGCGTAACTCATGAGGACGTTCTTTCCAGCAACGGTAGTCCTCTGCAAATTTTTCCTTCACCTCTGACTTGCCTAGCTTCTCCCAAAGCGGCAAATCAATTTCCATTAGACTGCTAGGTGTGAGTAACTCCGGAGACCCTGGCAAATAGGGTAGGATAATTTCTGCTGTCTTCTTTGCCCGTTGTAGAGGAGAACTGTAGATGGCATCAAAGCTGAGGCTATCGAGAGCAGCGCCCACTTTACGGGCATCCTCACAACCTTTTTCGGTCAAGACTGACTCATCACAACGGCCTTGAATCATTTTTAGGGCATTGTAACTGCTTTGACCATGACGCACGATAATGACGCGAGTACCCACTCTTCAAATCCTCCGTTACCAAGTAGGTGAATAGTTCTCAGTTTCACTCTTCTTGGTTGTTTGTTGTTAGTTGTTTGTTGTTTGTTAAATATACTTTCCACTCAAAAGTCATTATCATAATATGTTTATTTTGTCAAACTATTTACTGGAATGCGATAATTTCAATGATGTTGAAAAAGCCAGCCTGAGAGGGGTTAAATGACCATTAAGCGGTTGATTTTAGTTGCGCTGACGATCTTTGCGATCGCTAAAGTCGGCCTTTCCTTGGTAGAAAGCTGGAGTCAGCCTCAGATCCAAAGTCGTCTAGAACTTTACCAAACTAACCTGCTGCTCCATGCCGCCGAGTGGCAAGACAAAAACGCCGACGCCGCAACGCCTCAAGCCTCAACACCAGATTTGACCACAGCCCGTAAAGCTTTGATTGGTGATGAGCCGCTCAAAGCCGCCCAAAAACAGTATCAAGAAGCGCGTAAATCAGCTCAGAAAACTCAAGCCCAAATCGTCGAACAACTTAAAAAGCCCTCATCCCAAGAGCTAGCGACAGGGACAAATCCCGCCAAACCGCAAGTGCAATTGCCTCCTGTTGAAGATGCTCCTAGTCCTTCTGGGGAGCAGCAGCAGTTGCAACAGTCATTGTCTCAGGTCAAACAGCTGATTAATGAGCTAGATTTACGGCTGGGAATTCTCCAAGCTCAACAAGGACAAACCAACATCGCGCTTCAAACCTGGACTAAGCTTACCAATCAAGAGGCGCGAGACAATCAGGCTGCATCTGATGCATCAGTAGCACAGACAGCAGAGGTGTTAATTGGTTTATGGAGTAATCCACCGCGCCTACTACCGGATGCTGAACCACAAATTCAAAAAAACTTAGATAGTTGGTTCCGCTATCGGGCGTTGGCGCAGTTGTACAAATTGCAGCAGCGCCAGGATGCCTTGTTATCGCTTCAAGCTAAAGAGCAAGAAATAGCCGAGCAAGCTGTTTTTAAACTAGCGCTGATTGGGGGAATACCAGGATTAGGGGGTCTATCTGGTTTTATACTCTTACTGTTTTTAATAGGTCAGTGGTTGATTCAAGGGAAGCGATCGCTCCTAGCTACCAACAGTGACGAACGTTGGGATACACCCTGGGATTGGGAAATTGTTTGGCAAGTGCTCATCGTCGGGTTTTTCTTTGTCGGTCAACTGCTGCTACCTTTATTGTTTGGTTTGTTGGGACTCAATCCGATTAATTTCACGGTGCGGATGAAAGCGTTTTATGTACTGGCAAGCTACATCCTGCTAGCATCGGGTGGCTTATTGGTGATGTACCTTTCGATCAAGCCCTTTTTGCCACTGCCAAAAGATTGGTTTCGCTTTAAGTTTGTCAGTAACTGGTTTCTCTGGGGATTTGGAGGTTATCTAGTAGCGCTGCCGTTGGTGATTGTAGTGTCGCTGATTAACCAGCAACTGTGGCAAGGACAGGGAGGCAGTAATCCAATTTTGCCTTTAGCTTTGGAAGGACAGGATAGCGTAGCACTGCTGATATTTTTCATAACCGCTTGTGTGGCGGCACCGATATTTGAGGAGATTATTTTCCGAGGGTTCTTGTTGCCGTCGTTGACTCGTTATATGCCAGTTTGGGGAGCAGTTGTTGCTAGTAGTTTGCTGTTTGCGATCGCACACCTCAGCCTCTCGGAAGTCCTACCGTTAGCAACATTGGGGATGGTGTTGGGAGTTGTGTATTCGCGATCGCGCAATCTTCTCTCTTCCATGCTCCTCCACGGACTTTGGAACGCTGGCACTCTCCTGAGCCTTTTTGTCTTAGGTAGCGGTTCTAATTAATAAGAAGCGATCGCAACAAAAATCAAATGCCAGAAAACCCCAGTCAACCCAGAAAATATGATGCTGTTCTTGGCAGTCAAGTATCAGTTCCCAGTCGTGCTGCTGTCTTGGGAGGGTTAGAAGCCGTTAAGCTACGGTTAGCGAGTTCATGTAGGGTATACCAAGCCAAAACCGCTATAATCACCCCAGTTATCAACTCATTGAGCACCCACTTTATCTATGGCTCCATTAAAAATAGTTAACAATTTCGATAGCAGTTTTGTGCTACCTCCAGAAGCCAGAGACAACTTATTTAGTTCATTGACTAGTGAAAGCTTCTTGAATCAAGTAGCCGAACAAATACAAGGTCAAAAGGTTGAATTTACAGAATTACTATTTCAGCCAGTCCCCTACTCCACAGCCACTCCAAAAGGAATGCCGACTGAATTTGAGCAGTACCACCAATCTGATGATTACCTCATCATTAACGTACCGCCAAATTTCATGTTTAAAGCAAAAATCTTCAATCCCAGCCGACTGTGTGCTATTTATCGAAAAGTTAAATAAAATAAATTAAGTTAACGATGACCTCTGAAACAGACATCTTATCAATTGCAAACTTAGACTATATTCCTTATCTTGA
Organism: Coleofasciculaceae cyanobacterium CTOTU46601; assembly: GCA_031970155.1. GTDB lineage: Bacteria > Cyanobacteriota > Cyanobacteriia > Cyanobacteriales > Coleofasciculaceae > DALYIW01. The sequence goes on along the minus strand of DALYIW010000222.1, from coordinate 5,026 downwards.
CGATACAGGAAACTTACCGGAAGATTTGCAAGGAAAAATTGGGATCTACGCAATCTTTGACCAAGATAAAACGCTGCAATTAGTAAACTATTCTCGCGATATTTATCTCAGTCTCAAGCAACACTTAGTTCGTCAGCCGAAATCCTGCTACTGGGTAAAAGTAAAAACTATTGATAAACCCAATCGTACCCAGTTAGAAACTATCCGGAATGCATGGATTGAGGAAAATGGTACGACTCCTGCTGGTAATAGCTCAGATGAAGTGGTTTGGAATCATCCGATTGATGCTAAGCGAACGATGACTGAAGAGGAGCAAGAAAACTATCAAAAAAGCGATGGCTTGATGCAAGTTAAGCTCTTAAAACAAGTTGCACGGAGAGTTGAAGCCCAAATTTTAGAAGAGCTGAAATCCCGTGGCGTGCAAACAGAAATTCGCTTTAATCCAAAGCTGAAAGAAAATGGATTACTTGACTTGAAGTAAAAGTTTGTCGAATGCGTCCCAAGGAGAAAAATATTTAGGTAGTGTGAGCCGGAGAGCTCGCTATTTGGGTATAGGTAACACGACAATATTGCTCGCTACTTGGATATAGGTAACACGAGCATCTTGCTTGATATTCGGATAGAGATAGTAATATCATTTCTCTAGGAAGATGCACAAAAATAGCCTGTGCAGACAGGCTTTGGTTGTGTAGCCCCAGTCTTCTAGACTGAGGGCAAATAAAGTGAACTCGTCACAGAGAATTGGTACAAGCTTATACTGCTCAATGTTGAGTATACGTGAGCAAGATGCTCACACTACAGATTTACAGAAATAGGAGCCTCCAAAATTTATCTCCTTTGACGGATTCAGCAATTTTATAGAAGAGTATAATTCAGGCAAAAGCTGGGTGTTCAGTGACACCGATTTTTACCTATAAAAAAAGCTTTCCTAAATCTCTCATGACACTAACACTATTAAATAATCGCTATCGGGTTCTCCAGATGCTGGGTTCTGGCGGGTTCGGTAACACCTTTCTTGCTGAAGATACTCATATGCCTTCGGGACGGCAATGTGTGATTAAGCAGCTAAAGCCTGTAACACACGACCCCCAAGCTTATAAGCTAGTGCAGGAGAGATTTCAGCGGGAAGCAGCAGTTTTAGAGGACTTGGGGGAGAGAAACGCTCAAATTCCAAAGTTGTATGCTTACTTCCAGGAAGCTGGGCAATTTTATTTGGTACAGGAATACATCGAAGGCGATACCTTGACTAAAAAGGTGCAACACAGAGGGCGACTGGCTGACAATGAGGTTAAGCAAATACTCCTCAGCTTGTTGCCAGTACTAGATTATGTTCACAACCGCCGGATGATTCACCGCGATATTAAACCGGATAATGTCATCATGCGGAAACAGGATGGATTGCCTGTGCTGATTGATTTTGGTGCTGTCAAAGAAGCGATGAATACGGTGGTAAACTCCAGTAACTCTGCTCCATCAATAGTGATTGGAACATCTGGATTTATGCCTGCGGAACAAGCAGGGGGACGCCCAACTTTTGCCAGCGATATTTATAGTTTAGGGATGACGGCGGTTTTTTTGCTCACCGGGAAAATGCCTCAAGAGTTGCAGACAGATTCTAGAACAGGTGAGCTTTTGTGGCGTCAGTATGCTCCGAATGTTAACTCTAACCTGGCAACGGTGATCGATCGCGCTATTCGCTTCAATGTAGGCGATCGCTTTGTCAGTGCAAGAGATATGCTCAACGCCTTACAATCAGCTGGCGCACCTTCAGATGTAGCCACCCAAGTGGTTGCCCCAGCTGGTTTACCCCATCCCGGAAACGGTTCAACTGTACCCACGGCCAACCCTTATCCTCAACAAACTGTTCCTGCTGGCACTCCTCCAGTTATTAGAACCAATGATCGTAATCCCTTGATCGTCGGTGCTTTAATAGCGGGGGGCTTAGTTTTGGGTGCGATCGCACTGGCTGTAGGATTAACGCGATCGCCTCAGCGCTCAAATCCAGTATCATCCTCTTCTGAGCCAACAAGGGAACAAACTACCCAAGAGCAACCCTCATCAAGGCCACCTTCATCCTCTCAACCTACCGATTCTGAACCTGCATCAGAACAACCTACTTCAGAACCACCAGCAGCGACTATACCATCACCTTCGCGTCGATCGCAGGATTCGGAGAGTGTGCGATCGCCTCTTCCCCCGGAACAAAATTCAGGACAATCTACTCCAGCACCTTCACAGAAACCTATTCCAGTCCCCTCACCTGCAACAGAAGACAATAACCAAAATTCTAATCTGCCTCAAAGAATTCCTGGATTTCCCCCAGGGACTCAGCAAAGCTATATCCGAGAAAGATTAGGGCAACCCACGAAGACTACAAAAGGCATGTGGAATACCCGTGCAGTACTTTATGAAGACTTTATACCCGGTAAGGTCAGCCTAGGATATCTGTATGACCCTAGTTCCGGGCGTCTTCGTGAAACAGAAGCCTCTTTTTCCGACTCTGTTGATCTTAGAACGATGTCAAGGACATTAAGTAAGATGCTCAATGAAAACGCTTCTAGAGATATCAAGCAAGGACTAGAAGATGTATATCAGGGCAAATCCAATCGATATACATTTGTGAGTGGTCGAGAGGATAATCTCAAAGGTGTGATAGAGCGCAATGAACCCGGCCGCATTTATATTGCAGTTTGGGAAGCCGACTTGCATTGAGTGACATCACTGTTTTATTTCTTTATAAACGCCCTCTAAACTCCAGCAAACCAGTTAAATAAATAGTGTATTCACTGAACTAAATCCAGAGGGGCACCCAATGTCATCGTCACTGGCAGAACGTTTGAGTGCGGCACGGCATAGTCAGTTTGTTGGGCGTATTGATGAGCTAAAGTTGTTTGAGTCAGCGATTTTTCCACGACAACGCGACTCTATTCTTGAGAGAACCAGTTCTGCACCGAATTACGCTAACGCAGCAACCGAATTACCGTTTCATGTTCTGCATGTCTTTGGTCCCGGCGGTGTTGGTAAAACGACTCTGCTGAGTGAGTTTACTCGGCTTTGTCATAAAACCCAAACTTCAGCAATTTACATAGATGCTCGTAACATAGAACCCGCTCCTGAATCATTTTTGAGTGCCTTGCGCTCAGTAATGAACCTAACACCTAATGAATCTCCTCTCCAGGTTCTAGCTTCTCAACTTGAACACCATGTTCTTTTAATTGACACCTACGAAATTCTCGCGCCTCTTGATGAATGGCTGCGAGAAATCTTCTTACCCCATTTACCAGAAAGCACTCTGACTGTTTTAGCTGGCCGTCACTCTCCCTCATCATCTTGGAGAGCTGATCCAGGTTGGCAGTCTCTGATCCACATCCTACCACTGCGTAACCTTAGCCCAGATGAAAGTCGTATCTACCTGACTAAGCGACAAGTCCCTACAACTCAACATTGCTCGGTTCTTGATTTTACCCACGGCTATCCGCTTGCCCTCTCCTTAGTGGCTGATGTGTTTGCTCAGAAAGGGGACGTTCACTTTCAGCCTGACAGTGTACCCGATGTGATTAAAGCACTGCTGGAAAAATTCGTGCAACAAGTCCCCAGTCGGGCCCATCGGATGGCGTTGGAAGCTTGCGCCCTAGTGCGTCTGACGACGGAGACGTTACTCGCCACCATGCTGGGAATGCCTGATGTTCATGAGTTATTTGAGTGGCTGCGGGGGCTGTCGTTCATCGAATCCGGGCAATTGGGGCTGTTTCCTCACGATTTGGCCAGGGAAGTCCTGATTGCTGACTTGCGTTGGCGTAATCCTGACTGGTACATCGAACTTCATGGGCGTGCCCGTCACTACTACACTAGCCGTTTAGAGCAGACTCAAGGACAAGAGCAGCATCGTATTCTGTTTGATTACATTTTTCTCCACCGAGATAACCCAGCTGTAAGGCCTCGTTTTACCTGGCAAGAGAATAGTAGTCTGTTAACTGACAAGTTCCGACAGACAGATCAACCAACGCTACTCAAGATGGTGAGTGAGTATGAAGGTGAAGAATCAGCCCGTCTTTTGGCTCACTGGTTGAAGCGACAGCCTCAAGGGGTGCTGGTTTTTCGGGATGCCGAGCAGCAGCCAGCAGGATTTGTGATGATGGTGGCACTACACCAGGCAAGTAGTGAGGATTTGAGTGTAGATCCGGCGGCAATTTCAGCTTGGCGTTATCTTCAACAAGCCGCACCGCTAAGAAGTAACGAAGGGGCAACTCTGTTCCGCTTTTGGATGGCACGGGATACTTATCAAGCAGTTTCACCGACTC
>DALYIW010000222.1:0-715 GCA_031970155.1 Coleofasciculaceae cyanobacterium CTOTU46601 | reverse complement strand
ATCAACTTCGTGCAGCATCATCGCACTACACAGGGGCTAGCTTTCACCTTCTTTGCTTGTGCAGAACCGGAGGATTGGGCGGTGATGTTTGCCTACGCTGACTTGGCGCGAATTCCTGAAGCTGATTTTGAGGTAGGGGGACGACGCTATGGAGTTTATGGGCATGATTGGCGAGTGTTACCCATGAAGGCGTGGCAAGCTTTGTTGGCTCAACGGGAAATCGCGGCTTCAGCGCAGGCGGTACAAACTTCGCCCGTGAGTGAACCGATGGTGGTTTTATCTCAGCCAGAATTTGTTGAGGCGGTGCGAGATGCTTTGCAGGGGTTTTCTCGTTGTGATGCGCTAAAAGGAAATCCTTTGTTGCGATCGCGTTTAGTCATGCAACAAGTCAAAGATAACGCTGACACAAATGAGCGAGTTGCCGTTTTGCAGTCTCTGGTGAAGGAAGCCGCCGAATCCTTAGAGTCATGTCCACGCGATGCGAAATGCTATCGGGCGCTGTATCACACCTATCTGCACCCTGCACTTACCCAGGAACTGGCAGCAGAGTTACTAGATTTACCCTTTAGTACTTATCGCCGCCACTTGAAAAATGGGATGACACGAGTAGCAGAAATCTTATGGTATCGGGAAATCGGTTAAGTCACATCTGAAGATGCAATAGTTGTTTGTTGTTTGTTGTTTGTTGTTTGTTGTTTGTTGTTTGTTGTTTGTT
>DALYIW010000221.1:2169-14215 GCA_031970155.1 Coleofasciculaceae cyanobacterium CTOTU46601 | reverse complement strand
CTCATCCCTCATCCCTCATCCCTCATCCCTCATCCCTCATCCTTCCAGATGACCTCATCGCTGCCTTCCCGTCCTTTTGTGGCGGGGTCGAAGATTACCGCCCCACGGTTATTTGTGGGTAGAACAGAAGAGTTAGATTTCATTACCTCGCTGATGATTGACATGCAGCCAGTCAGCATTAATGTAGTCGGACCTAGGTGGATTGGTAAATCTTCTTTGCTTTATCACTTCTTCCAGACTTATGAACAGCGAGTAGCTGAACCCATGCGCTATGCAGTGATTTATCTGTCGCTTCAGGATGCACGGTGCCAGAGCGAAGATGGCTTTTATCAGGCAGTAGCACGGCAGCTTTGGTTGAACCTAACTGTGCAAAAGAGTGTAGCTTTAGTCGAACCGTTGAGAGTAAAACCGTTTAATCGTTTAGCATTTTGTGCGGCGATGGGACACTACAAAAGGCTAGGGGTGCTGCCTGTGCTTTGTCTAGATGAGTTCGGTCCTTTATTTCGGTATCCCCAGGAGTTTGATAACGGGTTTTTTGATAGCTTGCGCTCTTTGATGGAAAGCCGCGTTTTGATGCTAGTGGTGGCTTCTCACAGAAAACTGGAATTCTACCAGCGTCGCCATCAGTTAACTTCTGCTTTTTTCAAACTATGGCAAGTTTTGATATTGGGTGAATTGACGGAACAAGAAGCACAGGAACTGGTAGCCTTACCTGCGGGTGCGATCGCTGGTGTAACTTCTGCCTTGAATAAACAGGAGCAGCGCTTTGTGCGGCACTTAGGCGGGCGTCATCCTTACTTGCTCCAGTTGGCAGCTAGTTTGCTGTACGAAGCGCGTCAGTCGAGGCAGGATAGTACCTGGGTGAAGGCTGAGTTTGAAAAACAAGCTCGTCATGTGCCGAAGCCACTGTGGAAAGCTCCCAAGCACACAGGCTGCTTGGTACTCAGTATTAGTGGGGTGATGATTTTGATGGCGATCGCCCTGCTGGTCATCAGTTTACTCAGTCCAACGCCCCTATGGGAGTTACTACAACAAAAAGTGCTGGGAAGATAGCAAGATCTCAGTTTCAATCCACTGATATCTCTGGTTCACGAAAATTTTAAGAAATATTACATCAAGTGTCTTAGCAAATATCGACGTTATCAATTCCCTGGTTTAGTTTAGTGACATAAACACTTTTAAAAGTAAGGTCTCTCTTCAAATTCCCAAAAGTGACGGTGAACAGCTTCCAGTAGTCTTTGCGTAGCCGCTGTGGCAGGTGCTTCTCTTTACAATTTGTTACATTAAACTCAGGTAATTTACGATCATTTCCAGCTGAGTGAGAAGATGCAGCCCAAATCAAAAGTTAATGTTCTCATGGTTGATGACCATCCAGAAAATCTGCTGGCTTTGGAGGCGATACTAGAAAAACTTGATCAGAATCTGGTGAAGGCTACATCTGGGATGGAAGCCTTGAGATGTCTGCTCAATCAAGACTTTGCAGTGATTCTACTCGACGTTCAGATGCCAGGGATGAATGGATTTGAAACGGCGGCACTGATTCGAGAACGAGAGCGATCGCGATATACCCCAATTATTTTTCTCACAGCGATTAATCGTAGTGAAACCCATATATCTAGAGGTTATTCTCTAGGCGCAGTGGACTATCTGTTCAAGCCGATTGAGCCGGAAATATTAATATCGAAAGTTGCAGCATTTGTTGCTCTGTTTCAGAAAACCCAACAAGTGAAACGCCAAGCTCAACTACTTGAAGCGACAAACATTGAGCTGGAAAATGAAATCAAATCGCGCCAACGTGCTGAAGAGTTACTACGCCATGCACACAACCAACTAGAAATCAAAGTTCAGGAACGCACGGCGGAATTAGCCAGAGCTAATGAATTACTCAAAGCTGAAATTGCTGAACGTGTAAAGACTGAGGAGGCACTGCAAAAGGCAAAAGAAGCGGCTGAAGTTGCCAACTGTGCTAAATCAGATTTTTTGTCGATGGTGTCTCATGAACTCAGGACACCGCTGACTTCAATACTCGGATTTACTAAGATTATTAAGAAAAAATTAGAGGGTGCGATCTTTCCGGCGATCGCTACTGAAGAAAAAAAGATTCAAAAAGCCATTCGGCAAGTAGAAGACAACATTGACATCATTGTGTTAGAAGGAGAGAGGCTAACAGCCTTGATTAATGATGTTCTCGATCTAGCCAAGTTAGATTCAGGAAAGATTGAGTGGAAAACCGAGCTAATCTCAGTTGCTCAAATCATTGAACAGGCACTAGCGGTGACATCAGCTTTGTTTGAGGCGAAAGGGCTTGAACTCATCAAAGATATTGAAGAGGAATTTCCTAAGATTGTCGGCGATCGCGATAGGATAGTACAGGTTTTGATTAATTTAGTTTCCAATGCTGTAAAGTTTACAGAAAAAGGTTCTGTAACCTGTAGGGTCAGGAGAATCAATAATGCGATCGTCATCAGTGTCATCGATACTGGTATTGGCATTGCAGAGACTGACCAGTACCAAATATTTGAGAAATTCAAGCAAATTGGCGATACCCTGACAGACAAACCCAAAGGTACAGGCCTTGGGTTGTCAATCTCCAAACAAATTGTGGAACATCATGGCGGTACGATTTGGGTGGAAAGCGAACTAGGTAAGGGAAGTATTTTTTCCTTCACATTGCCTATCGGTGCAGCAGTAAATGTTGAGTTACAGAAAATCAATCTAGATATAGCAACCAGGCAACTCAAAGACTCTGTAGTAACTCCAAACCCATCTCCAACTCAACAAGAAAAAATCATTCTGATTGTGGATGATGAAGCGCCGATTCGCCAGCCTCTCAAAGAGCAACTGGAATCCGAAAAGAAAAAATTTATTTATGAGTTTAGATGAAAATATATCAGCTTTTAAATCAGCATTATCTTGCAAAAGGTAAAATTCTTACACTTTAAAAGTAACCTATAGTACTTGTTTTTTATTCTATCAAATGAGAATAAACTGGTCAACAAAAATCAGTCTTAAACGACTTATTCATAACAAAGAAGTATTATCTATCATTAGTGACATCAACAATGTCATGAAAATGCCTCTATGCATTCGGGATGCAGAGAATAGAGTATTGCTCGGTCATGATAGTACTAACTCATTAAATAAATATCCCATACGGCTTGATAGTCAGGTAATTGGATGGGTCACCGGACTTGAAAATGCCTCTATCGTTGCCTCCCTTCTCACGTATTTAGCCAATCAAGAACTTGAAAAAAAGAACCTTGCCTATGAAACACTAGATAAATACAAGGAAATAAACCTTCTCTATAATATTTCTGGAAAATTATCAGCATGTTTAGATGTTAAGGAAATTGCACAATTGGTCATAGATGAAGCGACGAGGTTGATACAGGCAACTAGTGCGTCAGCCATGTTACTCAATGAAAAGACAGGAAGACTTGAAATCAGCGCTGCTGTTGGTCAGGCATGTAATTCTCAACTAACTCTGCTTCCCAATGAAGGTATAGCTGGCAAAGTGTTCTCAACAGAAATGCCAGAAATTGTCAATGAAGTGGATTCCGATCCTAGATTTGTCCCAACTGCTAATCAGGTAAAATCCTTAATTTGTGCCCCACTCAAGACACAAAACTCAGTTATGGGTGTACTCAATATTAGTACTGAGGAGCCAATCAACTATACAGCACAAGACTTAAAACTTTTGACGGCTCTTGCATCCCAAGCAGCATCCGCTATTGAAAATGCTCTACTTCATGAAAATAAGCTTAAGGAAGAGCGGATTAAGACTAATTTAGAGCGCTATGTTTCTGCACAACTAGTTGAAGCAATTTTAGAGGCTAAATCAGATATTTCCCTGGCTCCTGCCAAAAGGAATATAACAATTCTTTTTTCTGACATTAGAAACTTTACTACTAAATGTGAGGAACTAGCGCCAGAAGCGATTGTGGAATACTTAAATGAGTATTTTACTCACATGGTAGATGTAATTTTTAAAAATGGAGGAACTGTTAATAAGTTTGTGGGCGATATGATTGTTGCCATGTTCGGCGCACCTTCAAAGTTAGTTAATAGTGAACAACGGGCTATCGAAACAGCCATTGAAATGCAAAACCGAATCAAGGAAATTCCAGTTCCCTGGATTAGACAGAATTTTATTACAGGAATTGGTATCAGTTGTGGGGAGGTAGTTGTTGGGAATGTTGGCTCTCCACAGCACATGGACTATACGGCAATAGGAGATAAAGTTAACATAGCGTCCCGGCTGCAATCGATCGCAAAAGGCGAACAAATTTTAGTCAACCGTAGGATCTATGAGGAGACACAAAATCTTTTTGAATTTAAGGAAATCGGTCTTGTTAAAGTTAAAGGAAAGAAAAAACCTATAGAGGTTTTTGAAGTAGTCTATTGAGAGACTGTCTCTAAATCCAATTGCTGTAGTAAGATAGACCGCGATAATGCACTTTCATGATGTGAAGTTCCTCTGGTTGAGTTGCTTCGAGCCTCATCTGAGACTATCGCCCCGCAACACTCGTCATCCCGGACTAACGTCCCACTGCGCTATCATCCCTCATCCGTTCAAAGGTCAGACCTGCCCTAGCCAGACTTCCAGACCGCCCGCAGGATTATCAACATAAGTCCACTGACCGTCTATCTGCTTAGCGACGCGAGGACCAAAAGGGTTAGCTGTACCGACAAAAAGACCATAAGGGGTAGAAACAAGATTACGGACGCCGTAGTTATAAGGATTGTCGAATCCTTGACGGGTGACGGGCAGCCAGTTTTCCCCATCATAAGAACGCCATAGTTCAAAACCACCTCGATGTTGAACAATGTTTTCTATACCAACCTGTCCCAGTAGTCGGACAACTCTGTCGGGTCGCCCTGAAAGGTTGGTGTAGCGTAGGATAGTGCTCCAGTCCATCGTCCCGGCGTACAGCCAACCGTCATGGACTCCCATTTTCCAGATATAGCCACTGAACAGATGATTGAACCCAGCAAATAATCCACTCAAGGGGCGTTTCCCGTTGCGAACCTCCCCAACCATAAGTTCCCAGGAACCGTCATGATCAATTCTGATAATTTCAGCTCCGGCCGGGCCTATATTATTTAGGTGGTCGTAACCGCCATTTTGAATACCAGTACCCACATAAAGAGCATCTTTGAAGACCATCATGCTGACCAGCATCTGATTGAGACTGCCACGACCAGCACCGTCAGTAATTACGTTAGTCCAATGATAGGGAGGTTCTCCTTCGGCTAAAGTCCGCCATATTTGAAAGCCGTTATTGTTGACTGTTCCGGCATAGAGATAGTCCCCAAAACCTCTTAATTCAAAAATTGTCCGATTATTTGAGTCTCCAAATCCGGGTTCGTTGATCGGTTGCCACTCTCCTTTGGCAGGGTCACTGCTTTCATAAATCACTGGGACACCAGAGGTATTCGGGTTACCTTTGGCGGCACCTGTGGGTGCAGTAAATAGTCGCCCTTTGAAGGGAACGAGTAAACGTAAGCTGTTAATGGGAAGACCAATTAATCCGGGTTTGGAGACAGGAGTAAAAGTTTTGCCGTCTTCTGAGCGAAGAATCAGTGGCCCAGGTCCACGAGAGCGTGCCCAGCTACTGGTATACAACGCTGGTTCAGAATCGGACTCTCCCTGAAAAACCACCATGCCACGATAGCCAAGTTCGCGGCTGATTTCTTCGCCTTCGCTACCTATAATCATGGGAGATTGGTAAACTCTCTCCCAATGGTCTAGTGAGGGATCGTAGCGCCAGATTTCTGCTCGTGCTTGAGTTTGTTCAAATTCGGGAGAATAGACAGGGTTGGAGCATTCAACAGGCCAGATGTCTATTTTTAAGTGTTTTACGCTGTTGTGGATTAAGTGTAGATTGGCGCGAGTGGTTCCGACATACAGATGGTCTTGGAACCATGCCATGGAATGAGCGTAGGCATTGTTGCGATCGCCAAAACCGTTCTCACATACTTTCCGAAAATTAGCAACACTAAGACCAGGTTTCGGATCTGGATAAAAAGTTCGCATAAATAAAGTAGAGCACCAAAATTACTTACTTCAAAAAGATTGCGACATCGCCGCCACTATAAGCTTGCAGTGCCTCAGACCGAAGATACTCTTTCGCTGGTTTCTGGAACTTCAAATAAGCATCCCAAAAAGCCATACTGGCACTTTGTAGAGAGATTTTTATTAAATTTTTATTTTCTAATTCTAGTAAGTCTCTTGCCCTGGGTGGGAGGTTATCTTTATTTATTCTCCCAGAAGGCGTTCTAGCTCCCCTAGCATCCGGGTCAAAAGAAAAGTGATTGGCTCCTTTAACAAGTACATGATATTTATCCCTAGGCGGCATAAATTTAAAAGCCTCTCTTCTCCAGGAAGCGGGTTTCCCTTCCAATCCCATATCTTCAGTACCACTCACCGTCATTACAGGGTCAATAATTCTATCCCAAGAGTCCAGATGTAAACCCTGACGCCCAGTTCCAGGGGGAGATATAGCCAAGAATACACAAGTTCGTTCATCTCGAAAACTAACAGTTTCATCCCCTGGCATAGCGATTACTGCTCCCGACAGCAACAGAGTTGTGTAAGCTCCGTAGGAATGACCAGAGACACCAATAAAAGAGGGATTAATTTTTCCGTTGAGCTGAGGAACTTGCTGCTCTAATTTTTCCAGAGAGTCGATAATAAAGGATATATCCTGAGGGCGTTCTGACCAAACTTCTGGGTCATTCGTTGTTTCTAAGAGTGCTTGAAGACCAACCCTTTGCAAAACCGACAAGTCACTCCCCAAATGAGTTGGATGAATGCAGACGTAGCCATAACTAGACCAGAAGCGACCTAGGTAAGAAAATGACTCTTTGGAACCTCCTACACCGTGAGAAAAAATAATAACGGGAAATATGCCTTTTTCTTGAGGATAGTAAACTCGTATTGGCACTTTCCGATGACGCTGCTCATCTTTGAGTATGAGGTCTATAGCACCAACATTAGTTACTTCAGAGTCAGCTTTGACATACAAGCTTCCTGAAGAATCAGAATCAAACAACTTTTTCTCCCTCTTGAGTTTCTCTGATTTGCTCTGGGATAGTTGATTGACCTACTAGAGATAGAAATTGCAGTTCCCTAGAGGTTTCATCCTGTAATGCCTGTAGCCAGACTTGCCTATACTGAAGTTCCTCTTTTCGTTGTTGAAGTTCCTCGAGAGTGCTAGAACCAGCAAGTTGCTCAGGATTGGTAGTAACTTTAAACCAATTGTGCAGATTATCAAGAAAGTCTAAAAGGGTACCCTCAGGAGTAATATCGAGTTCGTCATATTCGCGGCTAATGACTTCAACTTCTAGCAAATTTCCATTAGAAGTTAACTCTAAACCGGAGTTGACTTGCATCAAAGTTTGTTGGAGATTTTCCTCCTTGTCCTGTCCTGATGCTTGCCCTTGAGCTTGGTTTAGCCTAGTATTGAGCGCTTGAGTCATTTGGTTAAAACTCATTGCCAGTTGCCCCAATTCATTGGAAGAATCTACGGTAGCCTGGACACCTAAATCTCCCTGAGCTACTGCTTGAAACTGAGACTGAAGATTGTCTAGACTGCGGTGAATCCGATTAGTAATAATTTGCCCTAACGCCAAGGTTGTCAATCCAGCAGTAACTCCTGTAGTTAAGGCGGATAATGCGATCGCAGTCGGTTGCGATAAAGCTGTACTAACCAGGGGCTGGTTAATATGGGCAGAAATTTGAATGACAGCAAGCACAGCTAAGGCTGAAATTACTGCAACTGTACTCGCGATCGCAAGTTGTTGGGTTTTGAGAGAGGCATTTTCCCAGGCGGCAACCACCCTTTGACTAGTTTCGGGTGCATACTCAGGACTTGAGCTGTTAACAGGAGTAAAACTGGGTAGCTGCTTTGAACTGCTCAATGACTTCTCATCATCTTGAGGTTTTTGCATGGAACATCAAGTAACACTGTAGGTGCTTAATTGAGGTGGAATGACGGCAGTAAAGGGGCAGTTGTTTACCAGTCGTAGCCTAGCAAACCCACTCAGTCATTTGTGATTTGATCGTAATGACTGGGTTAGCCTACTGGTGAATATACTGGTACTTTTCCAACTGTCTGTAATCGATTCTGTGGGGTTCTAACGCTCTAAACGACGTTCTTGGAAGTTTTGACGTTGGCGCTGTTGAGCTTCTGCAACCCGCTTATCTGCTGCGGCTTTATAAGGAGCTACTACATCCTGCCATTTATCTTCATCTTGTTCTAAGAGTGCATCCCAATTGGCGAGATCGTCGAGTGTATCTCCTTCCTGGGCTGCTAGCATAGCAGCAGCACGGTACTCCTCTGCTGCTTCCTTCGATAATCCTTGACCTTGATAGATATCTCCCCAAAGTTGATGCTTCATTGGTTCAATTTGCTGTATGCGAGGCATCTGTCTGAGAATTGCCGCCGCCTCTTCCAGCTGTTTCACTTCAATTAAGGCTCTTACCAAGGCTAGTTGAGCCACGATTGGGATGTCTGGATTGAATTTCTGAGCAGTTTTAAAGGCTTCTATAGCAGCAGTATATTCTTTTTGTTGCATATAGATGCGACCCAACCCTTGGTAAGTGCGCCATCTTGTGGGATCGATATTTTGCGCTGACTTAAGTTCGGAGAGAGCTTCTGCAAGCTTTCCTTGCTTGCTGTAAGCTTGAGCCATTAACAGACGCACTGATATTAACTGAGGATTGAGGCGTTGAGCTTTACGCCATTGCTGTAGTGCTTCGTCGTACTTTTCTTGCCTTGCGAGAACCTGACCAAGACCTTGATAGGCTTCGGTATAATTGGGATCGATGTTGATAGCGGTCTGAAATTTATCGAGAGCTTGTTCAAGGTCACCTCGCTTTAGATGAACTTGTCCCGCTCCGACTTGGGCTTGAGGCAACAGAGCATCCAGTCGAGCTGCTATCTGGAAATGTCTGAGTGCTTCATCGTAACGTTCCTGCCTAAAAAGCATGTTGCCAGCACCAAGATGAGCTAGTTTGGCGTTGGGATTGCTTTGTAGAATTGTTTCAAACTCTGAGAGAGCCTCGTCAAAGCGCTGCTCTTTGGCTAAGCCAAAAGCAAGCTTTAACTGTTCCTTATCGCTTTTGCCACTGACTCGCTTTACCTGGGGAGTGAAATTTGCCATAGCAACCCTGTCACTTAACAATAAAACCAGTATAGTGAGTTAATTATGGCATTGGCTCAGCCAGAACAGCAAACCATTAAGTTTTTAAATATTCCTACTAAAAAACTCTCTAAACCTGAGTTTAAGTATTCTTTTTAGGGGTCGCCAAGAATGTATACTCCTTTGCAAAATTCTTTTCGTAAAGACTTAATTATTACATCGACAATCAATAAAGAAACTTCCCAAAAATGTTACTCGATCAAAGACCCCAAATCTGGGGAATTTTTTGAATTTGGTGAAGAGGAGTATTTTTTATGCCAATCCATGAATGGAACGTCAACTCCATCAGAAATTGTAGCTGATTTTAAACGAGTTTTTGGTTTATCTCTTACCGAAGAAGATTTTAATGAATTTTCCAAGCAAATTGTAGAATTTGGACTCCTGGAATCTCTTAGTAGCGCAGTTTCTTTACCTTCATCTTTTTATCTGGAAAGAACACAGGATTTACCTTCCCTAACCAATACTACGAATAAAACTCAGTTAGCCGAATTAACAGAGGAAAAAGCAGAAACTAATTTTCAGGAACAGCCCACAAAAAAGAAGATAGGGCCATCTTACCTGTGGTCTATTTCTAATCCGGCTCCTAAGTTTGCTTTACTAGCCTCTATCATGAAGCCGTTCAGGCTATTCTTTAAAGTTTTAATCTGGGGACTAATTCCGGGTTTACCTCTAGCCTTTTTTACTTTTTTTAATAATCAATCAGAATTTTGGCGCGATCTACATTTATTAACACATCCTTTACCCTATATAACTACCTATTTATTTAATATAACTATTGCCAGCCTATCCGCTAAATTAGCTCAGGGTATACTTTTTGCTTATTACGGCGGGAAGGTTAAAAAATTTGGTTTGGTTCTTGCTGCTGGATTTTTTCCCCGCTTTTACCTTGATAGAGGAGGAATGTGGAAGCTGAAACGAAATCAGCAGTTGTGGACTTTTTCTACTCCGTTAGTTTCTAGGCTTGTCTTATTTGTCTTGGGACTTTTGATTTGGTACTGGAATCGCAGCATCCCAACTGACTTGCGGACTTGGGCACTTTTGCTAGCTCATGCAAGTTTGGTAGATTTCTTACTAGACGGTTGCCCACTTTGGCCAGTTGACGGCTATGTGTTTATGCTGGCCTACTTTCGTCTTCCTCCTAACTTTTTGGAACGAGTTTCTCTTGTCTGGGAAATAGTACTGAGCCGTCGTCCAGTCCCAAACTCTTTATCTCCTAGAGAGAAGTTTGGATTACAAATCTATGGGATAGTTGCCTTATTTTTTTGGTTATTCATGGTTGTTGCTCTTGCATTTCTGATGGCTAAAGAGTTAGCTGCCGATTTTGTTGGTATTTTTGGCAAAGGTACAGGAGTAATTATACTCGTCTTAATTCTTACAGCAGCTTTGCGTCAGCCTGTAGCATTTTTTCAGAAAACATTTGGCAAAAAAAATACATCTGAGCAGTCTTCTGTCGCTGATACGCTTGTCCTAGATAGGGAAATAGTTAACCGCCAGAAAAAAAATAAGTATTGGAAAAAAAGAGGTATTCGATTAGTAGTTCTAGTTGTTTTTTGTATATTACTTTTATTGCCTTATCCTTATCGTCCAGGAGGACAAATTCAGTTATTACCTCCCACACAGCAAGCAATTCAAGCCCAGGTAGATGGAAAAATTATCAAAGTTATGTTTAAGGGAGGCGATGGTCAATGGATAAACGCGGGAACTCCGGTTGCTCAGATGGAGGCAGTTGATATAGAAAATGATGTTCTGACTCAACAGGAGCAAATAAAAAATCAGCAAGCCATTGTAGAAAAACAGCAAGCTAACCTTAATAAACTTCTAGCTACGCCTAGAAAAGAAGACGTAGAGGTAGCCAGACAGCAAGTTGAGGTGGCTAAACAAGATGTTGCCGTGGCGAGACAGGAAGTTGAGGTGGCTAAACAAGATGTCGCCGTGGCTCAAAAGAAACTTAATACTGCTATAGCCCAGGCAGATTTTAGTGCGAGAGAGGCTTTACGTTTTGATGAGTTATATAAGGGAGGCGTGGTTTCTCGCCAAGTCTTTGAAGATAAGAAAAGACAGGCTGAAACAGAGCGTCTTAATGTAGAAGAAAATCGCCAGGATGTTGCTGCAAAGCAACAACAAGTAGAATCAAACCGAAGTGAATTGGCGACCAAGCAACAAACTGTAGTACAAAGGCAAGCTAATCTTGAGTTAGTGTTGAGCGGTCCATATCCTGATGATATCCAAGCAGCTCGTAGAGAGTTGGAAGCAGCGAAAGCAACACTTAAGCGTCAACAGCAACAGTTAAAGTACGATCGCGAGCAACTTCAACGTACTCAACTCCTAATGCCCATCGATGGTTATCTAGTCACTTCTTATCTAGATCAGAAGGTAGGCAGCTATTTAAAACAGGGTAATACTTTCGCCGTAGCTGAGGACGATCGCAATATTCGCGGAGAAGTCAGAGTCGCCGAGTACAACATAGGAGAATTTAATCTAGGCGCATCGGTAGAACTTAAGTTGATGGCATATCCCAATAGACCCTTTACTGCAAAAGTAGTTTCCATTGAACCGGCTGCTTCCGATCAGCATTCTTCTAGTACTACGGCAAAAGAACCGACCAACATCATAAAAGACCGCTTTGTCAAGGTGATTGTAGAAATGCCTAATACAGACAAGTTATTCAAATCATCCATGACTGGCTATGCAAAAATTACTGGAAGTCCTAAACCCGTCATCGTAGCGTTTACTCGTCCTGTGGTTCGCTTTATACAAATTGAAATCTGGTCTTGGCTTCCTTAGGCTTCGTCGAAGAAGGGAGTAGGGAGTAGGGAGTAGGGAGTAGGGAGTAGGGATA
>DALYIW010000221.1:0-2137 GCA_031970155.1 Coleofasciculaceae cyanobacterium CTOTU46601 | reverse complement strand
ATGAGGGATGGGGGATGAAAGACAAGTTCCGTTAGTTTTTTGTGCGACTATTCCTCCTTCCTCCTTCAGTACAAGCACATGAATTTAATTAGGTCGAAGCAAAGAAATTTTCAACATTTAAAGCACCATTACTGATTTATGGATCTATATCATCCTGACGCTACGCACCGTCGAAGAGAGCAACGCTCGTCATCCTTCATCCTTCATCCTTCATCCCTCTGGTGGAGTTCCGTCCAGGTAGATGCAGACTTTGCTGGATTTCCAGTAAAGTAAAGAATTATGTCTATCGTTGTCGTTGAAAATCTGAGCAAAGTCTACCCGGTAGCAGTCAAGGAACCAGGAATTAAAGGTACATTGGTTCACTTTCTGCATCGTACCTATCGCTCAGTCAAAGCCGTTCAAGATGTTTCCTTTGCGATCGAGATGGGCGAAATAGTTGGGTTTCTAGGCCCCAATGGCGCGGGAAAAACCACCACGCTTAAAATGCTCACGGGATTAATTCATCCCTCCAGTGGTCTAGTAAAAGTTGCGGAACACGTCCCTTTTGACCGTCAAAAGGAGTTTTTGCAAAAGATTACCCTGGTGATGGGGCAAAAGCAGCAACTGCTCTGGGACTTACCAGCGCTAGACTCCCTAAAAATTAACGCGGCTGTTTATGGAATTTCCAATAAAGAGTATCGGTATCGAGTTGGCGAACTGACAGAAATGCTTTCCCTAGAAGGCAAGCTTACCCAGCCAGTACGGAAACTTTCTCTAGGTGAGCGCATGAAAGCCGAACTCTTGGCAGCACTCCTCCATCAGCCCCAGATATTATTCCTAGATGAGCCAACACTAGGATTAGATGTCAATGCTCAACTGGGAGTCCGTGACTTCTTACGCGAGTACAACCGCCGCACAGGTGCCACGATACTTTTGACCAGTCACTACATGGCTGACATTACCGCCCTCTGTCAACGGGTACTGCTGATTTACGCAGGTCAGCTGATTTATGATGGCTCTCTAGATGGGCTGATTGACCGCTTCGCCCCTTATCGAGAGGTTCAGGTGGAACTTGCCCACCCGTTGCCGGAAGAAAAGCTGTCTACCTATGGTGAATTGCAAGGGGTGCAAGGCCGGGAAGTCCGTTTCTTGGTGCGGCGAGAGGCGCTCACGGGTACAGTGTCCCGTATTCTGGCAGAACTGGAAGTCATAGATTTGACTGTAACCGAACCGCCAGTGGAAGAAGTGATTAGTCGTGTCTTCCGCGCTGGGGTAGTGTCATGAACCCAACGATCAACAAGGCTAAAGCATTTCTCTCGGTTTACTATGCCTTTATGTTGGAGTACCGGGCGGAGTTGCTTTTATGGGCGCTGTCGGGACTTTTGCCGCTGATTTTGATGGGCGTGTGGACAAAGGCATCTCAAGGAGGACAATTTGGTCTACAGTCTACAGATTTTATTCGCTACTTTCTCACGGTTTTTCTTGTCCGCCAGTTTAACGTGGTTTGGGTAGTTTGGGAGTTTGAAAAGGAAGTGGTGCAAGGGAAGCTTTCGCCTAAACTTCTGCAACCTATCGACCCGGTATGGCATCACGTCGCGATGCACTTGGCCGAACGGTTGGCTCGTTTGCCTTTTACCTTAGCGTTGGTGGGTTTGTGTTTCTTGCTTTATCCTCAGGCGATGTGGCTACCGAGTCTCAAGAGTATTTTGCTTTTTCCCTTGGCGTTGGCGCTTGCTTTTGCTGTGCGTTTTTTAATGCAATATACCTTTGCATTATTCGCCTTCTGGACAGAACGAGCTAGCGCGATCGAGCAATTCTCTGTGTTGTTCTACTTGTTTCTCTCTGGGATCATTGCTCCTTTAGAAGTCTTTCCTCTAACGGTGCGCGAGGTAGCACTCTGGACGCCTTACCCGTATCTAATTTACTTCCCAGCCGCAATTTTAATTGGGCTACCTGTGGATATTGTGCGGGGTATTTTGGTAATGCTGGGTTGGAGTCTGCTATTTTTCATCTCGAACCGCTGGCTGTGGCGCAAGGGACTCAAGCAGTATTCAGGGATGGGTGCGTAGTTGTTGGTTGTTGGTTGTTTGTTGAAAAATACTCGTTCTACGGCGCTTCTCAAATGAGTTAGGTACAGCCATCATCTCCTGCTCCCCCT
>DALYIW010000220.1:10548-14327 GCA_031970155.1 Coleofasciculaceae cyanobacterium CTOTU46601 | reverse complement strand
CGAACCGCCATTTGTAGGGGTGAACGGCCGTTCACCCCTACTATATGTGGTGTCCGTGCGTAAGTCCTGCATATGTCGTGTCTCGAGCGTAAGTCTTGAGTTGCGGGTGAGAGCGCATGAACTTCTAACTTGAAGCCAGTGGAAATTTTCGCACTTGATACTCACCGGCTTCAATAATCGGATGCTGGTCTGCAAACTCCTGAGCGAATAGCTGTTCAGTTTTTGCCAGTTGTTCTGGGGGAATGGATTTCCATGCTTCTAGGTCAGCCCAACGAATGATTAGGACAATCTCTGTTGGTGCTTTGGGATCAATCCAAACTTCTTTGCCTAAGAATCCTGAATAGGTAGCCAGCATCGCTGTCCAGATTTCGGCGTCTTTTTGAATAAACTTTTCCCGGTTTTCGGGAGAGACTCTAAACTTGAGCCACTCAATTACCATGTTGACCAATTGTTGTACTTCTAACACCTCTCATTGTGACTCCTAAAGCACTGAAAGCCCCGTCTATGAGAGAGCAGGGAAGCTTACGATCTATCTAAGCCTAGGGAAAGCAGCAGGTGTAGGTGAAGATGTCACAAAATAGAATTGTAGGCTGGAGATGATATCAGGTTCCCGAAGCTTTGGGAACAGTCTACTTTCAGCTGCCCAATTAAGCGCCGCATGGTAGGAACAGAGCATGGATAGTAACAACTGGCTCAAGCAGTTATTGATGGTGGGTGTTGGCACAACGTCAGTAGTCGCAGAGAAACTGCGAGAGGTTAGTGATGAATGGGTAAAAGAGGGGAAAATTAACCCTGAGCAAGCGAAGGGGTTTGTTGATGATATGATGCAGCAGATCAAGTCAGAGCAAGGGAATTTTGAGGCGAATATGGAACGGCAGATGCGTAACATGTTGCAGGATTTAGGTGTTCCTCGCCAATCAGAAATGGACGAATTGCGAGGTCGCATCGATCGCCTGGAACGTCAGGTGCGCGATCTGGAAAATAAGCTCTGGCGTTGAGGAAAATTCCATCGGGAGGATATATCTTGAGAGAAATTTTAGTTAGTTTAGGGATTATAGTAGCCTGTGGGTTGTTGTTGGTTGTGGTTCAACTTACTGGTGGGAACAATTCGGCTTATGCTGACGAACTGACCGATACTCAACCCGCAGTGGTTAGCCAATTAACCAGCGATCGCTCAGTTGTTAACGATACAAAGCTTATTGCAATGAATACTGGTTCAGAAAGTGAACAGACTACAAGTAAGGACGCGGTGACAACGCCCTCTGGCCTGAAGTACATCGAAATTAAGGAAGGAGATGGGGCGACTCCTCAAAAGGGTCAGACCGTTGTAGTTCACTATACCGGAACTCTGGAGGATGGGACTAAGTTTGATAGTTCCCGCGATCGCAATCAGCCCTTTTCGTTCAGGCTGGGTGTTGGACAGGTGATCCAAGGCTGGGATGAAGGACTCAGCACCATGAAAGTTGGCGGGCGTCGTCAGCTCATTATCCCCTCAGACTTGGGTTATGGTCCTCGTGGTGCAGGTGGAGTCATTCCCCCCAACGCTACACTGATTTTTGATGTCGAACTGCTGAAAATTAGTTAAGAACAATCTCACACCAGGGCGGTGGAGAACTCTCACAAGTCTTCGCTTATCGGGAAGGATAGCCGCCGCCGTGAATGGTCTTCTGTTAACGTGTGCTCGTAGCAGCCAACAGTCAACAGTTAACGTGTTAGCGCAGCGAGACGAAGTCCAATCCCCCGATTAAACTACGGGGGATATGTTTAATTTAGATTTTTAATAACCTTGTTAGTGGGCTATGTTAAGAAACTTTGTCAACTCAGGTTTAAACAAAAGCTTAACTGTCCCTGTTGGACCATTGCGATGTTTTACTATTATAATTTCCGCAACATCTCTATCTGGAGAATCTGGGTTGTAATAACAGTCTCTGTAAAGCATGATAATTAAATCCGCATCTTGCTCGATCGACCCCGACTCTCTCAAATCCGCCATCATTGGTCGCTTGTTGGTACGAGCTTCTACTCCCCGACTCAGCTGAGACAGAGCAATAACTGGGACATTAAGTTCGCGAGCTAAACCTTTGAGACTTCGAGTAATTCGAGACAGTTCTTGCACACGATTTTCACTACTACCTTCCATCAATTGCAAGTAATCGATTAAGATTAACCCCAACTTGCTACCTTGTTCTGCCATGAGGCGTCGAGCTTGCGATCGCATCTGCATCACCGTCTGGTTAGCTGTATCATCAATATAAATTGGCAACTCCGATAAAGCACCAAGGGCAAAGCTCAAATCTCCCCACTGACTTTGACTAATTCGCCCAGTTCGTAGGTAGTTGCTTTCAATTCCTGCTTCACTAGCCAAAAACCGCTGTACTAGCTGCTCTTTTGACATTTCCAAGCTAAAAATCGCTACGGGTAAATGTTCAGCGATATTGCGTGCGATCGCTAAGGCAAAACTGGTGTTATGAACACATATATCATTGGCTATAAAATTGTGAGTTTCTGGAATTGTTAAGTCATACACCTGTTTATATCCAACAGGTTCAATAGAAACAATTTCATCCCAGTAAACTTCACTTGTCGCTAACTGCTGAAGTGGCAGATTATCTAAAGCCAACCCCAACGTAAAAAGCCTTTCTCGCGACAAAGCCCGCTTGCCGACATGGATATTACTATAGCCTTTGATTCCTGCTCGTCGTGCTAAAACTGCCCAAGGTTCATTTCCCTTAGCCGCTGCTATTTGCTGCCAAACTTCTACTGGAATCAAGTCACGGTTAGTTTGATATTTCTTCTTAGCCAAGGCTTCTTGGACTGACAAGAGTGCCTCTTCTTTGCCAAAAATACCAATTTCTGAAATAAAGGTTTTGATAGATTTTGCATCTGTAATATCCAGCTGCCATGCTTGTCTACGATTACCTTTGTATTTGACAGACCGCTTTTTAAGAGCGGATATTATACCAAATCTCAGTAAAAGATGTTGTACTTGCCGTGCTAGTTGCTCACTGACTGTCCCATACCCTAGTTGTGACTGACCACTAGCAAGTAATGTAGCCCATCCATCAGTGGCGAAGAGACGGTTTAAGAATAAAGAGATTTGCGATCGCGTTAACCTGAAAACAATAGCTGGAATACTTTTAGTATGAGCATTCTTGCCCCAAAGACCTAATGCTTCTAACCAAAGTGTAAGAGGATTTTTGCTATTTTTACTTATCGCAGCAAGTTGAGCAGGCACAAGTTCTTCAGGTTCAACTTGCAAAAACTCGCACAGTCGCCTAAAAGTTTCTTGATTCGGCACGCCACGTCCTTGTGTCCAAACATAAATTGTGGACTGATTGACTCCTATTGCTTTAGCTAGTTTTATTACCGATAGAGACTCAGTCTGAATAACTGCTTGTAGACGTTGTGCAAAAATCTGTCGATAAGTAGTGATGAATTTTATATCTCCTGTAACATTGAGTGTTGGAGTACGAGTCCCTTGTGAAGTTTCTAACCGAACTTTAAGTCCAGGAAAGCTAGCAACAGCCTCAATAAATTCTTCTTGTAGCAAAGGATTGCTATTGATAAATTGTGGAGAAGTTCTTGTTAAACAACCATCTCCAATCAAGTATCCCAACAACTTGACTTCAGGTTCACTGATGGTTTCTGTGCCAAAAACTGGTATCTGACGAGGCGCAGCAATCTTATCACCTAGTTTAAGTTCCTCAAGCCGACGCCATCCATCAATAGTCAGAAAAGGATGGGTAATAGTAGATTCGACAAACCGTCCTAATCGGGTT
>DALYIW010000220.1:3880-10538 GCA_031970155.1 Coleofasciculaceae cyanobacterium CTOTU46601 | reverse complement strand
CCCGCCATACTGGCTTTAATCCGTCATCTACAAATGCAGATGGTTGAGTGAAGTGGAATTTCCAATCATCTCCTAGCGTCAGCAATTTCGCTTCACGGCGATGATATATTTCCTCAATGGTAGCTATGCTACCGTCTGACAAAACAATTTCGGTATCAAATACGGTGCATTTACCCATCGATGGCCTTCCCGCCACGATAATCAGGTCAGAACGCTGAAAACCACCAGTCATTCCGTCTAAGTCATAGAAATTAGAGGGAAGACCAGGTAATGCGACATCCTGATTGCGAGTTTCTATTTCCTGAAAAGTCTGGATTAGCGTATCGGAAATCGGCACCAGACCTTGCTGAGGACGTTCTTGAGTAAGACCAAAAATTTTCTGTTCTGACTGGTCGAAGACAGTTTCCAACTCCAAGGATGTTTCGTAACCCAGCTGAACAATCTCGTTACCTGCCTGGATGAGCTGACGGCGCATGTACTTGTCTATCACCAACGCCGCGTATCGGTCAACATTGACGGCTGACACAGTACGCTCAACTAATTCTGCTAACTTGCTTTGACCGCCAACTTTGTCTAATAGTTCGTGGTCATATAGCCAAGTGGTGACGCTCATCAAATCCGTCGCCTTACCCTGAAGGTGAAGAGTTAATGCCGCTTTGTAGATTTCTTTGTGAGCATTGATATAGAAGGCTTCGACTGCGAGCTGGTCAGCAACTCGACCAATGGCTTCCGAGTCCAGCAAAATGCCTCCGAGAATTGACTCCTCGGCGTCAACATTTTGAGGTGGTAGAGAGTTGTTAAATGCAGCAAAATTCTGTTCTTGAGCCATAGCCAACACAGCACTGGGAGATAAGACCAGCCTAGTGAATTAAAAAGTTGAGTGACGGCGATAACGCAAGGTTCAACTCTTAGTATCAAACCTCATAGGGAAATAGAGGTCACTGGGAAGGATGAAGAATGACGAGCGAAGCGGTAGCGACGTAAGGAACGTCAGGATAAATAGCCCAATTAATAAAGGTGCTTGTACCCTCACCCGGACTAACGTCCCGCTGCGCTATCATCCTGGACTAACGTCCCGCTGCGCTATCTATCCCTCATCCTTGCTTTGTAAGAGTTCAGGAGTTAGGAGAAATTGATTTTCATCAACTAGGCGCAACTTGAATTTCTACAACCGCAGTGACATCAGGATGGAGCTTGATTTCTGCTTTGTAGAAACCAATCTTGCTGATATCGGGTAGAGTAATTCCCCGGCGGTCTATTTCCTGACCTGTAGCGGCTTGAATAGCCTCTGCCACGTCTGGAGCAGTAACGGTACCAAAGATTGCCTCATTTTCACCCTCTTGCTTGCGGATGACAAAGCGTCCAATGGTTTCTAGAGCTGTCTTGCGTGATTCAGCTTGCTGCTTCTCTTCGAGCAAGCGCTGCCGCTCTTGTTCTTTACGGCGTTCTACTTGTTTGAGGATGCCTGGGGTGGCCATAACTCCCATTTTTCTAGGAAGTAGATAATTGCGAGCATAGCCAGGAGCGACTTCAACCAAATCGCCGGTTTTTCCCAGCTTGCTAATGTCTTGATTTAAAACTAATTGCACGCGTTTCGCCATAGTCTTTATGTTGGGTACGGACTGCTTCTATGAAGTGATGTTCTTCCAGAACACTTCATAGTACGAAAATTTGTGAAGCGATCGCAACCCAGCGTTAATCCCTAAATTTTAGTCAGCTTCGTTTCAAAAGCGGTCTTTCATACCGCGCAGCCGAGCAAATGTCTGTACAGGTTCTTTCGACTTCACAGCAGACTGTAGTGCAGGTTCCTCCCAGCGCAAAAAGGGATTCGTGCGCTTTTCAACACCCAATTGAGATGGCACGGTTGCTTCTAAACCACGGCGAGCCTCTTGAACTTCAGCATATCGAGACTGTAAGTCTGGGTTCTCAGCATCTACAGTCAGGGCAAATTGAAGATTTTTCAGTGTGTATTCATGAGCGCACCAGACCCGCGTATTATCCGGTAAAGCCCGTAGCTTGCTCAAGGAATCTACCATCTGAGTCGGTGTCCCCTCAAACAATCTGCCGCAACCGCCTGCAAACAGGGTATCGCCACAAAATAACTCGCCAGTTTCACTCCCCACTTCTGGGGGAAAGTAGTAAGCGATATGTCCACTGGTATGTCCCGGAACGAACAAGACTTCGCCAACTCTACCAGCAAACTCAACCTTATCGCCCTCAGAGCAAAACACCTGTTGCCCCGGAATTCTGCCTCTGTCTTGAGTGCTTCCATAGACGCGGACAGTTGGAAAACGTTGCATCAACTGCCGATTGCCGCCTACATGATCCATGTGATGATGAGTATTAAAAATAGTTACTAATTCAGCACCAAGTTCTTCTAGACGCCTGAGCACTGGCTGAGCATCTGCTGGGTCAACAACCGCCGCTATATTTTGCTTGGGTTCATGCAGCAAAAAGATATAGTTGTCAGAAAGCGCTGAAAGCCGGATTACCTGCATTAGTGTACTTCCTCTTTTACTTTTCACCATAGCTTTAATCGTCTGGAAGCATCCCAATAGGAGCAAATGCATTTTTGTGAGGTAGGCGTCTTGCCTGCCCTGTGTGTAAGGTGCTTGCCCTGTGTATCGGGCGGGCAGGATGCCCACCCCACAACGAACGGGACTTACGCATGGACACCACATCTAGTCGGGGTGAACGGCACATCTAGTCGGGGTGAACGGCCGTTCACCCCTACAAATGGTCTTTCAAAAGGAAATTGGAGTAAGTCCTGACGAAAATATTCAGGACTACGCTTTCTTGACCTTTGAACCACCACCTGTAGGGGCGCATAGCATATGCCCCTACCCGTTTATCGTGTCATCGAGCATCGGTTCTGATAGTGTTTCTGCAAAAATGACCCCATCATTGCTAAGTGCTTCCCTGGGCCACTCGTGCCAAGCCTATTATTTTGGTAGACAATGAAGATAAAAGACAATAGCCAGGAAGCCAAAACCCTATTGCGTGACCAGCAGCCAATGGCAGGAATCCATCAAAGTCAATCCAGTCAAACTCTCAAGCACATCGTAGATCGTATTCTTAATAGCGGTCAATTGAGCCGTCTGGAGCATCTACAGTTGGTCACCACCTTTCTGTCTGACTACAAAGTCACCGATGATGAACGCGGTCAAATCAATCATATCTTTGACGACCTTCAAACAGGTCACCTGAAGATAGTTGATTAAGTAACACCCTCAACACAGCAAAGATTCATTGATTCTTTATTTAAGACACTCTAGCCTATCGAACTCAGTTATCTCTGAAACTAACCGTTCGCAAGGCAATGACCAAAATAACTCAGCTGATTTTATCTATTGGCATTAGTGACATACTAGAAATTTTAGGTAACACTGGTTATCTGGTTGCTTCAAGCGCTCCTGAACAACTTACTTTCAAATAATCAATGGATATTTTTACATCTAGACACTGCCAATATCCAGAACATTCTCTCAATGTAGGGGTATCTTCGGGTTCTTTGTATTGATACAATCTCTGGCTTTCTAAGATAATTTCAGGTCTTTAATCAGCAAGTTTGTTTAAAGCTCAGCCTTCTAGTTCATAGCAGCACCTACCCTATGTCTCCTAATCAGTTACTCCTGAGCTACGCGCTTCGATATCCCGGCTGGATTCTTTTGACTATCTTTCTTGGCTTTTCCACTGCCTTATTTAATGGCGTCAGTACAACACTTATTGTGCCCTTCGTACTGGGCTTTTTAGGTAAAGAAGATATAAGTTTACAAGCTGGACCGCCAGTTATTCAAAAAATTCTATCTTTCTTTGATAGGGTCAATGGGGGAAATAACCTTACCCTCATGATTGTGGTAATTGTCCTGTTTATCATTTTTAAAAATCTTTCAATTTATTTCAATTCCATAGTTTCTGCTCGTTTATCAAGAAGCCTTGTAAAAGATATTAGAAAAGAAGGGCTTAAGTTACTGTTAGAAGTGGATTTAGATTATTTTTCTAAAACTAAAATAGGAGATATTATTAACAAAATAAGTAACGAGGTGGGGCGAGCCGCCGCTGCTATTCAGATTGCAATTAACATATTTACAACATCAGCGACGATTCTAGTATATGTTGGTATTTTAATATCAATTTCTTGGAAATTAACTTTAGCTTCTACTTGCTTGCTGCTAATGGTGACCCTGATTAATCAATATTTAATCAAACGGGCTAAAAGTTTTGGCAAAATTCTCTCAGAAAAATCAAGAGCATATTCTACTACTTTACTAGAAATTCTGACAGGTATACGATTAATTAAATCTGTTAGTACTGAAGAATTTGAGTTTCAACGCATAGAGCGAGTCATTGAGGAACGAGAACGACTAGACCAGCAATCACAAGCAAACTATGATGCGATCGGGCCGATTAATGAAGTTGCAGGAACTTTAGCAATTTTAGCAATTGTATTTTTAGGAAAAGCATTTTTCTTAAAGCAAATTGAGGCTCTTTCAACAATATTATTGATTTATCTATATGTGCTTTTCCGATTACTTCCTATTGTCAGTTTATTGAATAGCCAAAGAAGTGGTTTTGCAAATACGGCTCCTGGTACTGAAATCGTTGCTGATTTTTTGCGGCGAGACAACAAACCTTTCATGGCTAATGGTCAAAGTATTTACAAAAAAATCGAAAAAGGAATTCGTTTGGAAGGCGTGTCTTTTGCCTATCCAGGTCATGATGATTCAGTACTCACAAGGGTTGATTTATGGGTTCCGAAAGGTACAACTCTGGCTTTAGTCGGTAGTTCAGGTGCCGGAAAGTCTACACTGGCGGATTTGCTGCCGAGATTTTATGACCCAGTTGAGGGTCGGATTACGATAGATGGCAAAGATCTAAAGGAATTCAACATTCGATCGCTTCGGCAATCCATGGGGATTGTCAGTCAAGAAACGTTTTTATTCAATACTTCAGTTCGTAACAACATTGCCTATGGCGTGGAGAATGTCAGCTTCGATGAAGTGGTTGAAGCGGCAAAACGAGCGAATGCTTACGAGTTTATCGCGGAGTTACCCCAAGAGTTTGATACAGAAATTGGCGATCGCGGTGTTCTATTATCAGGAGGACAACGACAACGAATTGCGATCGCGCGTGCATTGCTTCGTGACCCAGATATTTTAATCTTGGATGAGGCAACCAGTGCTTTAGATACGGTTTCCGAGAAACTGGTGCAACGGGCAATTGATGAACTGTGCCGCGATCGCACCACGGTAGTAATTGCTCACCGCCTTTCCACAATACACAAAGCCCATCAAATTGCGGTGATGGACAAAGGACAAGTGGTAGAAATTGGTACTCATCACGAGTTGATCAGAAAAGGCGGCTACTACACTCGTCTGTACGCAATGCAATTTGAGCAAGATGCCGAGGACATGATGCAAGCGGCTGTTAATGACTCTTTAATCCAAACCTCTTATGAAATTCGCACTCATCTCAATCCACTCGTGGGGTTCTTGCGGTTAATCGTTGATGATGTGGTAGAAAATAGCGGAGAGCGCCAGGAATTGACTGAAGAAGCCTATCGATCTGCTATTCGTCTGCTTAGAAACTTGGAGACGTTAGAAGACCACTCAAAGCCTGTATAGCTAACATCTTCTATGGAAATAGGGAGTGGGGAGTCGGGAGTCGGGAGTCGGGGAAGAAAGGCTATGCATCATTTTCAAGACTTACGCAAATCGCCAACAGAAGCCTTCCAGTCGTCAGACCTTAAGTTGACACCAATGGATAATAAGCTGTCACGCATTTAAATTGGATATAAGTAGCGACCAAGATGGTCGCACTACAAGAATTTCACAATTATTGACAATCAAGTTTAAATGACGAACAGCTTACCCTTGCCCCTACAAAAACTGTGTTCAACTCAATTGAGAACCGCTATAGAACTCTTCTACAACTCCCGACTCCCGACTCCCGACTCCCGACTCCCTACTCCCTATTGTCATAATTCCAACCTTTCAACCTTGTAACTGGTTGAAAAGCAGATTTTCGACCAGTGAGGAAATAAGTACACATTTTCCCCTTCCCTTTCACGTCGATCGCACCTCGCTCTTCAAACTGATACTTATCTTCTAATAGCTTTTTAGTGGCTTCTGTTACCTGAATGTAACCAGGTAGACTGTGTGACTCCATGCGGCTAGCTGTATTCACGGTGTCACCCCACAAATCGTAAATAAACTTATTCAAACCAATGACCCCAGCTACCACAGGCCCGGTATTAATCCCAATCCGGATGCTCAAATCTATCCACCTTTCGACATTAAAGCGGGCGATCGCTAATTGCATATCGAGAGCCATTTCAGCAATTGCCTCGGCGTGATCGGGTCGCTCAATCGGTAAACCCCCCGCTACCATGTAGGCGTCGCCAATCGTCTTGATTTTCTCCAACCCGTGCCGCACCGCCAACGTGTCAAACTCCGAAAACATTACATTGAGTAACATCACCAGTTCTGGCGGTGAAATTCGAGCCGATAGCTGGGTAAAGCCTACAATATCGGCAAACAGCACGGTAGCTGAGGCAAAACTATCAGCAATAATACTTTCCTCTTGTTTGAGGCGCTCTGCGATTGGTTTAGGCAAGATATTCAGCAACAGCCGTTCGGTTTTTTCTTGCTCGAATCGC
>DALYIW010000220.1:0-3866 GCA_031970155.1 Coleofasciculaceae cyanobacterium CTOTU46601 | reverse complement strand
GGCGATCCGTTATATCAGAGAATGTGATAACAGAGCCTTGAATTATTCCGTCCTCGACAATTGGATAGGATGCATACTCAACCGGAAAACTCGTTCCATCTTTTCGCCAGTAAACCTCGCTATCCACACGGTAACTCCGTCCAGTTTTGAGAGTCTGATAAATAGGGCACGCCTGGATGGGATAAGGTTCTCCGTTCTCGTGAGTGTGGTGAATTAAATTGTGTGAATTCAGGCCTAATACTTCCTGTGGCTCGTATCCCAGCATTGTTGCAGCTGCCTGATTGATGAAGGTGCAGCGTTTCTTCAAGTCAATCCCATAAATGCCTTCACCTGCTGTATTTAAAATTAACTCGTTTTGATGTTGTAGTCGTGCGATCGCCTCCATTGCGAAGTGACGTTCTAGTTCACTGCCAATCCACTGTGCCATCAGCTTCAACAGATCATTGTCCACAGAACGAAACTGACGAGATGAAGGAACCTTACTACAGAAGCAAAGAACGCCATAGACATTTTCGTTTACCAGGATTCTCATGCCAAAGTAGCTTTCCATTTTGAAGTAGTCATAACCGGGATGATTGCACCAATCACTAGCACTGGCGTGTTCAATCCACAGAGGTTCGGACTGCTGCACAGCCTCCAAGCAATAAGCTTTTGTAAGGTCATAGACAGACCCAGCTGTTACAGAATTATCCGGTATTTGTGCAGCGAAGACTTCACAATAGTTGCCCTCAACTTTAGCCAGCAAGGCGTAATCGAGACAGAAGTACTCACACCCAAGAGACAGCAAATCTTGCAAGCGTTGATTTAAACTAAGTTGCGGATTAGTAGCTAGGTGGTACAGCGATTGGAGGACTGAAGTACTTTCTTGCCGTTCTTGCTCGATTTGTTTGCGCTCAGTAACATCGCGGAAAATCGTCCGAGTCGCAACGGGACGCCCCTCTACAAATTTACAATTCGCGCTTCCCTCCAGCATGATTTTTCTACCCTGCTTGGTAACAAACTCGACCTCAACATCATCAATTTTTTCCCCAGCCATCACGCGCTGAAATACCTCCATACAATGGGCGTGACAGTCGGGATGAATAACATCAAACGCTGAAAGGTTGGCGATTTCTGCTTCGTTGTATCCTAATATTTCTCGCCAAGCACGGTTAACATAAATAATCTTTCCTTCTGGCGACACACTTTGAATTAAGTCGTTAGCGTTTTCAAACAAATCTTGATAGCGTTCTTCGCTCTCTTGCCTTGCTGCTTGGGCTTGTTTGATGAGAGTAATATCGCTTGCTACACCCAAAAATCCTGTAACGTTCTTGTGTTCATCGTGCATCGCCGTTACCGAAAGTCGCACGGGAAAGCGCGAACCATCTTTGCGGATATAAGTCCACTCATGTTTGTCAGGTATTCCCCGACGAGGTTTAGCTACAAAAACTTCAAATCCAGGAGCTATTTCTTCACCCAATTCTGTTGAAAGAACTTGTGCCCTTCTCATTACCTCATCAACGTCATGAATACTCGATGGAGTTACTTTGCCCACCACTTCTTCGGCTGTGTAACCTAACCATTGTTGTGCCGCCGCGTTGAAGGTTTGAATGATGCCGCTGCGATCGGTGGAAATAATTGCATAGTTGGCACTATCCAAAATCGCTTTTTGCAGTCGAGTAATTTTCTGAAGCTCTTGTTCAATTCGTTTGCGCTCTGTAATGTCCGACGCCATGCCACAGATGGCATATGGACGACCAGACTGAGTATTGAGCAGAGGAAACTTGACTGACATATAAGTATGCAGTTCCCCGTCCTGCATAACAACTTCCTCCGCTTCCAACGGAGCTAGACTGGTGAGAACCTGGCGGTCATTTTCACGAACAGCATCAGCTATTTCTGGGTCAAACAAATCGTAATCAGTCTTGCCCTTAAATTGTTCATTGGTTATGTTAAAAAGCTTCTCGAATTGAGGGTTAATGAAGAGAAAGCGACCTTCAGTATCTTTGATAAAGATTACCGCTGTACTGTTTTCCATTACTGAGCGCAGCCTAGATTCACTTTCCTGTAAAGCTGCCCTTATTTTTTTACGTTCAGTGATATCCCGCCCGATATAGACAAAATCAAATGATTCTTTGTTGTTAGTTTTAATGGCTGAACAGGAAAAGCTAATAGCAAGCTTCTTGCCTGTTTTGCTATGACAAATAACTTCTATATTGCTCAAAATATGACTGATTGACAGAGGCTGATCAAAAGATTGCAATGAAAGCGACTCATCAGGAATAATTGCTGAAATTGGCTGGTTAATTAATTCTTCTTCGCTATACTCCAGCAAATTTTGAGCGGCTTGATTGACTCTTTTGATGATTCCGGCGCTATTAGTGACAAATAACGCCTCTGCCATAAAGGTCAGAATTTTATCAAGATAGTTTTTGCTGATAGCCAAAGTACTCGCCAAGAAGTTTGCTTCATTAGCTCTCTGTAGTAAGTTTTGTTGCAAAACCATCTTTTCTGTTACATCTTCAAATAGAAGCAGTAATTTATTTGAAGACGATTGTTCATCTGGGTACTCGACAGCATAAAGGTCTATATATAGAAGCGTCGAGTTAGGTTCTACTGACCGAGAAATGCTTTTTAACTCGAAAGAACTCTGCTGTCCTTGCAGTACGGCGCTTAGTTCTTCTTCCATTCCTAGAAGTTCGGGGAAACTAAGGCAAACATCGTTTCCTGGTATCACCTCATCAGGAGCATCGGCAAACCGTTGGATGCCTTCGGAATGTCCTAGAATCAGCAAATCCCGATCTAGTGCCAAGTACTCGATATGGCGCGAGACGAGGAGTTTCTTTAAAAGGGAATTCATTTCAAACTGCTCTTGCCACAGATGCAGTTTGGCTTGTGTTTGTTCAGCAACAGCCGTGACGCGGGTAACTTCGGCTAAACTGCGGCGCAACTCTAGCTGCGAGACTACTTGACGACTGAGGGCGTATAATGCTTCTATCTGTTCGTCGCTGAGTTCTCGTGGGATGCGATCGATCGCACAAATTGTCCCCAAAGGACACCCATCAGGGGTAATCAGCGGTGCACCTGCATAAAATCGAATATTGGGTTCGTCGGTGACTAAAGGATTCGTGGCAAAGCGATCGTCTTTCAGTGCATCTGGAACGATTAAGGGGACGTCAGGTTGTAGAATCGCATGAGCGCAGAATGCCAGTTCGCGAGGTGTTTCTGATGCTTCTAACCCGACTTTGGACTTAAACCACTGACGGTGCTCGTCAACGAGGCTGACTAATGCGATCGGGGTGCCACAAATGTAAGCAGCTAGACGGGTGAGATCGTCAAATACCTGTTCAGCAGGAGTATCAAGAATTTGATACCTGTTTAAAGCTTCAAGCCGTGCTACTTCGTTTTCAGGCAATGGAACTATATTCATCTACTACAAGGATTAATACCGAAGTTAGGCTTGAGTGTTGAAGCCTGGTAGCTCAACGTAGATGCTAGTTAATCTCTCTATTATTGAGTTTTTCGCTCTTGAGTGCCGTTTATGGTTAACAACTAGTAAACCAAGATGAAGATTTGCTGATGCGTGCTTAGTTATCACATAACCACTAAAAAAGCCAGGAGACTGGCTTATCTTGGATTCTAGCTTCTAAATTTTTCTTCCGGTGGATCATTAGGAAGGATGAGGGATGAAGGATGAAGAATGAAGGTGCCAATAGCTCCATAAATAATTAATGGTGCTTGAAATAATGAAAATTTTTTTTCTTCATTAATAAATAACGGGGCTTGTACCCTCATCCCGGACTAACGTCCCGCTGCGCTATCATCCCTCATCCCTCATCCCGGACTAACGTCCCGCTGCGCTATCATCCCTCATCCCGGACTAACGT
>DALYIW010000219.1:9336-14374 GCA_031970155.1 Coleofasciculaceae cyanobacterium CTOTU46601 | reverse complement strand
CATTACCCATTACCCATTACCCATTACCCATTACCCATTACCCATTACCCATTAGTTTGAGTACAGGTTTTGTCCTCAAGAAAAATTCGCTAAAACTCTCCTATGCTGAGGGTTTGATTGAGTTTGATACTGAGTGCAAGAATACCAGTCCCCCTACCCTGTAAATACTAGAACCCCAGTCTAAAAACACTAGCACCCCTACCCCTAATCTTTTTTGGAATACTTGCCAGGATTTAGTTTCAAGCTTTGAGTACATACTTAATTAATTTCAATAACTCTAATCTTGTCAAATTCACTATCTCGCACCTGGAACGGCTGATATAAAAACTAATAGTACGACTTCTTTGTTCATCTAAAGAACTGGATATTCCTATGTCGCCTCTTGAAACCTTCTTCACTTTCAGCTGTGCTTCCACCTTTGCTGTAGCTCTACTTGCCACTTTGCTCCGCTTTACAAGTAAGCCATCTGCTGTCAAACAACGTGCGTAGAACTTGTCAACAAAAAACCCAGATTTAATAATAAGTATGCCGCTAATTGTTAGTGGTTAATCGTTAACAACTAACTTCTGGTAAGTATTTATAGAACACCAGACGCGGTTCAGATACCCGACTTCTTAGAGAAGTCGGGTATCTCGTCTTCAAGTTAAGCATTTCTCTTTTGCCTTAACCAAGTTGTTTGAGTTTCGCTGAAAGTATGATTGCCTCGACAAGTAAGGATAAAATAGTCAACTTAATCTATAGTTAATAGTCAAAATATACCTTTTGAAAATGTTCAACTATTGGAAATGGTTCGTAAAAATGATGTAGAAGTTTTTTCCATTGTTGATATTCACGAGATTCTCTAAAGCCGATTGTATGATCTTCTAATTGTTCCCATCTAACTAGTAATAAGTATTTTCCATTAACCTCAAGGCATCTATGGAGTTCGTGTGATAAATATCCGCTCATAGAAGAGATGATTTTAGAGGCTTCTTTAAAAGCTATTTCAAAATCTTGCTCACAGCCAGACTTTATATTGAGCAGAACGGCTTCAAGTATCATAAAATAAGCTGCTGTTCTTTTAAAAGAGCGTACTTGAGTTACTCGCTTTTTGTTGACTGCTAAGTGTAAACGGGTTTATCCTCAACAGTTAACTCGAAGGCAAGCTTCACGACAATATGCAATGTTTTATGCACATTAGTTTATATCTGAATCAGTTGGTATATCTAAATTAATATCAGCGTAGGTGCATCTCAACCGTCAACCGTCAACCATCAACCGTCGAGCTGTGAAACCTGCATTTATGGCTAGGTTGGGCTACAACAGCTCTAGGAAGCTTATTGCTTTCTCAGAACTTCGCCAACTGCATCGCCAAATATGGAACACAACACCAATGCCAAGCTAGAAGAACAGATTCAAGCCAGCCATACGCAGCTACAAGCAGCACTTGCCAGACTTCAGCAACAAGTTCGGCAAGTAGAGACAATCAATCGCATTGCTCAGGTTATGAATCAAGTAGTAGCACTAGATGAGGTGCTGCAAACAATTGTTGATTTGTTGCCGGAAACGCTTCAAGTTAGTCGTTGCCTGATCTTACAATCGAATTCTCACTCAGCACCTGTAGTGCGTCACGTCAGCCACGCTGGCATTGAACCGGGTAGCCTGATGGATAGGTACTGTGTTCTCTACCAGCGCCACGTAGCAGAATTGGCTCAAGGGCAACCTGTAGTAATCTCTCGTCTTGAAGACACTAACATCACCTCAGAAATCCCAATAGAGGCTGGGCAATGCCAAGTTCACTCGGTTGTGCTTGTACCAATTGTGTCCAAGCAGTCCTACTGGGGCGGAATTTTGTTACATCAATGGGAACAAGAACGAACATGGACTGATGAAGCGATCGCTTTTTTGCAGTCGGTTGCTAACCATTGTGGGATAGCTATCTATCAAGCAGAACTTGCTCTAGCAGCGCCAACGGAACAAATTGAGCAACAGCAACAGTTACATCAACAAACAACGACTATCCTGGAGAGTATTACCGACGCCCGTGATGTGACGGACTTCAAGCAGACACACAAGGCACTACAGGAAAGTCAACAACTCCTGCAAGCCATTCTAGATACTGCCCCGATCAGCATCTACGTGAAGGATTTGTCGGGACGATATATGCTATTGAATCATTACTGCGAAGTCGTGAGCGGCTTAAGCCAAGAACAGGTGCTTGGCAAGACGGACTACGATATCTGGGCACAAGAACTTGGAGAGACTTTCCGAATCAGCGACCAGGCCACACTATACGCTGGAACACCTGTAGAGTTAGAAGAGGTTTTCCCTGGGCCAGATGGGCTACATACGTTCATTTCGCTCAAGTTTCCTCTCTATGATGCGGCTGGCACTCCCTATGCAACTTGCGGCATCTCTACCGAGATTACAGACCGCAAACAGATGGAGACAGCCCTACGCGAGAGCGAAGAACGGTTCTGCCAGTTGGTCGAACATGTTGATGCAGTGTTTTGGGTGTTTTCGTTCGATGAACAAAAGACTCTCTACGTTAGTCCGGCCTATGAAAAGATTTGGGGTCGATCGCCACAGCCTTTGTATGACAAATCTCAAAACTGGATGGATGCGATTCATCCAGAAGACCATGCTCAGGTATTCACTCTGTATCAGCGACTCATTCATGGTGAACCCGTTGAATATGTTTATCGAATTGTCAAGCCGGATAATTCAGTTCGTTTGATATGCGATCGCGCTTTTCCAGTTTACGACTCCCAGGGAAGACTCTATCGTGCTACTGGAATTGCCGAAGATATTACTGAGCGCGAACAGACAGAAGCTGCACTCAGGGCTAGCGAACAGAAGTATCGTAACTTGGTTGAGACCTCTCAGGGCGTGATTTGGTCGGTCAATACTGAAGGACGGATAACCTTTGTCAATCAAGCCGTTAGGCAAATCTATGGGTATGAACCACAAGAAATGATTGGGCGATTCTTCAGCGAGTTCGTAACTCCCGAACAGGCACAAAAAGATCGGGAAATGTTAGAGCGTATCCTAGCTGGTGAATCTGTTTTTCAGTATGAAGCAGAATGTGTACGTAAAGACGGCACGCTATTTTGGGTAAGCTGCAATATTATTAGGCTCCATGATGATGCTGGTAACATTATCGGGACAATGGGCACTTCTGTGGATATCAGCCAGCGCAAACGAGCCGAAGAAAAAATCAAGGCCTCATTGCAAGAAAAAGAAGTGTTATTGAAGGAAGTTCATCATCGAGTTAGAAACAATTTGCAAATCATTTCCAGTTTGCTTGACCTTCAATCTCAATACATTCAAGAACCACTCGTTCTAGAGGTTTTTCGAGCAAGTCAGAACCGCGTTAAGTCTATCGCACTAATCCACCAAACACTGTACAAATCAGAAAACTTAGCTAGGGTAAAGTTTGCTGACTACATCTACACTTTAACCGGTTATTTACTACAAACCTACCCTATTAATTCCAACAATATTACTTGGCAAATCAAAGTCGATGAGATTTACTTAAATCTTGATACAGTTATACCTTGTGGATTAATTATCAATGAACTGGTTTCAAATGCCTTGAAATATGCCTTTCCCGATAATGAAATAGGAACAATTTGGATAGAATTTAACTCAGTCGAAGTAATTGATTCAAATGAAAAATATAATCAATTTAATTTGGTTGTTGGAAATGATGGTGTGAAACTAAAAGAACCACCAAGTTTTCCTAATAGTACATCATTAGGATTTAAGTTAGTCGATGCTTTAGTTTACCAAATCAACGGTGAAATTGAACTTGATCAAAGCCGAGGAACAGAATTTAGAATTAGATTCCCAGACCCAAATTCTTTGCAAGAAGAAGGGGTAATAGGTAATGGGTAAGAGACTTGTTGGCTTTCCCCGACTCCCGACTCCCGACTCCCGACTCCCGTTTTGGATAATGAGTAATGCCGATAGATTTTCGTAACATTAATACCGTCTGGGCTTCTATCCTGGCGGAAACCTTGAAGCGTCTGGGATTGACCACAGCAATTATCTGTCCGGGATCGCGTTCAACTCCTCTAACTGTTGCTTTTGCTCAACAAAACCAAATAGACGCAGTAGAGGCGATTCCGGTTCTAGATGAACGTTCTGCTGCTTTCTTTGCTTTAGGGATTGCTAGGGCAACTGGATATCCCGTCGTCCTCGTGTGCACCTCTGGAACCGCGGGTGCGAATTTCTACCCGGCGGTGATTGAAGCTAGAGAAAGTCGGGTGCCGTTGTTAGTTTTGACCGCAGATAGACCCCCGGAACTACGGGATTGTCATTCCGGGCAAACCATTGACCAACTGAAGTTATATGGCAATTATCCCAACTGGCAAGCTGAGTTAGCGGTACCTTCTGTGGAAATTGGGATGCTGAGTTATCTGCGGCAAACTATTGTTTATGCTTGGGAGCAAGCCTCCTTTGGAGGCGCTTCACTAACGCTTTTGCCTGTCCCTGGCCCAGTACACCTCAATATACCCTTCCGCGACCCCCTTGCCCCGATACCACAATTTGATACCGAAATCCTAAAATCTCAGTTTCAACTAGAAGATTTCTTCACTCACCTGAGCAATTCTGACTCCCGACTCCCGACTCCCGACTCCCGACTCCCTATTCCCTGCCAAGAATGGCAGCAATGCCAGCAAGGTATCATCATCGCAGGTCCTGCTCAACCTCAAAATCCTAGAGAGTATTGTGAAGCGATCGCTCAATTATCTAAAGCCTTAAAATGGCCTGTACTAGCCGAAGGACTCTCCCCAGTCAGAAACTATGCCCACCTCAACCCCTATCTAATTTCTACCTACGACCTCATCCTGCGTAACCCAGAACTAGCGCAACACCTAACACCGACCCTGGTGATACATATCGGTGAACTACCCATCAGTAAAGAACTGCGAAGCTGGTTGGATAACACACAACCGAGACGCTGGATCATTGACCCCAGCCACCACAACCTCGACCCCCTCCACGGAAAAACGACTCACTTGCGGATATCTGTAGAACAATTGGGGAGATGGGG
>DALYIW010000219.1:0-9269 GCA_031970155.1 Coleofasciculaceae cyanobacterium CTOTU46601 | reverse complement strand
GAGCAGGGGGAGCAGGGGGAGAGAGGGAAAATTCCTAGTCCCTCAATCCAAAATCCAAAATCCAAAATCCAAAATAGTTCCTACCTTCAAATGTGGTGTGAGGCTGAAGCTAAGGTGAGGTCATCAGTTGACCGGGAAATGGTTTCGATGAGTCAGTTATTTGAAGGTAAAGCCGCTTGGTTACTTTCTCAAATCCTGCCACCGATGACACCGCTATTCATCGCCAACAGTATGCCAGTACGGGATGTTGAATTCTTTTGGAAACCTAACAATACTGGTATAAAACCGTTTTTTAATCGCGGTGCTAACGGTATTGATGGCACTTTATCGACAGCGTTGGGCATTGCTCACCATAATCAGAGCAGTGTGATGCTGACTGGCGACTTAGCATTGTTGCACGACACCAACGGATTCTTACTAAAAAACAAATTTGTCGGTCATTTAACCATTGTCTTAATCAACAACAATGGCGGCGGTATTTTTGAAATGTTGCCTATCTCCAAGTTTGACCCGCCTTTTGAAGAATTCTTTGCCACACCGCAAAACATTAACTTTGCTCAGTTGTGTGTCACTTATGGGGTAGAACACCAGCTGATTCAGTCTTGGGAGCAGCTGAAGCTGTTATTAAACCCACTTCCTACTGAGGGAATTCGAGTTTTGGAATTGCCAACTGACCGCAAAGCAGACGCTAGCTGGCGTAAAGAGTATCTCAGAAAATTTGCGGCAGGTATTGAAAGTAGCTAAACCGAGAGCAGCCAAAATAGAGTGTTGTTTGTTACTTGTTGTTTGTTGTTTGTTGTTTGTTGTTTGTTGGAAAATATTTTTTTAGAAACAATCAAAAACAAATTACCAAGTCAGCTGCTAGCATTCCTCCTCTGCTGAAAAGTGATGAACTTATCGCAGAATTTATGTTATTTTTTATACTAATAAGAGCCGTAGTGAAACACTAATACAATTTCTCGATGAAGATGCACTTAATAGCCTGTGCAGACAGGCTTTGTTAGTGTAGCCCCAGTCTTAAAGTTCCCAGTTTCAATGTCGATCGCGACGATTTTGCCTTCGTTACCAGCTTCGACTTGCTGCCAAATTCCAGACTCATAGAGTTCCTGCCCGCGCCGAGCCAACTCTTGTTTGCTGTAACGTCGCTGCCGAATTGCCATAACTCTACCTGACAAACGTTTTGCCTTTGGCTAGATTATAGGGTGCGTGGCAACAAGCCCCGCTAACATGAACGGTATAGCGGGGGATTCCAACTGTATTACGCAGCGATAACTAAGACTTGTTAACTCCGTGAAGTAGTTTAACGGATTAGTAACCCGTTTCTTCTTCATATTCTGGAGCTTTGGTCTTTTCGGGAATGTTGACTTTCGGAGCTTTGTAAGGCTCAGACTCTACCTCATCATCCCAGGCATCACCCTCAAGTTCATCATCATCGTAGTCGTCGTAGTCTTTGCTGTAGGACTGACGTTGGTTATAGGTTGGTTGTTCGTAGCGATTAAGCCTGGGCGCATCAACCATTTCATCACCCCAGTTGTCATCTTCTTCCAGTTCTTCTTGGGCGTACCTTGGCTGTGGTGCTTGTCGGCGCAGAGGCAATGGCTCTGGTTCTGGCTCTTGCCAGTCCTCATCCCAGTTATCTTGGACAGGTGTAGCCGCTTGAATCGGTTGGGATATGGGAGTACGAACGGGAATCCCGGTTCCCAGTTGATTCTCTGGGCGGGCTGCTGGCTGATAGTAGCCTTCTTCTTCTTCGCGCTCCCAAGGGGGTCTGCCAACACCTAAGCGCTCCAAAACACCTACGGTCAATTGAATAAGCCGCTCTTCAGCTCCTTCAAAGACAATTAAGCGATTTGGCCCACAACTGACAATTTCGTCAATTGGCAGCTCATAAGTACTGATAACCTGGTCGGGAATTTGTGGCAACCCCAAAGAAGCAATAATCAGCGAGGAAACTTTGGCGTCTTCGATATTGAACTTGAAGCTGCGTACCCGACCTAACAGTTCACCGGTTTCTGTAATGACTTCGCTGTTGACGAGGTTGCTGTAGGCTTCGACGTCAACATCTTCAATCACGTCTTCATCGTCAACTAGGATGGCATCACCTATTTGTCGGATGCTGCTAAGGAGCATGTATTTTGGCATCCCAGCAAGCGAGAGCAAGTTGTCTCGCAGACCTAGCGCGACAATCTCACGTCGGTCAATATCTACAAGTAGCTCCTTGACGACTCCTAAGCGCTTGGCGTTATCAAGAGTAATCACTGGAGTGTTTAAAATATCGGAGCGTTGACGAATTTGTTCAGTTGTCATTATGTCTCGCAGTCCTGATCTCGACTCCTGCTGGAATATCTATATTATTGAACGCTAAATTCTGAAATTTTAATCTACCGAATGACGCTTTTTGGCGGTAATTTTAACCCTAATACTTGAGTATACGCTCCCCTGGCCTGTGTAACACCGATAGTGCGTTCGGAAGACTCAATCATTGGTCGGCGTAAACTTACAACAATAAACTGTGCGAGAGTAGCCTGTTGTTTGATCATTCTAGCTAA
The DNA here is from genome assembly GCA_031970155.1 of Coleofasciculaceae cyanobacterium CTOTU46601. Lineage (GTDB taxonomy): Bacteria > Cyanobacteriota > Cyanobacteriia > Cyanobacteriales > Coleofasciculaceae > DALYIW01. Next base: position 6,720 of record DALYIW010000219.1, on the reverse strand, counting down.
TCGCTCGACGTTTGCCCCATCGAGGAACATATCAACTTCATCAAATGCATAGAATGGCGAAGGGCGATAGCGTTGGAGGGCAAAGATAAAGCTCAGAGCAGTTAGGGATTTTTCGCCCCCTGACATGGAAGCTAGCCGCTGTACAGGTTTGCCTTTGGGGTGAGCAACGAGGTTAAGACCACCGTTGAAGGGGTCTTCTGGGTCATCGAGTTGCAGGTAACCATCGCCATCAGAGAGTTCAGCAAAGATGGTTTGAAAGTTTTGGTTGATGGCGTCAAAGGCTTCTTTGAAGGCTCGAAATCTCAGTGTGGTGAAGTTTTCAACTCGCAGCAAAAGTTCGGTGCGTTCGGCTTCCAGAGTCGCTAATTTCTCAGAAAGTTCTGACAAGCGAGTTTGGGTGCGATCGTATTCTTCTAGTGCCAGCATGTTAACAGGTTCCATTGCCTGAAGGCGTTTCTGACCATTCCGGATGTCTTTTTGTAGTTGTTCTAGTTGGAGTTGAAGGTTGGAGGTTGAGGATGGGAAATTTTCTGGTAATTCTGGCAGGGGATCGGGTAACTCGGCTTGTTGGAGGGTGAGTTGCGTTTGTAGAGTGGTAAGTTCTTCTCGTCTTGCTAATTGGGTTTCTTGGAGTTTTTGCCGTTGCCAGGACTGTTGTTGCTGTTGTAGATGTCGTTCTCGTAAGTGCGCTTCGGCGCGATCGCGTTCTTGTTTGGCTTCTCCTAATTTTTGCTCGAGTTGGCTCAACAATTGCTGAGTTTTGCTAATTTCTTCACTAATTACGACCAACTGAACTCTAACGGCTTCCCGTTGTTCCTGCACCGACTGATGTTGGGTTTGGTATTCTGCGACTCGTCGGTAGCCTTCTGTAATTTTTTCAGTCGTGCGCTGCTGCTGATTTTCCAAGTCAACGAGTTGTTTCTCCGATGCCCGAAGCGCTTGTTCGCACTCATTTAACCGAGTTTCCCACTCTTTGATAATCTTCTGAATTTGTTGCCACTCGTTAGGGGTTTGAGATTGCTCTAGTTGGGCTAGTTGTTGGCGCAACTCTTGCAATTGGGCTTCTTGAGTGGGTAAATCGATATTGAGAGTTTGCAGGCGTTGTTGAGCGGTAGCGAGTTCTTGGGTGTTTTTTGCCAGAAGCGATCGCACTTGTTCTTGTTGAGCTGTTAAACTCTTAATTTCTTTACCTATCTGTTCCAATCGCAACTGAGTTTCAGAACGTTTTGCCTTTCCTTCCGTCAGTTCTTGAGTTAGTTGTTTTACCGATGCTGATGCCCGCTCAATGAATTCACCACAACGAGCTAAAATCTGCTCAATTTCCTGAAGACGATTTCTTAAAGCCGCAAACTCGGCAGATTCAGCCGCATCGCTGGTGCCAAAGTGTAACCCCGAACGTTGTTGGCTGCTACTCCCCCCAGTCATCGCACCACTACTTTCTAGGATTTCGCCTTCTAAGGTAACCATACGGTATTGACCTAGATAAGGACGAGCAGCATTAAGGCTTTCAAAGACCACTGTAGAGCCGAAAACGTAGGCAAAGATTGTTTTGTAGCGGGGTTCGCAGTCAATCAGGTTAACGGCGTAGTCGATGAAGCCATTGGCATAGCGCAAGGCAGCAATTTCGGTAAATCTGGATGGTTGAATTTTGTTGAGGGGTAAGAATGTCGCTCTACCCGCACGTTTTTGTTTGAGCAGTTCAATTCCTGCTGCCGCGATGCTATCGTCTTCGACCACCAAATTTCCCAGACGCGCCCCAGCTGCTGTTTCTAGGGCTAGCTGGTAGCGAGGTTCAACTCGACCAAGTTGAGCGACTAATCCACAAACACCTGGTATTTCCGCTTGTAAAATAACTTTGGTGGCGTAGGTGCCTTGGGCTTCTTGTTCGGCTTGGGCTTGGGCTTCTAGTTTATCGAGTTGGCGTTGTTTGTCGCGTTGTTCGGATAGCAGTCTAGTTTGAGTCTGCTGCTGAAGTTGTAGCTCTTGTTCTGCTGTGCTTAGAGATTGGGCTAGGGATTGGATGCTTTGAGAATAAACTGCCAGCTGTGTCTCTAACTCGGCGGCTTGAGCTTGTTTGGTGGCAATTTCTGGCTCTACGGTTTGCAACAGCTGGGTTTGTTCTTCAATAACTCGACTTAGCTGGTTGTGACGCTCTTGCAATTGAGCTTGCTCTGTGCGATGAGGGTCAAGGGTTTGAAGTAATGTTTCGATTTGACGGTTGAGGGCGGTTTGTTGCTGTACCCAGGCTTCTGAGGCAGATGCGATCGCATTGGCTTGTTCCCGATTCTTATTTAGCGCTGCTTGAGCTTCGTCTCGTTCTGAGGCGCGAGTGGCAATAACTTGTGTTTCGACAATCTCCTGTTGTTGTTTCAGCTGTTGCAGGCTTTGTTCGTGCTGTTGAATTTCCTCTTGTGTCTTTTTGAGGTTGGCTTCAGTTTGTTGAAGGTTTTCTTCAAGTTCCCGTTGCCGGATGGAAAGCTGACGCCGTTCGGCTTCTTGGGTAGCAAGGGTTGAGGCTACTGCTACCTGTTCTTCTTCTCCCAACGCTTTAACACGAGCATCAAGTTGCTTGAGTTCTGTAGTGGCTTGGCTGATTTGGGTTTCTAGTGCGGTAAGTTGGCAGGTAAGCTGGGCTTCTTCTCTGTCGCCTGTTTCGATCTGATCCCGGAGTTTTGATTCTTGGTGTTGAAGCAGTTGCCATTTAAGTACGGCTTCCCACAGCTGCTTTTCCAGGACTTCCGCTCTAATTTTTTGGTATTTCTCTGCTTTAGTGCGGTCAGAATCTAAGCGATCGCGCTGAGCCATCAACTCTTTTTCGATAATTCGACAGCTATCCTCCCGCTCCTTGACTTGAGACAGAGTTTCCCTAGTCTGAACAATTTTACGATCAAAAGCTGCCACACCGGCCAACTCATCAATAATCTCACGACGCTCTCGCGAGTTCATCGAAATAATGCTAGTGACATCCCCTTGTAGCACCACGTTGTAGCCTTCTGGATAAACCCGCAGCTTGTTGAGCTGTTCGTGAAGTTCACTAAGGTTACAGGATTCACCGTTCATATAGTACTGCGAGGTGTAAGTCCCTTGCTGAGTAACCCGCAACCGTCGAGTTACACTCCATTCGTTATTGGTTGTTTGTTGTTTGTTGTTTGTTGTTTGTTGTTCGGCTTGCCCTGAGCTTGCCTGCACGGTCGCTGAGCCTGCGATGCTCTGAGCTTGCCGAAGAGTCGAAGTGGAGCTTTGCCGAAGTGTCGAAGGGTTGTTTGTTATCAATTGTTCGTGGCTACTGACTTGTGACTCCTGACTTGTGACTTCTGATAAATCAAAAGTGACGGTGACGCTAGCTTCGACGGTGCCGCGACGTTCTTTGTCGTGGTTAACTAAATCGGGGAGACGTTCAGCTCGCATTCCCTTGGAACTAGCCAGACCCAGGCAAAAGAGCAGAGCATCTAAAATATTTGACTTTCCTGAGCCATTCGGGCCAGAAACAACTGTAAATCCCGGCAGTAAAGGAATTGCTGTCGTGCCGCCGAAAGATTTGAAGTTGGTGAGTTCTACCCGCTTGATATGCACCATAGGCGCTGGCTTTACTGGCTTTTTTCAGTGGTACAAGTGTTCACTGTAACAATTCACAACAGGTTAGCATGACCATCCTCAGGGATGAAAGATAGTTAACTCATCTCACGATTAAAGTACATAGGATTACGCGAGTGTTGGTTGTTGGTTGTTGGTTGTTGGTTGTTTGTATTTCAGAACTTTCGCCAATTTCCTTTTGAACCTGTATTGGTAAGGAAAACAGAACAATCACCGAATGCTCCTTCAAAGGTCACTCGCAAGGATGGCTGACCGAATGCAGGAAAGTTATTGACAATTTTCAGTATATGCGGTAAAGACATGTCCATATAGTACATATATTCCACCTATCAATAATTAACCAAAATATCTATAGCTCCATAAATACAAAATTTTATAAATAAATTTATAAAAGTATACATTAATCCCTAGTAAAACTTTACTTTCCTTTGCTAGAATCACCGGAAGTGTAATACAAAAGCTGTAATACGTCTTACAGGTTTAACTTCTGGCAAGCTCGATTACAGTAAACCAGTATCTACTGTTCCTTCGTTCCTTCAGTTGCAGTTTAGTGTTCCTGCTATTTGGACACTATCAGGGTCATCTACTTTTTCTGGCTTCAATTGCGAAAAAAAGTCCGCTGATATTAAATTGCGATCGCCGCTGATTCTCCACGGAACAATTATCTTTTTACTAAAGTGGCAAGGCTAATTTAAGGTATTTATTCAGTCCAATTGTTTAACTATTCTAGACACCCTCTCAGCTACATTTTCTCCATTTGGTGGAATTGCTATAACCTTTGCACACTTGACCAGCAAAGTATGAAGCATGAAACATGAAGCATGAAGCATGAATAACCCCATAAATAAAGGTGCTTTGAATAATGAAGATTATTTTCTTCATGAATAAATAGTGGTGCTTTTTCCTCATCCTTCATCCCTCATCCTTCATCCCTCATCCTTCATCTTTCCTATTGACCTGGCAAACACATATAGCCCTTCTCAATAGAGTGCTTTTGCAGGTCGGAAGGTAAGAGCTGTGGTCTCGTGCCATACCGTGTGTTCAGGTTGAAAACATTTGTGCGGCATACCGTTCAAGAGAAGTAGCCAGATTAACTAAATCTCGTAAAAACACCAGCAGAAAAAATTATGATGACCAACAAAAGACCGGCTAACAGTGCTTCAGTGGAGCGCTTACTTGAACTATGGGCAGACCGCTATATACCGAACTGGTCAACTCTCCACATAGAAGAAGACTTTTTAACCATCTTGCAGTTGGTTGAAGTTGCATTACCTTCAGGACGAGTTGAAACAGTTACCAAAGTACGAGGTTGTCTCCAAATTTATTACGATATCGCTTGGGGAGAAACTAATACCCTGTTCTCTTATATTCCTAACGTTTTAAAACAGAGTGAGGCACTGAGCCTCACTTTTTTTGTAAAGCAGGTTTACGAGAAGATACTGGAAATTTACCAGCAGCAGTCGCTTCCTGCGATCGCATTGTTAGTCAGTCCTGCCCTAGAGATGCCAGTAGTAGAACATCTCGCCAAAGAACTCGATCCCGTACTACTAGAACTTCAAAAACAATATCTATTAGTTCAAAACCCTTGTGCTGTGGGTTTTATCTCCACACCCTTTCACTTTTGCAACCAGTTTATTCTCAGTCAACTAACTGCACCAGAGCAAGTGTTGATCAGTCCATACTTCAAGTTCGTTGAAGAGCAAGTGTGTATCCCCTGGCAGAGAGTCTGCGCCGCCGCCGCACAGCATCATCTCGACTCGCCAACCTTGGCCCTTGTCCAGCAAATGTTACCTCTAAGTCAGGACATTGCGGAGACTGTCTATCGCCAAGCGAGCCAACTTTATTTCACTCATCGTAGCCGTCGCGGAGGACTGAGCGATCGCGCAGTAGCACTATCTGTGATTCGAGACTTAGATACGTTCCAGGGTTACCTCTGGTTATGTGTTTTAGAAGAAAGCATGACGGCAGTGGAACAGGAACTGATTCCGATGTGTCTCAAGGTTTTTCCCTGTATAGACGTGTCGTGGGAACTCGTTCGACAAGTGCTACAGCTTTTGGTAGAAGAGCTTTTGACGCGCATGGAGCCAGAACCAATGCACCGTTTAGTGCCTTATGTACAAGCTATGCAGCAGCTGTTCTCTAACTTTGAGACTAGACAGTATAGGGGATAAGGGAGATAAGAGGGACAAGGGGGACAAGGGGGACAAGGAGGAATTTTTAGTGGGTTAGTTACAGTACACCTAGTAGTGAGTTCTTTGGCTCACTCTACAACTTTACAAAAGTGGGATGTACCCAGCGGAAGCTCCCCTTTAGGGGAGCTTCCGCTGACAAATTGGCAGAGAAATTACAAATTCTGTTCCCTGCCCTAGATCTGAAATACACTGCAATTTTCCGGAGTGTTTTTCCACAACAATCTGATAGCTAATAGACAGCCCTAAACCTGTACCCTGACCGACAGATTTAGTTGTAAAAAAGGGATTAAAAATTTTCTGTTGCACCTCTTTCGGCATCCCCAGTCCATTATCGGAAATCCGAATTTCTACACTATTGTTGTCATGCAATCGGGTGCGGATACGAATAGTATAATTAGAGGTTGTAATCTCCTCAATAGAGCGTTCTTTATTCTGCTCGTCGAGCGCATCAATTGCATTATTAAGTAAATTCATAAATACTTGATTCAGCTGACCTGGGTAACACTCTACTTGAGGCAATTGACCATACTCTTTAATCACTTGTATTTCAGGACGATGGGGCTGTTGTTTCAAGCGATGCTGTAATATGAGTAGGGTGTTATCGATGCCTTCATGTATATTCACCCGCTTACATTCTGCTTCATTGACACGAGAAAAGTTCCGTAAAGACACGACAATCTCAATAATTCGTTCGGCTCCAATCTTCATCGACGCTAGCAGTTTAGGGAAATCTTCTACTATGAAATCTGGATCGATGATTTCCCGTTGTTGAGCAATCTCTGCAACTGGATGAGGGTAGTGTTGCTGATATAACTCGATCAGGCGTAACAGATCGTTTGTATACTCCGTCGCAGGAGCAATATTGGCGTAGATGAAGCTGACGGGATTATTAATTTCGTGAGCAACTCCCGCCATCAGCTGACCTAAAGAAGCC
>DALYIW010000218.1:0-14389 GCA_031970155.1 Coleofasciculaceae cyanobacterium CTOTU46601 | reverse complement strand
TGAAGAAAAGAAATTTTCAATATTTCAAGCACCATTATTTATGGGGCTATTGGCGTATTCATCCTGACGCTCCTTACGTCGAACATAGCATCCCTCATCCCTCATCCCTCATCCTTCCTAGTTATGCCATCTGTCTAGCCATCAACTGAGCAAACAGTCCCTCCTGAGAAGCGAGTGTCTCAAAACTGCCCTGCTGCACGACTCGACCGGCCTGAAGCACGTAGATGCGATGAGCGTTGCGGATGGTGCTGAGTCGGTGGGCGATCGCAATTCGAGTAACTTGCAGTTTGTCTAAACTTTCACTGACAATCGCCTGAGTTCTATTATCTAGAGCGCTAGTAGCCTCATCAAATAGCAAAATTTGAGGCTTCAATACCAACGCCCTAGCAATCAGAAGTCGTTGTCGTTGTCCCCCAGAGAGATTTCCTCCCCCTTCACTAATTACCGTGTGCATTTCCATCGGCATGGTGGCAATATCCTCAGCAAACCCAGCCATATGAGCCGCTTCCCAGGCTTCATCCAGCGTAATCTGGGCACCACTAGCGATGTTGTCAAAAATGCTGGCGGACATAATTCGTCCCGATTGCAGGACAACACCCATCTGTCGGCGCACGGCGTTAACATCCAACCCTGACAAGTCTTGACCATCATAGTAAATAGTCCCCGACTCAGAAGCCTCAAATCCCAGTAGTAATCGGAAGAGAGTAGATTTACCACTTCCAGATCCTCCGACAAGAGCGATATACTCTCCAGGTTCTGCATGGATGCTCACATCATCCAGTGTCAAAGGGCCATCATCTCGGTAGCGGAAGGTAACATGGTCTACAGTGATTCTGCCCTTGAGTTTTCCAGGGTCAGCTTTACTCAAGTCCACTTCTGGTATAGTCTCCAGAATGGGCTGAGCACGTTTCCACTGAGGCACGACTTGCAATACGCCTGTTACTATATTGCTTAAATCTGTGGCTCCTCTAATAAAGGTACCAAAGGCCGTATTGAAAGCCAGGAATGTGCCAATTGATAGCCCAGCATTACCTGAAGTTTGAGCCTCCGTCAGCAGTTGGATAGTAAACCAGAAGAGTATCCCAGAAGTCAGCGTGGGCATCACTGTATTGAAGAGTACGACGCCATCTTCAATGAACTGTGTGCTGAGATTGAGCTTAACTTGCCGACTATAGTTTTTACTCCAGGAGGCGAAAGCACGTTCCTCTGCGCCAGCGACACGAAGCTTAGAAATTCCATTGATTAACTGCACCGTCTGCCCAAAGATAGTTCCCTGTAGTTCCAGCAGTGGACGAGTTTTACGGAGGAGGAATACGCCAGAAATACTGGTAACCGCGATCGCAATTAAAGAAACCGCGATCGCAATTAAAGCTAATTTGACGCTGTAGTAAAACAAAAGCCCCAAATTCAGCAAGGCAAACAAAGCACTAACAATATTGATTGCAGTTGTGCTGCCGAGTTGGCGACGAATTTGACTAATTGATGTAACGCGAGATTGAAGGTCACCCGTTGTATATTGGCGGAAAAAAGATACTGGTAGATTCAGCAGACGATCCCACACGGCAGCTTGGGTAGAAGCATCTGAAACCGTTTCCACCCGCAGAATTGCCAACCCTTGCCCTAGACGGAACAGCGCCGTTCCAATGGCAGCAGCCAACAAACCTACTCCGACTTGCAGCAATAATCCGCGATCGCTATCTGGAATCGCGTTATCAATCAAAATAGCAGTAGCCTGAGGTGTAAGCATTCCCAGCAGGGTGGCAGCAATACCAGTCAAGAGAATGATTACCAAATCTCTGACACGACCTTTCAGCGCAAACCGCACTAAATCCAATGCTTTGAGAGCCTTATCGGGCAAAGACCGATAAAACATATAAGCAACTGGAGCTAATGTCAAGGCATTGCGAGCATCTACAGGAATACGAGTCGCCAGGGCTGGGTCAAAGATTTCATAGCGAGTAGCTGAAATGGGCAGCAGCACAACCAGTCGATTGTCCTGTTTCGTAGAAGCGACTAAAGGGCCACAGTCCTTCTTCCACCAGTTGTCGCGTAGCAAAACCCGCCTCATCCTAATTCTGGAAGCCCGCATAATTGCCTCAAGTGGCTCCTTGAGTCGCTTGAGGTCTTCTGAGCTACTAGGAGGACGGATGGGCACACCCAGAGCCTTGCCTACTGCACCAGCAGCCACTAACATCAGTGAATCGTCTAGGAAGTATTCTGTTTCTTGGCTTCCTAGTGTCGATGCTAGTTCACCCAGAGCTTCGGCTGTGACTTGACGATTGAGTCGCTCTTGTTCCTGAAGTCGCTGAAGTTCTCGGGAGAGCTCTCGCTCCTGTAGGAGGTGAATGCACTGAAGCAGCTGAGTATGAAGTTGGGAAACCCCCTCAAGGAGGAGTTCTGGTTCCTGCAATGTGGAGGTTGTTTTAGTGGCAAGCTGAACCGCGCCTTCAGCTTCCAACCATATTTTGTCACTGACCGGCCAAATGCCGGATGCGATCGCCATCGTCAGTTCTGGAAATCCCATCCAACGGACAATTCCTTCCTTAATCTGCACCCACAAAACTGTATCAGGTTCCGGCTGGAGAGTTTGACCATCAATCAGGGAAAATCGCGCTTGTCCTTGAGTCCTCACCTGAATGGCTGGCGTTGGGATATCGGAGAGTACACAACCGAGTTGTTTAATCCAGCCCTCTACCCAGCCAACCACTCTAGCATCGGCGTTAGCGACTAACGCCCTAAAGGATTCTTGGTCTACCTTCAGGAGTTCTGTCTCCCCAATCGGCACTGCCAAAATCTGGCGGTATTGGTTACTAGAACTAGAAACCGTTCCAAAAAGTGCCTCTCCGGCTTTAGCACTGAATAGATAACGGCGAGTCCCTTCAACGACACCCTTGTTAACCGTGACAGCAAATAACGCAACAGAACCAAACTGAACCACCCAAACATCTCTTGGGTCATCTAGCAAAATCGGTTGATTGCCATTAATTCTGTAAAATTTACCTTGTAAATCTCTGACTGTTGTTGAAGTCATAATTCAAAATTATTGCGTTCAAATTTAAGAATTCACATCAAGTTTTTAGTCATCAGTTGTCGAGCATCAACAAACAACCGCAACGACCAAGCTCAGGGCAAGCAAACAACAAACAACAAACAACAAACAATAAACAACAAACAACAAACAACAAACAACTTTAAAGTGCTTCACCTTCTGTGCGAATCAGTCGCGAGTACACGCCATCTACCTTCCATAAGGCTTGGTGAGTACCTCGTTGCACGACCTTTCCGCGATCGAGAACAATAATTTCATCACAGTCTCGGATAGTGCTTAATCGGTGTGCCACAATCAAGCAGGTGCACCCTCGACGCCGCAGATTTTCGTCAATAATTCTTTCCGTCTCAGCATCTAAAGCGCTGGTGGCTTCATCCATAATCAGGACAGAGGGATTGTTCACCAAAGCTCTGGCAATTTCCAACCGCTGCCGTTGACCTCCACTTAAATTAGCCGCACCTTCTATCAGCTGGGCATCGTATCCACCAGACATCGAGAGGATAACATCGTGGATAGCAGCATCCTGGCAAGCCCGTACTAAGTTTTTCTCCGGTACCGTAGCATCCCAAAGGGTCAAGTTTTCCCTGACGGTGCCGCCAAACAACAGGATATCCTGCTCTACCATGGCTACGGAATTCGTCAGAACTTGTCGCGGAATCTGGTTTCTGGGTTTACCATCAAAGCAAATATCTCCTGACCAGCGATCGTAAAGCCCACTCACCAGCTTGGCAACAGTAGACTTGCCAGAACCACTGCCGCCTACCAAAGCCACTCGCTGTCCGGGCAAGACTTTAAGGTTAAAGTTTTCAATCAAGGGAGGATCGACTCGGCTATAACCAAAAGTGATATTCTGCAACTCGACATACCCTTGTAGACGGCAAGTGTCAGGAGCTAAAAGCCAGGAACTAGGCGATTCTACCTCCCTGACTCCTGAAATTCTGCCTCCTGACTTCTGCCTCCTGACTCCTGACTCCTGACTCCTGCCTTCTATTTGCGGATCGGTTTGGTTACGCAGTACATCATCCAAGCGAATCAAATTGCCCTCTAGTTCCTGGAGAGTACTGGCAAAGCTGATGAGATTGTTGACTGGCAGCAGAAAACTCTGCATTAAACCTTGAAAGGCGATGAGCATCCCGATGCTAAGATGTCCATCCATGACCCGTAAACCGCCTATCACCAGCAAAACCAAGGACGAGAGGGCTGACAAAAGCGTAGGTAAGACGGAGAAAATCTGGTTGGTAACCCCCAATTCTTGCTGCGAATTGATTGCCTTAGTGTAGTACCCTGACCACCGGGAGAAGAAATCCGATTCCAACCCAGATGCCTTTAGAGTTTCGATACTTTGAAGAGCGGAAATAGACGCACCAGCCGCTTTGCCATACTCTTGCATCAATCGTTGATTCGTGTCGATGCGCTGACGCGAAACCCACTGCAAAATAAAGATATTGACGGCAGCAAAGCTAACCACGATCGCAGTCAGAACCGGGTCATACTGGATCATAACCAGCGCATAAACAATCACCATCACGGCATCAATAACCGTAGTCGTCAACTGCCCCGAAAGAACATCAGCAACTTGGTCGTTGAGACTAGTGCGGTTACTGATTTCTCCCGCGAATCGTTGGGCGTAAAAACCAACTGGTAGGCGCAGGATGTGCCAAAGAAAGCGGCTAGACATCCCTACAGAAAGTTTAATCTTCAGGCGACGCAGGTAGCGCAACCTCAGCAGTGTGAGCAGTCCCTGGAGTATCGCTGTCATCACCATACCGATGAGCAACGGGCGCAGCCAGTGTTGCCGCCCCTGAACCAGGATTTCGTCTACAAACACTTGGCTAAATACAGGTACCACTAAACCAGGAATCGTCAGCAAGAATCCCGCCAGCACACAGTAAGCTAAAGCTCCAGCAGCACCTCGCAGCCGTTCCCACAGCGCTAAAAACAAGCTAGGTTTGCGACCTCCTTTGACGAATTCCAGGCCAGGTTCCATAACCAGCACCACTCCGGTGTATCCCTCGTCAAATTCCTGTCGGGATACCGTTCGTGGTCCAGTGCCGGGGTCATTCAGGTAGACTCGCCGCTTGCGAATTCCCTCTACCACTAAAAAGTGGTTGAAGTTCCAGAACACAATATAAGGAGGACGTATGTCTTGAAGTTGCTCGATCTCTTTTTTAAAGCCTTTAGCCTGGAGTCCGTATGCTTTAGCAGCTTTCAGGATATTGGCGGCCTTGCTGCCATCGCGAGAGACTCCGCACTCTTGACGAAGTTCTGGCAGCGGCACAATTCGACGGTAGTAACCCAGGATAATTCCTAGGGCAGCAGCACCACATTCTACTGCCTCCATTTGCAAAAGCGTGGGGGTCTTTACCCGCCTACCTCGACCCCTGAGCAGCTTTCGTAGGGGCAGCAAAGGATTAATCGGTGCCACAACTGGGGGATTAATAGATACCACTGGTAGACCTCAGAATCGGTAAAACAAACGTAATCGGTGCTCGCTCTTCCACCTTGACTCGAACAGTAGTGGTCGTTCCAGAAGAGACTTTGAGTTGCGGTCCCTTGGAAGAAGACCATTTGTAGCCAGTGAAGGTTGTGGAATCGTGCTCTAGGTCAGCGAAGACTTGCATTAGACCTTCTTGCTTATCCGACGCCAAACCCGCCACCACTTCTGGATTGCCGACCACATTAGCGGCAGCTTCTTTTGTGATGGGAAATGCTGAAACCGTCGTGATAGTTCCTACAATGCCGCCAAAGCGTTCCCGCTTGATGGTTTGGGGAGTAATTTGGACGGTCATACCCGGTTGAATTTTCTTGCCATCCCCAACTGTAAAATAGGTCATGCCAACCAGTTTGCTGGATGGATTTTCTGCATCTATGCTTCCCAAGCGGGTGCCAGCGTCAATGACCTGTCCAGGATTAACGGTAACTTCTAAGACACGTCCACTGTATTGACTAATAATTTGGCTATTATTACTTATTTGCAGTTCTAGTTTGGCAATCTCTCGCTTGACTTCTTGAATCTCTTTTTTCCGACTCGTTGAAGTTTCTAAGTCTTGTTGAGCCTGAGAAGCTACCTTACTGTCGAGTTCTCGCAAATCCGCTTTAAGTTTGGTGATTTGGCTGAGGTTCTCTAGGTATTGCCGTTGTGCATCCGCTTCCTTGACATCTAGTTGCTTTAACTGAGATTCAGCCTCTGAAATGTTGGTGAGGCTACTTAGGTATTCTTGCTTTGCCTGTAATACCTGATCGGAGCTAATCGCTCCCTCTTTATGGATCATCTCGCGGCTGTTCCATCGCTGCTTGAAAGTCGGAACTAGCTCTTGGAATGTTTTCAAGCGTTGCTGTAGAGTTTGGCGATCGCGCCCAATCGCCACCAGCCCTTTTTCCCTTAGAATAGGCGTCACAGCCTGCGTAGCTTGTAAACTTTGCTGAAGAGTCTGGCGTTGCTGTTGAATTGCCTTTTTATCCAGGTCAGTTCGCTGCATTTGGAGTGAACTAACTGCTAGGTCTTGTGACTGTAATTCTGTTAGTTTATTGCGCTGCTGTTGCAGTTGCTTGCGGAGTTCAGTTTGGTCAATCGTTCCTAGTACTTTGCCCTTTTTGACGACATCTCCAACTTTGACATTTAGAGATAGTAATTGTCCTGAGCTTTTTGACTGAAACGGCACTACTTTACTGGGATAAATTAGGACTCCTCGACCTTCGACGGTAATAGGAATACGTCCGTAAATACTCCAGGTTATAGCGACTGTGACTAAGGCACCTAAAGAGGTTAATGGTAGCCAGCTTTTAGGGCTAACTACTTGCATGAGCTGGTCTAATCTTTCAGGAGAAGATAAACGTTCAAGTGATTCTTTTCGGAATACGCTGCGCTTTTGTTCAATCATTTACCCTCCTATTAATTACATTAAAATCATTAGCTCAACTGGATAAGCGTAAATACTTGTTAGTCAAAAGTGTTTTATAAAATTATTTTTTGCTTTAAACTAACCGTATTTATTAATTTAATGACTCAGCAATCAAAAGTAAAAGAAGCAGCTAATTAGGTACACTTAGCTGCTCTCTATACTTAGGAATAGTCCATCAAGACTGCGTCTTATAAACCATGTACCTAAAGAAGAAAACTCAAAAAGGAGAGCCGTAAATTAAAACGGGTTTGTGAACCCTCCAACTGCGATACCGGCAGCAGCACCAGCTTTAGCACCATCTTTATTCCCAGTTGCAATGTAACCTACAACACCTCCAACCAAACCACCGAGGGCTGCACCAAAAAGTCCTCCTCCAGCAACGGCTTCCAACTCTTCAGCATTTAGCTCATCTGAAGCTTGAGCTTCAGAAAGTGACAAATCTAACTCGTCAATATTTTCTGTTGCAATATTTTCCATTGTTCTTTCTCCGTTGTATAAAGATTTGCAGAGTTTTTGAGATTCCTAGAAAAATTACTTCTGACCTCTCATTGCTTTCTGCTCTACTACAAATAAGAATAAACAGTTAATTAACTATTTACAATGCACATTTTTTAGGATCAGAGGCATTTTAAAAGAAATAAATTACTTATTAAATAGGCAGAATTAAAGTGAAAATTTTAATTGCACCCAATACCAACAACAAACAGGTGTTAAGCAAAAACCTAACACCCTACACTCTATGCTAAAGAATTTAAATTCCTTTCAAACGTCTCAGCATCCAATCAAATCGAGTGCCAGCCAAGGCCATATGATCTAAAACACTAAAATTCAGTTCGTCATCATACTCAACCGCTTTATCTAATCGCTGTTTTTTGCTAACAACAGGCTGGCCATAACCATGCTGACTGAGCATCTCCTGTAGTCTATTTGAAAGCAGAGTGGCAATCACTCGATAAAAGCGGGAAGCAAAACCAATATCCTGCTGTAATTTTGCTGCAAATTGCTGTCGGGGAATTGACAGTATCAGCGAGTCTTCAATGGTCTTGACTGTTGCAGAAGGCAGGCTAGCATCAATGAATGGGGTTTCTCCCAAGATTTCGCCTCTTGATAGTCTAGCTATCTCTCGATTTGAGGTTTCACGACCCTCTCTAGGCGCAAAAGCACGAGTTAAAGGATTGCGCTTATTCTCAGAAACAGAAACGGTCATTGTTCCACTTAGTAGCAGATACAACGCATCCACAGGCCCTCCTTCACGGATGAGTACTGTGTTAGCCGCAACTTTTTGCCGACTACCCTTGGCAATCATCCAATCAATGTCACTATCATTTAATTCCCCTAAGATAAACAGCACATCTCTCAGTGGCTGACCTTCAACCAGTGGGCTATAACCGAGTTGACTGATTATTCTGTGTAGTCTGTCTGAAAGTAGAATTGCGATCGCGCGATACAAGCGGCAAGCAAAACCAACATCCTGCTGCAACTTTGCTGCCAATTGCTGCTGGGTAATCGACAACACGAGGGACGTTTCAATAGCTTTGATAGTAATAGCGGTTGAATGGGCACCGACGAAGAAGCTTTCTCCCACTACCTCACCACTGCCTAACCTAGCAATCTCCCAGTCTGAGACTTTGCCTTGAGAAACAGTAACGGCTAAAGTTCCATCTAGTACGATATGTAGAGCATCAGCAGCTTTTCCTTCCTGGACGAGTACAGTACCAGCAGGTATTTCTGTCCGACGACCTTTAGCGATTATCCAATTGATATCGCTATTACTCAATTCCTTCAGTAGAACTTCTTGCACCTGCTGTTTTAGCCTCTGTTCTCGCGCCGCCTTCACCTCTTGGGCCATTTGTAGGAAGACGCGCACTAGATAGCCCATGTCGTCTGGAGTGCGAGAGACTTTAGCTAACGTCCGAGGAGTGAAATTGTTCTGTTCCAGTGCTTGCGCTGCCTTGGTGAGGGCACTAATTGGTCTGACAATGCACCACGCTAAGAATAGTGCGATGATTGTGGCGATCGCTTTTACTGCCATTAAGCTACTGCTGTTCTGACAGATGAAGTTGTAGTAGGTGGTTAAGCTTATCGGGATGAGTGCAACCGAGAGCATTGCTCCTGAAAGCTTAACAGCGAAAGGCCACGCAGGTGGATAAAACAACCGAGGTAAGTACTTCATATTTATAGGTGAGTAGCTTAAGAGTTGCAAAATCTGGTACGGTCTATAGTCTCTTGATGCGACTTTCTCCAAGCTTGAGGCGTGGTTCCTTGGTATTGGCGAAACTGGCGGAAGAAATGACCTACATGCTGATAGCCCACAGTCTCAGCAATCTCATGCACTGTCTGGTCAGTCTCTAAAAGCAAGCAGCACGCTTGTGCAATTCGGCGATCTACAATCCAGTGGTTTACCGTCTTTCCCGTCTGGCGTCGCACGAGGTCAGTTAAGTAAGCCCCAGAGTAGCCGACTGCCTTGGCTACATCGCACAGAGTAATCGATTGGTGATAATTAGTCTCAATGAACTGGAAAACTTGGCTAAGCTTTGGGTTGGACGGAAAGATTGACTGAGGGGCACACCATTGCTTGAGAGCGACCTGTTTTTCTACTCGGGTTGCGGTAATAAAGCTGTCTAGCTGCTGTTTCATGACTATCATCATTTCTAAATTTATTGATGAGGATTTCCTACTCCCCACTCCCTACTCACTACTCCCTTGCGTAAGCCCTCAACAGTTAAGCACTGACCTGTATTTTCCACTGCTATTTCTCGTTGTAGAGCTTCAGTAGATGTATAAATTTGGTTCCCTGATTTCTTCAAAGTCTTTTTCTACCTAGCTTTCAATGCAATGCGATGCATTCCGAGGTTCCTTGGGTAAGAACTGAGAATTTGAATGCGATCGCCAAACTGCTCGTTGCTTTGCCTCTGTTTACTTCTCGGACTCAAAAGTCTAGGAATTCTGAGATTCGTTACAAACGTTTATATTAATTAGGTGAGATGAAAGCTTGGATGATACGAAGTGCGCTTACCAAGACTATCAACGTGCTGCCCTACGTGGACTCTGTGAAGCTTATAAAGAATTTTCGAGTTCTGCAAAAAATTTCAATTTTGACGCAAAAGCCCTGGCTCTAGCGAATCTTTATACTGAAAATGGTCTGATTGCTGATGCGATCGCCACCCTAGAAAAGTTACTAAACAACGGGGTTCAGACAGCACCGATTTATCGCACCTTGGGCGATCTATATTTAAAGTATTTGCTACTGGTGCCACAGGCTAATGTCTACTACTCAAAGGCAGTCGAGCTGGTAGATGCTGAAGATGTTGAAGAGCAAAAAGCAGCACAAGATGGCTTGAAGCAAGTCCAGAAAGCGCTTGCCGATCACGATAGTAATAAAAGCCCAAAAAGATAGAAATATCCAACAGCTCATTGGTACTCGACATATTTCTTTAGAAATCGAGAGATTGCTGTCAATTGGAAGGATGAGGAATGATACCAAATTCGGCGTTATGAACCGATAAGTGAAGGATCACTCACCAGTAGTAAGAGTACTGCACCAACTCCAAGTAAACAAAGAAGACCAGCTACTCCTGCTAAGGGTTGTTCTCTAAAACCGATCATCCAGACTGGTCCTTTACCGGTGTAGGAAATTAACTCAGCAGAGTCTAAGCAAGTCAATCCACAAATCCAGCCCGCGTGAAGTCCCCAGGCCAAACCCAGACTACCATCATCTACCCAGCGAGCCAGCACCAATACCATCCCCATCAACCACAGTCCTGGCAATTGAGGTAGCGTGTCTTGACGATCCCAAATTAAATGCAATAGCGCAAAAATTACACTAGAAATTGCTGCTGCCACCCAGGATGAGTAATCCTGCTGAAGTTCATTTAGTAAGAAGCCACGAAAAACCAACTCCTCAGTTACACCGATCCATAGTCCTAATAACAACACCGGGAACAATACCTGTCCTAAGCGCTGCCAATTTTCTAAATGCCACTCAACCCAGCCGAGTATCCATTGCCCAATAAATACAATTGTCAAGCTTAAAATACCTAAGCCTGATCCCCATCCTAGTGACACTAAAATATTGAATTTCCAATCCAAGCCGTAATCTGAAAAAGACACCCCATCGACCCAAGACGCCCCCCATAAAATTAGGGGGGCAATCAGGTATAGTACTGCTAGTAACGGCAGCTTTTGCTGCACTGCTAAAGGCTGAGGAGGACGCCATTTTAGCAGTGTAGCCAGTGGAATAGCTACTGGCAGCCACAAAACAGCCCAAGCCATAAAAAAAGCCGCTACTTTCAAGAGGGCAGTTGATGTCACCCCTGACACCAACCACCAATTAGCTGCCCAATCAAAAATAGCCATTGGCACGACCAGCAAATTGTGAGGAGCTACAGATCAAAACGGTATATCAGGATGGATAAATATTAAGAACCCATCCTCGATCAAAACCGACTAGACCTCTGCGGGTTCCAGCTCTTGGTCTTCAGAGAGCCGAGTGGAGTCACCATCGAGCTGTTTTAGATGGATATGCTTGTAGCCCAATTTAATTTCAAACTCATCACCGGGCTTTAATCCCATTTCCTGAGTGTAGGTCGCACCAATAACAATTTGACCATTTTTATGCACACTTACACGATAGGTCGGCTCCCGACCACGGCCATCTTTTGTTCCCTCTGGATCGAGGGGAACACCTTTGGCGGCGAGGACTGCATCGTAAAAATCTGTTAAATTGACACGGGTCTGGTCGTTTTTAGTTACCGTGTAATACCCACAGCGCTTTGCTGTTTCTCGCCGAGGCAAGTGGGCTAGCTCTTTTACTTTTTGAAGTAATGCTTTCCCAGTTAGTGGAGCGGTTGCGGTCTCTGTCATAATCTTGCAAGATATCCTTGAAATTTCAGGATGATAATGGACATTTACTGCCAAGCTATGAAAGCTCTATAAAAAATATATCGTTAAATCTCTCTCCATTGACAAGTATTTTTCCCTCATTTGTTTTAATCTTTACGTATTTGAAGCGGGTTAGGTTTTCCTATCACTCTTTTTAGCTTCTATCAGTAAAATTCTATCTCTGGTAATCAGCGGCAGCGATAGTCGAAATAGAAGCATTTTAGTATAAGAGGCCGCCAGTTGTGGATTAGACTGTAAGCAGAGATTGAGAAATCATAGCGCCTATTATAAGGAGTGATAGATTAGCTGAGAACAAGTGGTGTTTGTCGCACCAGGCGCGAGTACCGATCTTTATGCAGCTATTTGGATATCAAGAGCTGGTCACCACTATGCAAGTTTGTTTTAAAATCATTCGACAGACTCAAAATACCTCCCCTGTGACTCACACTTATACGCTGGATGTCGAGGAAGGAAACACAATTCTCGACTGTCTCAATCGTATTAAGTGGGAGCAGGATGGGAGCCTTGCTTTTCGTAAGAATTGTCGCAATACTATTTGCGGCAGCTGTGCTATGCGAATTAATGGTCGCTCGGCTTTGGCTTGTAAGGAAAATGTCGGTAGTGAATTGACAAAGTACACTGCCCATAATCAATCAGGAATTCCAGAAATTACTATTGCCCCGATGGGGAATATGCCCGTAGTTAAGGATTTAGTTGTGGATATGGGTAGCTTCTGGGACAACTTAGAAGCCGTCGATCCCTACGTTAGTACTGGTGCAAGGGCGATTCCCGAGCGAGAGTTTTTGCAGTCCCCCGAAGAGCGATCGCGTTTAGATCAGATGGGTAATTGTATCCTATGCGGTGCCTGTTACTCTGAGTGCAATGCTCGTGAAGTCAACCCGGATTTTGTTGGCCCTCACGCCTTGGCTAAAGCACAGCGCATGGTAGTAGACTCTCGCGATGCCATGAAAGAAAGTCGTCTAGAGGACTACAACCAAGGAACTCAAGGCGTCTGGGGCTGCACTCGCTGTTACATGTGCAATGCAGTTTGCCCAATGGACGTGGCACCCATGGATCAAATTGGTAAAATCAAGCAGGAAATTCTTGAGCGCAAGGACGACCAAGCTAGCCGACAGGTTCGCCATCGCAAGACATTAATTAATCTGGTGAAAAAAGGAGGCTGGGTTGATGAGCGCAAATTTGGTGTACAGGTTGTTGGTAACTCGTTCCGAGACATTAAGGGGTTGCTAAGTTTAGGCCCGTTGGGCTTGCGGATGATCGCACGAGGAAAATTTCCCTTATGGTTTGAGTCATCAGAAGGAACAGCACAAGTGCGATCGCTCATTGAATCTGTGCAAAACTTAGAATCTGAAGTATCTGAGGAGGAAGCCGCATCAAAACTATGAGTACAGAAACCACCAGTGCTTCCGAATCCTCTAAGGAGTCTTTTAACCAACCCGAACCTGCTTTTGGTTGGACACCTTACGCCGAGCAAATCAACGGGCGGTTCGCCATGATTGGTTTCGCTGGCTTGTTATTACTAGAATTACTCACAGGTCAAGGTCTCTTGACTTGGTTAGGTCTAATTTAGTGGAATTGTCGTGAAGACCGTTGAGTGTTATAGCAAGCGAAGCAAAGCTTAGGATATAGATTTCCGTGAACGAGTATATACAGCCGTCCGTATAACGTCTGGGAGCATCCCAATTTTATATGGTTAGTGCGAACCGGAAAGCTCGCGTACCATGGCAAGTGAGCAAGATGCTCACACTACAAAATCATAAATTTGCACATTTGGGATGCTCCCTAACGTCCCAACTTATGCTTACGTTGCTATAACTGTTGAGGAGAAACCTGTTGACACTGGGCAGTTAACCGTCAACCGTCAACAAAAAATGAGTAACTCAAGTATGCTGTTTTAAGTGAACAGCAGCTCAACGCACTGTCAAAATATATCGACCGCGCCCGCGCCTGTCACGGGCATTAACAATTACTCTGTAGACTCCAGTGCGAGGTAAATTAACGGTAAGTGTAGAACTGCGATCGCCTCGCTTAGCCTCATCAGTTTCAGCAATCACCTCAGCGTTGGGATCGAGCAGTGCTAGATAGGTATCAAAATCCGGACTTGCCAAATTAATGGTCACTGATTGACCGACGCGACCTTCAAAAGTATAGGAACGATACAAACTACCATCCGTAGGCAATACAGAGGCACCTGGACCGAGAATGCCCGTTTGCCGCAATATAAAGCGCCCCCAATTCGCTGAATTTCCAGCCGTAGCAGTACTAGCTTCAGCTTTTAAGCTGTAACTTCCAGCTTGTCCTGCCTGATAGGAATTTGCCATTAACAAGTAGGTACCATTAGCGGGTAGTGTGGCGACAATTCTGGCGTTAGGGCGGCCGCCACTGTCATCATCTTGAGCAACTTCGTTGCCATTGGGGTCGAGCAGAATTAAAAAGGAGTCAATTTGCTGACTCCTCATCTCAATTTGGACTCGCTGCCCTGCCCTACCTTCAAAGGCATAGAGGTCAAAAAAGCTGTTATCTACTGGCAAAACAT
>DALYIW010000217.1:0-14414 GCA_031970155.1 Coleofasciculaceae cyanobacterium CTOTU46601 | reverse complement strand
AGGGCAAGCCAAACAACAAACAACAAACAACAAACAACAAACAACAAACAACAAAAAACCTGCTATTGTAAATCACTGTTTCTCACATTACCAATAGCATTAACATGCAAATTTTATTTTTGCATCCTAATTTTCCAGCTCAATTTCGTCACTTGGCTGTAACCTTAGCCCAAAACCCTAACAATCGTGTCGTCTTTGGGACAACTCGCCGTGAGGGGGATTTGCCGGGAGTTGCTAAGGCTATGTATGCCCCTAATAGAGAGCCTCATCCTCAGACTCACCATTATGTAAGAACTCTAGAAAATGCGGTAATTCAGGGGCAGGCTGTATATCGCATGGCAGAAGGACTAAAGGCTCAAGGTTTTGCTCCTGATGTAATCTATGGTCATTCAGGTTGGGGGCCGACTTTATTTATTAAAGATATTTTTCCCAAGACGCCTTTGCTGTGTTTCTTTGAGTGGTTCTATCATGCTCATGGCTCTGATGCTGACTTTGATCCAGCAGATCCTTTGACAGTAGATGATGAAGCCCGTATTCGGATTAAAAATGCTCCAATTCTGATTGATTTGTATAGCTGCGACGCAGGACTTTCTCCTACATACTGGCAACGACAGCAATTCCCCCCAGAGTTTCACAGCAAAATCAAGGTACTTCATGATGGCATTGGTACAGAATTCTTTAAGCCTCAACCAGGGATGAAGTTGATCATCCCTCAGTTGAACTTGGATTTATCCCAAGTGGATGAATTGGTGACTTATGTAGCGCGGGGGATGGAACCTTACCGGGGTTTTCCTCAGTTTATCGAAGCGATCGCCTTAATTCAGCAACGACGACCTCATTGCCATGTGGTAATTGTTGGGGAAAATCGAGTGGCTTATGGCAAGACTCTGCCAGAAGGGCAAACTTACAAAGATTTTATGCTCTCAAAAGTTTCCTTAGACTTATCGAGAGTTCATTTTACTGGTCTACTGCCCTATCAACAGTATCTGCAAGTGCTGCAAGCTTCTTCAGTTCACGTTTATCTAACTCGCCCCTTTGTTCTATCGTGGTCGATGCTAGAGGCTTTATCAAGCGGTTGCCTAGTTGTTGCTTCCAACACAGCTCCGGTTACGGAAGTGATTCAAGATGGAGTAAATGGTTTACTGGTAGATTTCTTCTCTCCTCAAGAAATATGCGATCGCATTGAAGAGGTTTTCAATCACCCAACTCGCATGGCCGAAATACGAGCCAACGCCCGAACCACTATTCAAGAGCACTATGATTTAGCTAAACTCTTACCGCAGCACCTAGATTGGATACAGCAAGCAGTTAGGGAGTAGGGAGTAGGGAGTAGGGAGTAGGGATTCGCACAGGGAGTTTATTGGCGGCTCAAACTTTGGAAGCAAATGCAAGTGTATTAGGACTGATTTTGCGTCTACGTTATTAGGTATTTAATGCCGCATATTCTATACCCCAGGGAATAAGACATTAGTCAGAGAAGCTTGTTTAATTAACTGTAAAACTAAATTTGCCCTCTAGATAGATGGTGCCCGCCATCCATCTAGAAGGACTTCCTCCCTAATTGAACTTACCAACTAAGGAGACTGCACCAATCATGTCAGAGCTTGATAACCCTATTCATCCTAATGAAGATAGAGAACATCTCAGACAAAAAGCGCTTACACAGTATCGACTACTAAAAAGCCTAAAAAAATCTGAGCTTAGTCTAGATGACAAAATATTTATTGAAAATTTTGAAGTAGCAATGCTTCATATTTGGGGCGTGAAAAATACAAGTAACTCGGTGAAAATGCGAAAGTATCTTTAGTTGTTTGTTGTTTGTTGTTTGTTGTTTGGCTTGCCCTGAGCTTGGTCGTTGGGGTGTTTTTTGTTGTTTGGAAAGCGAGTAGTTTTTGATAGACATTTAGCAATCAATAACCAAGTTGGTGAGCGGTGTTCTTCCCAAGGGTTAAAATATGGGGGCTTCTCGCTAACTTTGTGTGAAGTTGTTTTCCCATGCGTTAGGCCAGAAAATTAGGAATAATTGAAATAGCGATGAGGAAACAACTGTGCTAATTTCCACTCTTGTCAAAGACAATTTTTCATTAGAAGATTTTGTGGCGAATCCTCCCGATCATATGGAGTGGGTGGATGGCCAACTATTAGAGAAAAATGGCATGACACTGAGGCACGGCAAAATTCAGCTAAGGTTAGGTCGTTACTGGGAGGATTACAAGGACTCTAGCGGACAAGGTGGAGAAGTTTACACAGATGTGCCTTGCCGTACTAATCAGCAAGGACGTTCTCCTGATGTGGCTTATCTTACTCCTGAACTGGTAGCACAATTTGGTACAGCGGCTACTTTGCCTCAGAGTTTCCCCTTGAGTGCCGAGATTGTTTCGCCTACAGATTTGGCTGAAAATGTTTTGCTAAAAGCGCAGGAGTATTTAGAGTCTGGGGGTGAAGAAGTTTGGTTGGTATTTCCTGAAAGTCGATGGGTGATGGTTGTTACTGAAAATCAGGGGTTGATGTTTACTTCTGGTCAAGTTGTTAGTACGCAAAAAGTTTTAAAGGGGTTTAGTGTTCCTGTGGATGATTTGTTGGCTTGAGGATAGAGAGTTGTCTCTCCAACCAATCACGGAAGCTGGAATGATAGAGACGATAGCGGATTTCTCCACCGATTCGCTGCTGTTGTAAGAACTCAATCCAAGTGTCTAAAATTTCCTCTACTTCATATTCATCCTCATTAATGATTTGAGCGATCGCATCTGTCGATATGGGTTGTTCTTGCTGCACTAAGATATTCAGCACAGCTAAAGCTTTTGATTTCTCCTCCTGCGCCTCTCCTGCAAGCAGAGGGGAGTCTAATGTGGGACTTGGGGCTGTTAGGTCTGCTGATTGAGCCATTCGTTGCCAATGGCTCTGGTAATATGTCTCTAAACTTGGGGGGAGTCTATCAAATTGGAATGGTTCTGAGTAGAAGTTTTGAGCGAGCGCAGGTAAAATCTGGCTCAGGTACATGAAGTTGTTCTCGCTTTGAGTGGTTTGGCGATCGCTAAATTCTTGCTCGCTGATATTGTGAGTAGTTAGCCAGGACTTTAGGTTTGACCCCTCCCCAAACTCTCGATCCCCCCCTACCCCCCTTAAAAAGGGGGGAGAAATAAAAGAGGAAGAGGAAGAGTAAGAGTCAGACTCCTCACTTCTTAGCCCCCCCTTAAAAAGGGGGGGTTGGGGGGGATCGAGAGTGGTTAGGTAATTCCGAATATAAGTGTGCACATCTTCCTGGTTTTGTTCTGGATAGTCTCCTAAATCAAGAATCTGGGACGGCGTTTCTATTAATAAACCTGATTTCTCTCTCAAAAAGGGTCGGCGAGTGAGGAGGAAATAGACCCTTTCCGGGAGATATCTGGGGAGATAGAACAGATTTGAACCTGGGGGTTGACTGTTGCGATCTATTGCGTCTAGGGCATCAATTGCAATAATCAGCCGTTGATGGGGTTCTAGCTTGTCGCTAATTTTCTGGAGAAGAAGCGAGAGAAACCAACTCCCCTGTGTAGCATTATCCGGAACCGCCACCTCCCGACTCCCGACTCCCAACTCCCGACTCCCGATTAATTGGGTGCAAATCGTAGTCAGAAATTCGTCAGCTTGATTTTTGCCCTCAACTTGGGCGTTGTAATAGACAACGTGGGGATTTTCGGTGACGTACTGGGCGAGGATGGCACTTTTGCCGCTACCGGGTGCGCCAATGATGGTGAAATAACCGCGATCGCACCTGTGTAAAAATTCATTTATGGCGGCAAAGACAAATTCGCGACCAACAAAGTTCTCACTTTTTTCTATTATGAGTTGCTGAAATTCTAGCGGATGTCCTCTGGTATTAGTTGCAGTTGGGGGTCTAGGTGTTGAATTCATCGTTGTTTTAGAGATGATTTTAGTAGGGGTGCGTTAGGCGTTTCTGTTGGTAATAACACGTTTTGAATGGTTTTAGTGTATTAGTAGATGATTTGTTGGCTTCAGAATCAGAAAATAATTTAGCAATTAAGCAAAATTGGAGGTGGCGATGTCTGTACAATTACTAAGGCGAAAATTCACAGTTGAGCAGTACCACAGAATGGTTGAGTCGGGTATCCTTTCTGAGAATGACCGGGTAGAACTGATACGAGGCGAGATAGTTGAAATGTCACCCATTGGTACGCGACATGCTGCTTGTGTGAGGCGCTTAGACAATTTATTATCTGAAAGATTAAGGGGACGCGCTCTGGTTGATACCCAAAATCCGGTGGAATTGGATGATAGCTCTGAACCTCAGCCAGATGTGGCATTACTACGACTGCGCGCAGATTTCTACGAGACGGCACATCCTCAACCAGAAGATATCTTTTTGATTGTAGAAGTTGCAGATACGACTGTTCAATATGACCGACAAGTGAAAATTCCTCTCTATGCTGAAGACAATATTGCTGAAGTTTGGTTAGTGGATATTAATGGGCAATGTGTTGAAGTGTATCGAGAACCTGCATCTGATGGATATCAGAATATTCAAAAGTTTCAGCGGGGTCAAACATTATCGATATTGGCGTTTGGTGATGTGAATATTACTGTTAATGAGATGTTGGGACAGTAATGGATGTTGTTGGCGATCGAGGTGTAGTATTCATGGTGATGCCTCCATCCCTTCGAGCCGCAGGAAATGCACCCGTCCTGAACGTTCCCCTGCCACAATGGTTACTCCATCCGGTGCAACGGCACAGCAATATAATCGACTCTCCCCAGTGAAACTGGCAATTACCTCTCCGCTAGACAGATCCCAAATTTTGAGAGTATTGTCTCTTGAACCCGAAATCACCCGCTTGCCATCTGGAGTGACCGTAACAGCATATACCGAGTCACTATGACCTATTAAGGTAAATACTTCTTCAGCGGTTTCCAGATTCCAGACTTTGAGAGTGTTGTCCTCTGAACCCGAAATCACCCGCTTACCATCCGGGGTAACAGCAATAGCTCTTACCAAGTTGCTATGACCCGTAATGGTGAACAATTCTTCTTGGCTTGTCAGGTTCCAGACTTTGAGAGTGTTGTCCTCTGAACCTGAAATCACTCGCTTACCATCCGGGGTAACAGCAACACCATATATCGAATCACTATGACCCGTGAGAGTAAATAGTTCTTTTTTAGTTTCCAGATTCCAAACTTTGAGAGTGTTGTCCCCTGAACCTGAAATTATCCGCTTACCATCCGGGGTGACAGCAACACCATATATCGAATCACTATGACCCGTGAGAGTAAATAGTTCTTTTTTAGTTTCCAGATTCCAAACTTTGAGAGTGTTGTCCCCTGAACCTGAAATTACCTGCTTACCATCGGGGGTGACAACGACAGCATTTATCCAATCACTATGACCTGTGAGGGTAAATAGTTCTTTTTTAGTTTCCAGATTCCAGGCTTTGAGACTCTTGTCAACTGAACCTGAAATCGCCCGTTTACCATCCGGGGTAACAGTAACAGTTCTTACCCAATCACTATGACCTGTGAGGGTAAATAGTTCTTCTACAGTTTCCAGATTCCAGAGTTTGAGAGTATTGTCCCGTGAACCTGAAATCACCCGTTTGCCATCTGGAGTGACAGCAACAGCTTTTACCCAGTCACTATGACCTGTGAGAGTGAACAGTTCTTTCCCGCTTGTCAAGTTCCAAACTTTGAGAGTGTTGTCAACTGAACCTGAAATTACCCGTTTACCATCTGGAGTGACAGCGATCGCAATTACCCACTTGTTATGACCCGTGAGGGTCAAAAGTTTTTCTGCGGTTTCCAGATTCCAGACTTCGAGGGTGTTGTACTCTGAACTAGAAATTACTCGCTTGCCATCTGGGGTGACAGCGACAGCATATACCCAGTTGCTATGACCAATAGGGGTGAACAGTTTTTCTGCGGTTTCCAGATTCCAGACTTCAATAGTGTTGTCTTTTGAACTAGAAATTACTTGCTTGCCATCTGGAGTGACGGCTATTGCAATTACCCAGTTACTATGGCCTGTGAGGGTAAATAGTTCTTCTTTGGTTTCCAGACTCCAAACTTTGAGAGTGTTGTCCTTTGAACCCGATGAACCCGAGATCACCCGCTTACCATCTGGGGTAACAGCGATAGCTTTTACCCAATCACTATGACCTGTGAGGGTAAACTGTTCTTCTTTAGTTTCCAGACTCCAAACTTTGAGAGTGTTGTCCCCTGAGCCTGAAATTACTCGTTTGCCATCCGGGGTGACAGCAACAGCATTTACCCAGTCACTATGACCTGTGAGGGTGAACTGTTCTTCTGCGGTTTGTAGATTCCAGACTTTGAGAGTATTGTCCCGTGAACCCGAAATTACCTGTTTGCCATCCGGGGTGACAGCGACAGCATTTATCGCATCACTATGACCCGTGAAGGTGCGGAGCAACCGCCCACCAGGGAGAGTTAAGCTGGGTGTTAAGAGGCGCAACCAATTGGTTTTACTCTGCTTTACCTGGGACAGCAACCCCCAAATTTCTGGCACATCAAAGCCCTGCATTCGCCCCCACAGTTGCTCGACGAGTTGCGTTTTATCTTTAGCCAAAACATGCGCCGACAGTCGCAGCGCCCCTTGAACCAGTTTTAGTATCTTGACTTTCTCCGGATTAAGACTCATATTCTCCCCCCTTGGTAAGGGGGGTTGGGGGGGATCATCCACCAAATCGTAATCCTCAATCAGCGCCTGCACCCCAAACTCAGGATGATTAATCTTTTCTGCTAGAAAATCAAAATCCGTCAGCAGTTCGTAATACTCTTCTAAATACCCTGACTTCACCAAATTATCGAGATAGCTTCCCAGACGAGTTGCCTGGTAGATGTCGAAAAAGCCTTCATCCTCTAATAGGTCAAACAGTTCGCCCACCACCTGCCCTCCTCTGCTCCATCTTTCTGAAAAAGTTAACGATGCGTTGATTAACATCCTTAAATAGCTTCCGAGTTGAACCCAACTCTCCTTTGCCTTTCAGAAAGTCAAGGAAACTAGCGTGATAGGTGGTGTAGCAGGTTCTCCCTTTTATTTCCGGTGTCTTCAGATACTCAACCCACTCTTTCAAAACTTTTTCCACTTCAAATTCATCTTGCTGGGCAATTGCCGCAATCATCTCACAGGGAATCGGCCTTTTAATCTCCACCAAAATAAACAGGATAATCACCTTATTTTCCTGGAGTTTACCCTCCATCCCCATCCGCACCCAATGGACTTGGTAATAATCCTGAAGACCATCGGGTAATTCCTTTAAACTCAGGTCATTATAGAAACCGCGTGCAATCTCTGGTAAAACATAGCGCAGGTACATAAAATTGTTTTCACTCTTGTCTGCTACCTGCTCAACAAACTGTTTAGGAGCAATACTGCGGTCTTCAATCCACTTTCTCAGAGCATCTTGTTGCTTGGGATTGTTGATAAATAACCAAATATACTCCTTAATATCTTCACGATTCAATTCAACATACTGATTCCTTAAATCCAACTCCTTTACCGGAACCTCTGGAGACAACGACAATCGCTTATTCTCCCGGTTATAGGGTCGTCGAGTCAGCAAGAAATAGACACCATTAGGAAGAGTATTGGGTAAATATAAAAGATTTCCTCCTGGTTCTTGCTCTACCTCATCCAGCGCATCCACCACAATCACCAGGCGTTCACCCGCAGCAAGTTCTTCGCTGGCTTTTTGAAGTAAAGTTGGTAAATCTGCTTCCTCCGCTTTCTGCAACCAGTAACGATTAATCAGCTGTTGACGAATACTTTTCAGAAACAGTTCAGGTCGATTGCGCCCCTCTGAGCGAATATTGAAATAGCAGGGAAATTCGTTATCTGAGACGTACTTAGCAGCAAGGGCACTTTTCCCCATCCCCGCATCTCCCACTACCGTGAAGTAACCATTAGAATTGTTGGAAATAAATTGTTTGATTTCTTCAAAAACGAATTTTCGACCGCAAAATGTCTCAATCTTTTGCTTGATTAATGCTTCAAACTCGTCTGGAATGGGCGAATATTCGGGAATTGACAGGACTTCTGAGGTTAATATTTCCTGAGGGTTTCTAGTGCGATTGATTATCTTAATATAAGCCTTGACAAATTCGCGAATTTCTGCGTCAAGTTTGATATCCGATTGTCGGAACTCATCACCCCAACCCTTCCGAGCAATAAAATCTTTTGCTTTCTGTCGGAAACTAGCAATGTCCTGCGAACTAAAAGCTTCCCAGAAAGCAAGTTTAATCTCTTTTTCTCCAAAAAACTTAAGAATAGGCTCCGGCTTATACACGCCATATTCGACCAAAGTATAAGCATAAATACCATCTGGGTCTTTAGGGGGCTGTGTCGGCTCAAACCCTGATTCTTTTAATAGCTTGATGACAGTCTCATTGCGCTGAACTTGATCGATAACTAGGCGAGTAGCAAAAGGAGCAGCTTTCTTAACTGCACCAATGATGAGGTTGAGGTCTAGCATCGCTTGCGAGTCAGTATTGATGGGCTAATTGTTCTACATCATAACCCTGTGATTCAAAGCATCCGCCTACAGACTAAAGTCTGAGGCTATACAAACAAAGTCCGCCTGCGCGGACTGAGGGAAAATAACAAGTCTTGAAACCTGCCCTTCACTTCGTTCGAGGGTAAACTCCGGCAGGTTTTGTTTGTGTAGCTGCGGTTTCAACCGCCGAATCCTAGGGCGTGTTTTCAAACCCCTAGATCCCCCCCAGCCCCCCTTGAAAAGGGGGGAGAATAAATTCAAAGTCCCCCTTTTTAAGGGGGATTTAGGGGGATCTCATCGCCATAAACGAAGCGAAATGAGTTTGAAGACACGCCCTATTGCTCATACCCTTCAGTGCAATCCTTCCTCCTTCAACAAAGCATCCACCCAAGCTGCATCAATTTCCAATAAAGGTGGCACGGGTTCGATGCTGTAATCCAGTTTTAGATCGTAAGCGGCGCGATCGTAGATGCCACTCAACAATGCTTGTAAATCGATGATAGGTTCCGAATCCTGCGATCGCAAAGGCAACGCAAAAGACGGTATCGCCTGCCGCAGATTAAATGCATAAAGATCGGCAGTCGGCCGACAGTCCCCCTGACTCACCAAAATTCGATAGTGACTTTGAATCTCATTGGCAAACATCGGCATCGGTTCCCAAGCACGCAGTAAATCGATTTCAACCAGATGGGTGGAACTGCCCAAGATGCGTTCTCGTTTATTCTCATAACTTTGCCGTCCTTTTCCAGGACGCTTATTGACAGGAGAAAGGAGTTCTATAACTGTCACAACCTCCTTTGTCGTCACTTCTCGGATTTCCAAATAACCTTGCCGAACCGTCTGGGGAACCGGAACCGTTACCTTTATCGGTTGTGCTGGGGGTTCGGCAACAGCAACATTGGACATCTCTAAATCTGAATCGCGCACTGAACGCTGTACCGATACATCAGGAATCCCCACCAACAGCGACTGTTCCCCACTAGTTTCGTACATCCGCACTTCAACTGAAACGGAATACTTCGGACGCAGTTGGGGTGCTAAAGACTCTGCAATAGCTGCAATGAGCAACAGATGAACACCAAGCCAAATTTCTGGATGTTCTAAATAGGGGTCCATTCCTGGAAATGGAGAAGGCATAACTTGACGGCTGGACTTGCTTGGACGACTGAGGCACGCGATCGCTATAAAAGAGGCGATCGAGTTCACTTCTACTGTAGTAGGAAACTGATTCGTGGGAAGGGCTGGGGCAGGGTAACAGGAACTTGCTGCAAAATTCGAGGTAAAAGAAAAAGCCTCCTATCAAGGAGGCTAAATCTAACTTTAACTAGGGAGTTAAACTTTTAACCAAACAAAGCTAGACCCCGTACAGCCATTACTCCAGCAAATGCCGCTACACCGACAGAAGTAAGCGCTGTACCAAAGAGCCACCAAGCCGCCGTTGCTGCTGTTTTTCGAGTTTCTTCAACTTGCTTCTTGGCATTGTGCTTAAGCTCTTTAACCCGTTTTTGAGCTTCTTCTTGGAGGCGTTCAGCGCGGTAGAGTACACTATCACGTACCCCTTCAATTTGGTCGATAATCCGGTTAGCATCAGCTTCAGAGATATCCTCACGGGAACTCAGCAAGGCAACTAAGGTATCTCGATCAAACTGACTGAGGCGATCGCGTAATGCTTCAAATCCTGCTTCTGGATCATCAAACACTTTGCGGAAGTCTCGCTTAATTCCCTCATAATTGAGTTCCGGACGCTCAAGCGAGTTGAGATAATTCCGAATTCTGCCAAAAACGCTGTCAATTACAGATTGCATTCGGCGTTGTACTGCTTGAGCTTGTTCGACAAACTGATTGCGAACTGACTCAATATTATCGACAATTCGGTTGGCTTCCTCTTCTGAGATATCCTCTCGTTGCGACAGTAGAGAAACCAGCGTACCTCGATCAAAGTGCGAGATGCGATCGCTAACACTCTTCAATCCGGCTCGCGGATCGTTGAACAATACTTGCAGATCTCGCTTGATACCTTCGGGATTGAGTTCTTCCTTATTAGTATTCCGCAAGTACTCTTCTAAATTGCCTTGGAAATCGCGTACTGTCTCTTTTGCACGACTTGCCAAGCGTCGCGGTGCTTTCACAATGCCTTGAATCGCATCTTGCACGCGATCGATAATCTGATTAACTTGCTCTTCGCTCAAGTCTTCCCGTTGACTGAGAAGTTTAACCAAGGTTTCTCGATCCACCTGAGAGAGTCGCTCTCGCAGCGCTAAAGCCCCTTGTTTTGGGTCATCCAGAACTTTTGCTAAATCCTGCTTGATGCCTTCTGGGTCGAGTTCTTCTAGGTTGGTATTGCGTAGATACTCAGAAATCTGACTGGTGATGCGATCGTACTGCTCCTTAGCATTATCCGCTAATTGCTGCGGTGCATTCAGGATAGTATCTCGCACATCTAAGAACTGATCGATAACCTGATTAATCTGCTCCTCACTCAAGTCATCGCGTTGGTTGAGCAATTGCACTAGCGTATCGCGGTCAAATTGAGATAGGCGTTGACGTAGCGCTGCTAATCCTGCCTGTGGATCATCTAAGAGAGTTTGCAAGTCTCGCTTGATGCCTTCGGGATTGAGTTCTTCTTTATTGGTATCCCGCAGATAGGATTCTACCCTGCCACGCAACTCATCTGCTTTCGATTTGGCTTGGTCTTGCAGTTCTTGAGCTTGTGATAAAACGCGATCGCGTGTGCTTTCCAACTGACCAACCAATTGCTCTGCTTCCTCTTGGCTGAAGTCTTCCCGTTGAGAGAGCAGTTGTACTAAGGTGTCGCGATCGAACTGTGAGAAGCGCTGACGCAATGCATCAACACCCGCCTCTTGGTCTTCCAGAAGTGCTTTGAAATCGCGCTCAATTCCTTCTGGATTTAGTTCTTCTTTACCAGTAGAACGCAGATAATTTTCAACCCGACTCCGGAAGTCTTGTGAGTGTTCTTCAGACTCAGCACCTTGAACCGTTTCCAGAACTTCCTGCCGTATCTGTTCCAACTGATCGGTAATATCCGCTATTTGATCTGAAGTAAAATTACCTCGTGATTCAAGTACCTTCACGAAAGTATCACTATTGAGCTGTTCTAGTTGCCGTCGAACTGCCTTGGGAGCTGCTTCTGGGTCATAGATAACGTCTTTAAATTCCTGCTTAATTGTCTCTCGGTTCAAGTGCCAAGGTTGAGAATTGAGCAGGTAGTTTTCTACATCTGCTCCAATCGTATTAAACGATTCCTCTGGGAACTTATCCGCCACCTTAGAGGAAAGACTTTTAGCTTGCTCTGTAGCTTGATCTTTAAACTTTTGCAGCTGGCTGGAAATTTTTTTGACATCTACATCAGACAAATCGGTGCGCGTTAGTAGTCTACCGACTAAAGCGGTAACACCCAACTCCAAGCCTTGCTCCATCAATCCTTTACCATTACCGCCACCGGAGGCATTACTGCCTTCAGATTTGCCTGAACCCACTCCAACGAGTTGCCCAAGCTTCTCGCTAAGTTGATCGGAGGTTAGCTCCTGTGGACTGGCAGACTCAAGGAAGTTGAGTAACTTAGACTGTGGATCAGTTTGTTGTTGACCCCATACTTGCTGCCAAGCGGCTTCTAGTTGGTCTGCAACTCGATTGACATCTTGTTTGGAGAAGTCTGTACGACTGCTGACTAAATCTACGAACGTTCCACGGTTAATGTTGTTGAGAACATCACTATCAGAAAGCGATAGCAACTCTGAACTCGTGAGCAACTTTTCAAAATCAGTGCGAATCTGTTTAAGGTCTAGCTTTGGCGCTTGTAGCTCTCCTAGGTAATCTTGCACTGTATCTCGGACACGGGTAGGGTCAACCGCTGAACTCAATTCCCGACGAACGGCGGCTACAGATGCCTCTACTGTATTGACAACTTGAGCATTTGCTGCTTTCCCAGCGAGGGCTGCGCCTGCTGTCGCCATCACCCCTTGCATACCTGAAGTTGCCGTATTAACAACGGAACCCAGTAAAGAACCAAGCGCCGTAGAACTCACCCACAGTAACAGCAAGAAGTATGCTGACCAGATAACAACGCCAACAATTGCCCCTAATGCCACACTACTAATTAGGGTAAGTTTCACCGCTAGAAAACAAGCGATGAATACAGCAATGTTGACGGTTACTAAAGTCCATAACCCTACCTTAGATTCAACTTTGCGAATCTTCTTGCCCCAGCTCTCATCAGAATCAGATTCTAAGGGATTGTCTTCTGATGAAATCCCCGCTGCAACAGATAAGTTTGTTAGCAGAAATTGGAAGGCAAAAGCCATAAGTACGCCTGCAATCAAGGCGATGAAAAATTGTGGCCCGGAAATGAGTACTACTGCTGGTTCTGGAGCATAAGTTACCTGAGATAGTTGAGAAGCTATTGGAACTTTTGCAAGCCAAAATTGTGTGCTGCACAATCCCAGCATCATTTCTATACTTTGAAACATGGTTTTTCCCTCTTCAAAGCCTTAAATTGGTGTATTAAAAATTGCGTTGTTTTTACAAAAATTTGTATATTTCTGTAACGCTTTATACTCTACACCTCTGACTTTCATAGTCGTTGTCAGAAGTTGAAGCGAACTCCCTCTCAGGTGTGAAAATACAGTAAGTACTGAGAGTAAAAAAATTTCAACAGCTATGCGATCGCTCCAACACGGCGGGCAAACCTACTGACTAAAAAAAGACTAAAAAAGCCCAACTTAAAAAGCTGGGCAACCAATGTGTAAACAACTACACTTCTGTTTACATTAACTAATTTCGGATGAAGAAAGTGCAAGTACCCGTCAGGGTACTATTTTGTTCTCCAGAACTATGACCAAAAAAGAATGACGAGCTTCGCTATCATCCCTCATCCTTCATCCCTCATCCTTCCAGATCACGAGCTTCAAGAGCGGCATAAAAATAAGCAGCCCCGCCTCACCAACGGGACTGCTTGTTCAATTCCTGAAATTCTCAGTTAACTAAGTAGCTCAAAGAAAGCAAACAGGCATTTTTAGAGAGGGCAGGCACCACTCTTAAATAAGTCGTAGAGTTTAACCCGTAGTGGATGACCAGCAACGCCGTCTTCTCGAACGTTGATTTTCCGTTCAAACTTCTTGACTGCTGCTACAGTCTTAGGACCATAAAACGGTTCGTTGGTAGGAAGACCAGCATTGACGCATTGGTTCAACTCAAGTTGAAGACCACTCACTACCTGGGCTGCTTTAGCCTTAGTAATGGGTCCGACTATGCCATCATCCTTGAGCTCATATTCGCGCTGAAATTTCTTGACTGCCTCTACAGTCAGAGCATCTGTCAAGGGAGAATTATCCGCAGAGATGGGAAAGTTAGAACCGTCCGCTTGAGTTTGTCTTCTGTGACCCCAGCCGTTGAGGATGCTGCGGAATTGAGCATTGGTGTAATTTGGGGTAGCCATGGTGTGAAAATCTCCTTTTGAGTGTAGTTGTCAAGCCTTGTGTTGTTGTGACTTGACTAATTTGTTTACATGTATAGGTCTACAAACTTGGAAGATGAATTTCTGAAAATCTGGAGCATAATCACCCAATCGGGTAATCTTTAGTAATTACTTGTTGACAAAAAGCTAGGTATGTTGTACCCATCTGCTAATACAGTTTTTGACTGTTAGTGAGAGTTAGTTGTTGGTTATTGGTTGGCGAGTATTTTTTAAACATTCAACCAACAACAAATAACCAAGTCGGCAGAAATTCGCCAACTTGGTGTGAATGCTAAATCAATGATCTAGGCAGAAAATTATCAGCTAATGGGCATTTAAATTGCTGCATATCGTCGTGAAGACAAAATGAGTTAACTGTTTACAGGACTTACGCAGAACCTCTACATGTAGGGTGGGCACTGCCCACCCTACTACTAGCA
>DALYIW010000216.1:0-14480 GCA_031970155.1 Coleofasciculaceae cyanobacterium CTOTU46601 | reverse complement strand
CCCAGTATCGGAGAATATACAACTCTTTTGGAAAAGCAGGGTTTTTCGGTAACCTACGCCACTCTTTTTGAGCGCCCAACTGCCCTAGAAGATGGTGAAAAAGGGCTTCAAAATTGGCTTGAAATGTTTGCAAATAGCTTTCTGCAAGCAATCCCTGCTAACAACCTTAGTAGTGTTATTCAAACTATCGAAAATCAACTGCGACCAGAGCTATATCGAGATGAAACCTGGTTTGCTGATTACAAAAGAATTCGAGTTGTTGCTAGGAAACTTGGTTAGCAAGGTGAGCAGGTTGTAGGTTATCTCTCCAACTATCAACGTTCCAACTTTCTACCTTCAGCCGAATGGCACTCTCGTTAAGCAAAACTTGCTGCTCAGATACCCGACTTCTTCAAGAAGTCAGGTATCTAGATTCAGCTTTAACCTTCAGCCTTTAACTTCACCCTAAATATGAAAAGCGGTCATCACTTTAACCGCGAAGCCACAGTAAGTCTACATGACCCTTATGCAGCACTGCGGTTTCGCGACTATCGTCTATTCGCTAGTGGCTTTGTCTGTTCAGCTATTGGCTACCAAATGCAGAGTGTTGCTATCGGGTGGGAACTATACGAACGCACGGGTTCAGCAATGGTGCTGGGTGTGGTTGGGCTGGTTCAGGCAGTGCCGATTATTGTGCTGACTTTGCCAGCAGGACATGTGGCTGATCAATGCGATCGCAAACGTATCGTAGTGATGACTCAGCTAATGCTGGCACTATGCTCAATTGGGTTAGCAGTTCTCTCCTATTGTCAAGGATCGATTTCCTTAATTTACGCTTGCCTGCTATTTAGCGGTATAGCACGCGCTTTTCATAAACCAGCCAATGATTCACTGCTACCTTCTCTAGTGCCAATCAAAGCCTTTAACAACGCGGTGACTTGGACTAGCAGTGCTTTCCAGATTGCTTCAGTAGTAGGGCCAGCATTAGGAGGATTAGTTATTGCACTCCTTCATGGTGCAACACTGGTGTACGTTCTCAATGTAATCTTGGCTTTGACCTGTTTTGGATTCATTGCTCTAATCGCAGCTCAGCAGCCACCACGCCCAACCAAGGCTGTTACACTCAAAAGCTTAATGGCTGGCATGAGTTTTGTCTGGCAGACCAAAGTTATCCTAGCGACGATTACCCTGGATTTGTTTGCTGTTCTGCTGGGTGGGGCAACTACTCTGCTACCCATTTTTGCTAAGGACATTTTGCATGTTGGCCCAACTGGGTTAGGTTGGCTGCGTGCTGCACCAGCGATTGGGGCGTTTCTGATGGCTTTAATTGTCGCTCATTTACCACCGATGAAAAGGGCGGGTAAAACCTTGCTTTGGGCTGTTGCTGGATTTGGTGTGGCGACGCTTATATTTGGTATTTCGCGATCGTTCTGGCTTTCCCTACTGATGCTGATGTTGACTGGTGCGTTCGATAACATCAGTGTGGTTGTTCGTTACACTCTGGTGCAGATAAAAACACCAGATGATATGCGAGGTCGAGTATCTGCTGTTAATAGTATGTTTATTAACACGTCTAATGAGTTGGGTGGCTTTGAGTCTGGGTTGGTGGCAGCACTGTTTGGCCCAGTGGTTTCGGTGGTAGTCGGTGGGATTGGTACAATTGCCGTAGTTCTAGCAGTTGCTTCGATCTGGCCTCAGATTCGCCACTTGGGTTCACTGCATGATGCCTAGGCTACTCCTTGGCGCTAGAAGAATATCTACAGCTGGGGTGGGGAGTTGGGAGTGGGCAGTAGGGAGTAGGGGAAGATGAGCGGGAGATAATCTTAGGATGGGAAGGAAGTAAGTGGTTTCGGTGATGACTTTGTGAGCGCACCTTTAAAAATTCTGCAAATTGTTCCTTCGATTTCTCTGGTGTATGGTGGCCCTAGTCAGATGGTTTTGGGGCTTTCGTCGGCACTGGCGGCTCAAGGGGTCGAAGTGACGGTGCTGACAACTGACTCAAATGGGGATACTGGTCAACCGCCTCTAGATGTTCCACTTGATAAACCAGTTGAGCAGGATGGTTATCAGGTGCGGTACTTCCGTTGCTCTCCATTTCGCCGTTATAAGTTTTCTCTTGACTTATTGCGCTGGTTGTGGTTAAGGGCTGGTGAATTTGACGTGGCTCATATTCATGCTTTGTTTTCGCCAGTGAGTACGGCGGCAGGTGCGATCGCACGACACCAAAATCTACCGTATCTGTTGCGTCCCTTGGGCACACTTGACCCTGCGGATTTACGTAAGAAACGACGGTTAAAGCAAATCTATGCAGCACTGTTTGAGAAACCTAATTTGGCTGGTGCGGCAGGAATTCACTTCACGAGTGCTCAAGAAGCCAAGATTTCAGAGCGTTTTGGGATATCGACTACCGATGTGGTGATTCCGCTGGGCGTTGAACCCCACCAGCCCCCCTTGCTAAGGGGGGAGCAAGAAGGAGTTATGCCTCATCAGGGTAAGGTCTACAGAAAGTTGGGTATTCCAGGCGATCGGCTGTTGGTGTTGTTTATGTCTCGCATCGATCCAAAGAAGGGGCTAAATTTGCTCATTCCGGCGTTGGAAAGGCTGTTAGAGTCGGGCGTAAATTTTCACTTTGTCCTAGCAGGGACGAATCCTCAAGACCCAGATTATGAAAACCAAATTCAGGAACAGGTCAAAGCTTCGTCACTTTCGTCATGTACGACGATTACGGGTTTTGTTACGGGTGAATTGAAGGCGGCTTTGTTACAAGATGCGGATTTGTTTGTTCTACCTTCTTATTACGAAAACTTTGGAATTGCGGTGGCGGAAGCGATGGTGGCTGGAACGCCGGTGGTGATTTCTGATCAGGTTCATATCTGGGAAGAAGTTAAGGGGGCCCAAGCTGGATGGGTTTGTCCTTGTGAGGTGGATGCTTTGACTGAGTGCTTACGAGAGGCGCTTCAGGATGTGGGCCAGCAGAAGCGTAGGGGAGTAAATGCTCAGGAGTATGCTTTGAGGAATTTTAGTTGGGATGCGATCGCACAACAGACAATTCAGGCTTATCGGCAAATTCTTGAAGTCAGACGTAAACGTTAACAACATCTTGAAATCTGGGGACTGTACAAACTAAACCCGCCTGCGCGGGTTAATTATCCGCCCTTCTTTTCCTATGACTGCTCCTCATCCTCAGCTGACTCACCGAGGTAAAGCCTGATAAACTCCCTAGCTGCCTCTGGATTAATCTGCCTTAAGGCTGTAACGATATCAGCAATAGTGTCACCTGTTGGGTCTATCTGTTCGTGAAACCAACGACCAACATTTGAGCGCCTAGTTTCCATAACTACTGCCAGCTTGTTCTGAGTAATTCCGTAGGTTTCTAAAACCTGTTTAAGAGCTTTGCCTACTTTTCCCATGCCCCTGATCGTGTCAGAGGCTGATGATGTCGTAAATGTCTCGTTTATGGAGACATTTTGTAGAATTTAA
The DNA here is from genome assembly GCA_031970155.1 of Coleofasciculaceae cyanobacterium CTOTU46601. Classification (GTDB taxonomy): domain Bacteria; phylum Cyanobacteriota; class Cyanobacteriia; order Cyanobacteriales; family Coleofasciculaceae; genus DALYIW01. The sequence goes on along the minus strand of DALYIW010000216.1, from coordinate 11,021 downwards.
ATGTATTGTATATGGAGACATCGTTGCAGAGCGATCGCACTACAGTACAGCCAGTTACCTAATTCTCCTGTTGCTCCTCTGATGGCGATCACGGTGGCCCAAAGTCATCGGGTAGTTCTTCCGGAGTAACTTGCAACACCTTAAGCAGCGCTTTAAACTGTGGAACCGTAAGCTTCGGCACAGACCTACCCCTCTCCCAATTAGCTACAGTGTCTTGTGTAACCCCTAAAGCGTCTGCAAGCTTCTTCTGAGTAAGCTCTTGACGCATTCTAAGTTTTTTGAGAGAAGACCAAGGCTTTTTCGCCATTTTCACAAAATCAATCTTACTAAATTCCTTGATATTGATACTGATTGATTTAGTAAAGGACTAAAGTTGGTCTGGTTAGCAATTGAGCGGGAATCTCAAAGATATACACCAGAAGCGCTCATCCGACTTGCTCAGATTCATGAACAACGACTTGTGTATATAGCTTGGAAATAGGGAGTAGGGAGTAGGGAGTAGGGAGTAGGGAGTAGGGAAATTTCCATATGTTTTGTGTGCAGCGCGTGAACGGCTGTCTGGTGACAGTCCGAGATTAAGGATGCGATCGCTACGCCTCTAATCGCTGATTCAGTAGACAAGAGTGGACATCTAGGCATAACTATAACCGTCTTTTCGATGTAATGGTGTACAGTGCTTCCATCGAATGCTTTGTCGCTTAATTCCCTTGCTCACTAAATCGAAAGCTCCTGATTTTCTTATAGTTACTTTACCGATGTGAACGCCTTTGTGTTTTCCTGTTGGCACAATCGCTTTTACAATATCTCCTGTTCTATATCCAAATTGGATAGGTGATCTGCTTTTTGTTGCTTGTTTCCCTTCTTTGTTAATCAAAGGAAATCCTATGAAGTCAGTATTTACCATTTGACGCGACCCCCAGCCTTCAGCTTTGATTAGCACAGGATTAGTTACTAGAATTTTGAGACGAGCAGGAGTAGAATCGCCAACACAAGCAGCATCAAGCCAGTGCGTCTTCGGCAAGTTTTGGCGGCAGCGATTGTATTTGGTTTGCCCGCCTGTTCCTGTTTCTACAGGCAAATCTATCGCTTTGAGTTGCTCGTGCAGTGCCCATCGTGTTGTGTTAACGACGGCTGCGTCTGCCAATGGCTTCTTGATTTGCGCCAATACGCGTGCAAGAATATCGGGTTTACCTGCCAAAAAATCTCTGATATCTTGATTTCCTTTAGCTTGATTACATGGGACACAAGCAATAGTTAGATTACTAACACGATTGCTACCACCTTTTGATTTAGGATTAACGTGTTCGATTTCTAGTTGGGTATCGGTCGCACTACAGTAAACACAACGGCGATTAAACTTTTCCAAGAGATACTCTCGAATCTCGTAGCCAGCCAATTCTCCTTGTTGATATTGCAATCCGGTGATCTCCGGATTTTGTATTTTTTGCAAATCGAAACGAACAAGTTCTTGACTAATAGCTGTTATTGGACAAAGCTTACTTAGACGTCGCACCCAAGTCAAGATATTTGCGATACGACTATCAAGGGACGGAGGTAGCCATCCTGATGCACGACGACGGTTGTTAAATCGTGCCACGCGGTATCGCGTTTTACGGTTGCGTCTTGAACGCCGAACCATCCGCCGTGCTGTAATTGCGTCGCGAATAGCCAATCCTCGATGTGTCAGCTGTGCTGCCCACATTACAGTACTATTTTGAACAATCGCAAGCCCCGTTGTCTTGGCTCCTGGGTCAATTTTAAGGCGGTGTTCGTTAATGGTAGATGTTTCAACTTGTCTATCGTGCAAGATGATAGTAAACGGATAGCGTTTTAATACAGACGCTCTGCCGCTTTTTAGTAAGCGTCTCGCTCGTGCTGGATGGGTTGCATTGAGAGGCTTTTTGTTTGTATCTAGGACAAAAACAAACATAAGTTTTAATCTCGGATTACTCCGGTAACGTTTTCCTCGTCAATGCTATCTGGGCTTTTTGCGCTCAACTCACTTCCTTAGTCGAATACAGATGTTTAAAGCTGAGCGACAGAGCCTAAAACTGGAAAGCATCTTAGGGTGTCATGACCCAGATAGCGTAGTTCATTAAAGAACTGAGACTGGCTATCTCTACAGGGTTAGTACTTGGTTGTCCACTACTTTCCACTGTTCGACGGATAGCACATCAGCAATTGAAGATTAGACAGTTCCCATAACAACCTCCCAACTCTTCAGATTCCAGCGTGGCCGAGTGCCAAACCTGCAACTAGCATCCCCAGAACCAAAAAGGGTTGAGCGCTAGCCTGATATTTCACGTCATTTTCCAGAGGATTACGTAGGAAATACATATCCTGAAACGTGATTTGAGGAATGATCAACAGCAGCAAGATTGCGGCGTAGAGGTTCTGATGGATGCTGATTAAGTAACCAGCAATTCCCGCTTGAAACAGATCGATCATCAGCACACAAATCCAAGCTGCTGCACCAATGCCAAACATTACAGGCAATGACTTTAGACCGAGTTGTCTGTCACCTTCTACACTCTTGAAGTCATTGACAACGGCGATTCCTAGCCCAGCCAGACTGTAGAACAGGGTGAGAATTACAATTGTCCAGTTGAGGTTACCAAACAGGGCATGACCTGTCCACCAGGGAAGGGCGATGTAGCTGGCACCAAGGGCGTAATTACCTAGCCAACCATTCTTCTTCAGTTTTAGAGGTGGGGCTGAGTAGATGTAAGCCAAGAAGGCACCACCTAGGGCAAGACAAACGATGATGGGAAATTCATGACCCGCCCATAGATCCAGGACGTAGGCTATACCAATCCCAGTAAGCAGTAGTACTAGAATCTGGGTCACTACTTGGGGAATTGAGATGGCACCAGACGGGATGGGGCGGTATGGTTCGTTGATGGCGTCGATTTCGCGATCGTAGAAATCGTTCAAGGTTTGGGTATAACCTGCCATCAAAGGCCCTGCTAGCAACATACAAGTTGCTGACTTGAGAATGTCTTCTAGCGTCCAGCTATACCCACCAGAAGAAGCTGCACCGCAGACAACGCCCCAGATCAAGGGAATCCAGGTAATTGGCTTCATCAACTGGAGGCGAATTTTCCAAATCGAGGTTTCACCGGGGGCGGCACCTTTCATACCCAACAGCTGCCGAGTTTTGGCGCTGCGATCGGCTGAGTTGTCAGTTGTCATTTGTTGTTTGTTGTTTGTTGTTTGTTGTTTGTTATTAGTTGTCAATCGCCAACAACCAACAACTAATAACTAATAACTAACTAAAACGATATCGTTAAATAACTATTTTGGAATTTAGCACCTTTGACAGATTGACCACTTAGTTGTGGGGGTAGTACGATATTCCGCCTTTGGTCTCCAGCGTCAATGGTAACTTCTGGACCTGATTGGGTCAGTTTTACCTGCTTTTTGTCAAAACCTGGCAAAAATAAGCGCACTTCACGGGCGGGAATATTAATACTAATGGGTCTAGGTGCTTGTACTGCTTGTTTGAAATCTGGCAGGGCGTCCATTAGGGGCTGCCAATCAGCATCTGTGCGGGAGGGAATGGTGCTCAGAGGCAGGGGGGCAAATTCTGCCGCTACAGCATCGCTTATGGGGGCTTGGTTTAGTAGGGTGCCGCCTACGGTCAATCCTACTTGTTGGGCACTGCCCCAGAGGTATTTGGCGGTAGCGATCGCCACCGGGTCATCAGTGGTTACTAGGTAAGCCGCCATCCGATTGGGGTCAGCAACAGCTGCTTTGCCCTGTTCCAGCAGATTATTAGCCTGCTTGGTTGGTTCTTGGGCGAAGTTCTCTCCAGTCCAGGACACATTGAGGACAGCGCTGGTAACGGGTTGAATGAAGGGCGATATGGATTTCCACACGTCGGAATCTTCTACTACTTTCCGGAATCGGCGGATGTACCAGCTTAAAATCTCTGGTAGACCCAGCATCCGTAGGGTAGCTTGGTCGCCTGTGCCGTCGTAGATGATGGCGTCATACTTCCCGCTATTTTCATACTCCCGAATCGCGTTGAGCGCTAAGGCACTGTCAATTCCTGGTAGAATGCCGAGCTCTTGGCCATAGACATTTTTCAGGGTGGGCGATCGCAAATATTGCGCCTCTAGTGCTTTAACTTCTTCCCAGCCATGTTCTAGCAGTACTGTACTCTGTAGCTGTAAGGCATGGAGATTAGCGCCAATTTCAGTCGGTTCGGAACCGACAGACGCCCCTAGTAACAGTCCGAAGGCAGGCGTCGGGTCTTGTCCAACCAGTAACACTCGTTGACCGAGACTTGATAGCTGTTTGGCTGCGGCGATCGCTACAGTGGTGCGACCCGTGCCGCCTTTGCCCAAAAAGGTGAGTATCAGGGCCATTTTTAACTTTCTACGGGTTTCAGTTCGTCTTCAAAAAACCAGGTGCTTGAGTTATCGTCAAACTGCACGACAACGCCAACGCCGCTACCATCCGTCATTTTGAAGTTTTTGATGGTACCGACTTTCCCCAGTTTACTGACAATGGTGGGAGATACCCTGTCTCTGAGGCGGTAGACTTTTACTTTTTGCCCAATCTCCATTACTGTGTCCAATACGATGAATCATTCCACAGTGTAGCGGAATCAGGGACTCTAGACAGTGGAGTTTGAAGTTTGAAGTTACCTTACTAACACTCAACCTATGGCTAATGGCAACTTTCTTGACTTTAACTGTTTGAGCTATCTTGCTTGCTGCTTTGTTAACATACTCTACAACAATAAGAGAGAGTGTGCGATCGCTATAGCATCCTTTCTCTGGATGTCTTACGTTGCCACAAATTTCTTGTAGACTCTTTAATTTAGTAGGAGTGGCGTCTCTCCGATTCAAGTTAGGAAGCGATACATGGGAAATTCCAATGATTATCTAGCTTCCTTCGGGTAAGAGGTTTTGGTGTGGTGATCGTGAGCGAGGAAGCTAGTGTTACTCAAAGATCTAAAAGTATTTGTTCGTAGGTTATTCAAGGTAAGGCACAGTCTGCCATTCTTTGAGCCGTATTGGATGAAGTTTTGCTTGCTGCGGACTTTGGTACGGCGGGACTTGGAAGCGCGATACAAAGGTTCAGTGCTGGGTAATTTGTGGCCGTTGTTAAATCAGTTGTCACAGTTGCTGATTTACACATATGTGTTTGCGATCGTCCTAAATGTGAAGTTGAGCCTGAAGGGATTGCCTTCAAATGGTGCCACTTTTGGGTTGTGGCTATTTGCCGGACTACTGCCCTGGATTGCATTTACAGGAGGTCTCAATCAAGCTGCCCCAGCAGTAATCAATCAGCCGAATTTAGTCAAGAAGGTGGTGTTTCCGCTGGCTTTGTTGCCGCTAGTGCCGATTTTCTCGTCATTTGTTGAGAGTGCTTTTGGCTTGATGGCCTTAATTGTGTTGGTGGCGGTGTCGTCTCATACCTTGCACACGACCTTAGCTTTATTGCCCCTGATTTGGCTACCACAGTTATTATTGACGGCAGGGTTAGGGTATTTGGCCGCAGGGTTCACGGTGTTTTTGCGGGATATTCCTCAGACGCTATCGGTGGTTTTGAATCTTTGGTTTTATATGACGCCGATTGTCTATCCGGCAGCTGTGATTCCGGAAGCGTGGAGAGGTTGGGTGTTATGGTTGAATCCTCTAGCAGCGATCGCAGAAGTGTATCGCGATCTGGTACTAGTCGGAGAAATCAGGCATTGGGGAGAATGGGGGCTAGCTTCAGCGATTTCTCTGGTCATATTTTGGGGCGGACTTTGGTTCTATCGACGTTTACGCCCAGCTTTTGCTGATGTACTGTAGCTGGCATCAACCAGTTCTAGTTGTGCCCTGGTGAACCTTAGTTATCGCACAGATGACTCGCTCTAGGTCTTCGGTTGTTAGGTTAGAACCAGAGGGTAAGCATAGGCCGTGTGTGAATAAATCCTCGGCGATCGCACCCCCAATACATTCACACCCTTCAAAAACGGGTTGAAGGTGTAGGGGTTTCCAGACGGGGCGGGCTTCAATTTGCTGATTTGCCAGGGCAAGGCGAACTTGTTCTCGATCTGCACCAAATATAGCAGGGTCAATTGTCAAGCAGGTGAGCCAGCGAGTAGCATGTCCAAAGCAAGCTTCTGGCATGAACGTAATTCCGGGCAAGTTCCCTAGAGCCTGCTGGTAAACTTTAAAGTTGTGCCGTCTGGCAGCTAAGCGATCGCCTAAAACCAGCAATTGACCGCGACCAATCCCAGCTAAAACATTACTAAGGCGGTAGTTGTATCCGATTTCCGAGTGTTGGTAATGTGGAGCAGGGTCACGAGCTTGAGTAGCTAGAAAACGAGCTTTTTCCATTAAGTTCTGCTCGTCTGAAACCAACATGCCACCGCCAGAGGTGGTAATAATTTTATTGCCGTTGAACGAGTAGATGCCAATGCGGCCTAATGTACCAGGCGAGCGCCCTTTGTACGATGCGCCCAAAGCTTCGGCAGCATCTTCGATCAGGGGAATGGAGTAGTCATTACAAGCAGCAAGAATTGGATCGATGTCCGCACTTTGCCCGTAGAGGTGCACGAGAACAACTGCTTTAGGCAATAACCCGCGTCTGGCACGATCCTGTAATGCTTCTCGCAACAAGTCGGGATTCATATTCCAGGAAGTGCGATCGCTATCGATAAAGACTGGTTTTGCCCCTAAGTAGGTAATGGGGTTAGCCGTGGCAATGAAAGTTAGGGTGGAGCAAAACACTTCATCTTTTGGCTCAACGCCAATTAGTTGTAATGCTAGATGCAGCGCCGCTGTACCCGAACTAACAGCCGCCGCATGTGCCGCACCGACGACTTGACAAAATTCTTGCTCAAATGCGTCCACATTCGGGCCTACCGGGGCAATCCAGTTGGTGTCAAAGGCTGCTTTGACAAACTCTAATTCGCGATCGCCCATGTGAGGGGTTGAGAGGAGAATAGGTTTATTCAATCTTCCAGCTTCTCTTGTAAATCCGTCATTGGAAGGATGAGGGATGAGGGATGATAGCGTAGCGGGACGTTAGTCCGGGATGAAAAACTTTGGGTACAAGCTCTTATATTTAATTGGTCGAACAAAAGCAATTTTCAATATTTCCAGCACCCTTATTTATAAGGCGATTGACGTCTTCATCCTTCATCCTTCATCCTTCATCCTTTCTTAGTCACTTTTTACATACCACGGCAAGCATGTCTTTAATGGGTTCATTCACTAAAGTTTCAACAGAAGTATGCATTTTTTCTTGGTTAATTTGATAGCTAGAACCCATCGCCACTATTTCAAATCCCACCTCTTTTAAAAGTTGCTCTACTTCTTGAATTTTATACCAATACACACAAGCACCAGTATCAATCAGTGAAGAAAAATTAAATTTACCTCCTTGTTTAAGCCAAGGAATATACTGAATTGAGCGATTTGAACCTCGAAGCTTTCTAATCAGGCTCAGATACTTTAGATAAAGAACGTACATAGTGTTTTGAGTTCTGATTTCAAAAAGTAGAAAGGAAAATATTGCTGTTCCACCAACTTTCAGAACTCGGTAAGCCTCCTTTATAGCTTTTAACCTGTCTGTTTCTTCTTCTATGCTATTGATAATTTGCTGTAAATAAAGAACTTGGTCGAACCAAGAATCTTTGTACTTTAAGTCAGTTGCATCTTGAACTTCAAAAACAATACTTTGACTACTATCTTTTTGTTTTGCTCTTTCAATGAATTCAGGTATATAGTCAAAACCATAAAGAGATGAAAAACCTAAATTTTTCATTTCTAATAATATTCTTCCCCCAGCTGTACCAGCTTCAAGAGTTCTTTCGTTCTTATTCAAGTACCTTTCTATCAAAAATTTTTCTATATCACTTAATCCGGCTACATTAGCCCATACATCAAATTCTGTTGTGCTATATACTTCCTTGTTTCCCATCATTAAAAACCTAGCTTCACCAGCTAATTTTGTAAAACAAACCTTGAAATTCCTGTAGTAGTCAACTGAGAGCAAATAGTATATAGCGCTTCTCAAATAAGTTAGGTACAGCACTCATTTTCAGTTTCCTAACTCCCGATGTGACGCTAAAAATTGGTATATTTCATCCAACTTGGAAACTCTATAATTAAACAATTACAGTAGAACGATAAGTCGGAAAAAAATTAGTTTTCATGAGTTGATCGGGATTAGTGTTTAAATCTTTTGCCCGTAATTCAATTAACTCTTTGTACTGGCTTTCATTAGTAATTAAACGTATTGTCATAAAGTTATGTCGTTCCTTAGAAAAACCTGCCTTGAAATGGTAAAGGCTATCTTTGGAGCTACCAACGCCACCACCTATATGAAAAACTTTATTACTGCGTTCTTTAGCCCAAAAGCGCACATAGTCAAACATTAACTTGCTAGGAGCTTGTTTCAAAAATTCATTTTTTGTCCCACCTAGATGATATTGAACTATACTACAGCATTCAGTAAACAAACCAGCACAGGCTATTTGACTGTCAGATTCAACAACACATAGGTGAAGCTGGTCGCCTAATGCCTCTGAAAGCTCCCAAAAGTACTTTTCATCAAAGTAGTATAATTGTGTAGCCCCTACGCGCTCCATTGTTTCTTTATAAAGCAGAATAAAATCATTAATATATTGATGAAATGGCACCATTCTTGCTGCAAATCCCAATCGCTTGCATCTATTGATTTTATTACGATGCTCTGGTCGGGTTTGGTGCCAGATTTCAGCAACGGAAAATCTTAAGTCAATAGAAACCGTTTCACCACTTATTTCTGCAAAAACAGAATTAAAGTTATCATTCAATATAGGGTGAAGCCGTAAGAAAGCCGAACATACCTGCCTTTTTTTCCACACTTCTATCAACTGATTTATCGCTAAGTCGAGAAACTCTGGTGTGTTGGCTGCTGCTTCATTTAAGAGAATTCCAGGATAACCATAAGGGGAGATAACATCAAAGAGTTCTGATGCTATTACATTGTGTTTGAAGAGGTCATTACATTGACGTAATAAATAAGGTAAGAAGAAAACTTTTTCACCATCAGCTATCAAAATAGCCTCTGGTATAGCATTAGTTCTTCTTGCCTCTAAAGCTAGGTAATTAGGCAAATGATAAAAATCATAGCGGAGAGTTTTCAGGGCTTGTATCCATAAAGGATTTGACAAATCTATGACCTGAAAATGCATCTAAAACTTACCCCTTAAATTCTTCCATTGTTGCATGTCCTTGTTGACTAATTCCCTCTTGTTTCAAAACTTTCTCTAGAGTTAGAAGAATGATTTTTAGGTCAAGCCATAGGTTTCTATGATCTACATACCAGATATCAAGTTTGAACTTTTCTTCCCAACTAAGGGCATTACGACCGTTAATCTGTGCCCAACCCGTAATGCCTGGTTTAACATCGTGGCGACGGGCTTGTTCGGGAGAGTATCGGTCTAAGTATGCTACCAAAAGAGGGCGAGGACCAACGAAACTCATGTCACCTTTTAGGACGTTCCAGAGTTGGGGAAGTTCGTCTAAACTGGTTTCACGAAGGAGTTGACCGAGAGTAGTTAGGCGTTGTTGGTCGGGGAGAAGATTACCATAGCGATCGCACTCATCAGTCATGGTGCGAAACTTGTAAAAGGTGAAGATGCGCCCGTTTTTGCCGGGGCGGGGCTGGGCGAAAACGATTGGGCTGCCCATACGAGTGTAGATGGCGATCGCTAAAATTAGTAAGATTGGGGACAACAGGAAAAGTGCGATCGCGGCAACCCATCTATCTGCACCCCACTTAATTAAGTCTTGAAGTTTCACAGCAAACACCTAATTCTCCATAGAATTGTGCAAGCCGCCCAAAAACGAAACGTTCATCATATTCAGCTTCGACACGTTGGCGACCAGCTTGACCATATACATGCCGTAGATTAGGGTCTAACAGTAGCGTTTGTAAAGCCCCTGCTAACTTGTTGCTATCTTGCGGTGAGACTATCAAGCCTGTTTTGCCATGAACTACTGCTTCTCGACAACCTCGGATATCGGTGGCAACAACGGGTAAACTCATTGCCATGGCTTCCAGAATCGACCGAGGTAAACCTTCATGAGTGAATGTAGGCAGCGTGAAAATGTCTAATAGACCCAGTAATTCTGGTGTGTCTTCCCGATAGCCTGTAAGAGTAACATGGTGTTCTAGTCCTGTGTCGTGAATTTGCTCAATCAACTGAGTTTGGAAAGGTTCTGGGTCATTGCTCAGTTGACCGCCAATAACTAAAATATGCAGATTGGGAAACTGAGGCCGTAGCTTGGCTGCGGCTTCAATCAGGTAACCACTGCCTTTTTTACGGGTTAAGCGCCCAATTGTGCCAATAATCAAATCAGCTGTGTCAGGAATACCTAAAGATTTCCGTAATTTATCTTGGTTAGTACAATCTAGGTGAGTTCGGTTAAAGCGATCAATATCCACACCGTTGCCGAGGTAACGTACTTTCTCTGGAGAGCAAAGACCTAACTTTTTAGCTGTGTTGATATCTTCATAATTTTGGGTAAGGATAAGGTCAGTTAATAAAGCGCTAATTTTCTCAACAGTGAAGTAAAAACGATATTGATTTGGAGAAGATTGATCGTGGAATGGGAAGCCATGAGCTGTATAAACAATACATGGAACACCTGCTAGTTTTGCCGCGACTCGTCCCAAGACTGAGGCAATGGGAGTGTGAACATGCACCAAATCATACTGATTCCGTCGGAGTAATTTTATTAGCTGATAGATAGAAGATAGATTAGAAATCACATCAATCCGTCGGTCAATTTGAACGGGGTGAATTACATATCCTTCTTTTTGCAATTCCTCGACTTCTTGACCAGCACAACAAGCTACTTCAACGGATACATTTTGGGACAAGAAGTAATCAATTTGAGGCTTAAGAAGATGTTTTGCTGTAATCCCGACTGCACAAATGTGCAGGACTGTCATGCGCTTAACCTCGTGAGGTCACTGGGAAGAATGATAATCGTTGCGGTAGCGATAGTGCGTAGCGTTAGTAT
>DALYIW010000215.1:9588-14533 GCA_031970155.1 Coleofasciculaceae cyanobacterium CTOTU46601 | reverse complement strand
CTCATCCCTCATCCCTCATCCCTCATCCCTCATCCCTCATCCCTCATCCCTCATTTCAAAGGAAGATAAATGAGAGCTACAGGCTACGTTATTGCACCCGATCAAACAGCCAGTCAACAAGCCCCAACCCTACGACGCCTGTTGCAATATCTGCGACCCTATAGAAAAGAAATTCCTATTGCCTTAGGGTTAGTACTCATCGGTGCAGGAACTCAGGCAATGGGGCCTTTGCTCATCGGTTGGTCAATCGATCATCTAATTGCTCAGAGGAATCTGGGAGGACTGATGATCATGTTAGGGCTGCTGGTAATTGTATACATGGTGAGTATCCAGGCAATCCGTGGTCAGATTCTCCGCGTCGGCTGGATCATGCAGCGCCTACTTGCCCAGCTACGTCAAGATATTTTTACAAAAATACAAAGTCTACCCCTCAGCTTCTTTGATCGCAGCGAAGCGGGTGACTTGATGAGCCGCTTGCTCAATGATGTGAACACGGTAAATCAGGCGTTTGGACAGAGCCTTGCACAAGTTCTAGGCAATTTGTTCAGTTTAATCGGAATTGTTATCGCGATGCTCTCGCTCAACCTACAACTCGGTTTGGTGAGCAATCTAGTTGTGCCGTTGATGATTGTTACTACTAGCTTATTTGCAGGTTGGGCAAGAACTAAATTTCGCATCACTCGCCAGACGATTGGCAAGCTTTCTACCAAGTTAGAGGAGGATCTGGGGAGTGTTCGTGAGGCACAAGCGTTTAATCGCGTGGAATTTAACATTGCACAGTTCAATAAACTGAATGCAGCGAACCGCAATGCTAATGTCCGGGCAGTGGCAGTTACCGCCGCGTTTATACCTTCAATTGATTTTCTCAATACGCTAGCGACGGCAGGAGTGTTGGCTTATGGTGGCTATTTAGCCGTCACGGGAGCAGCTACAGTGGGAACGGTAACTGCGTTTTTGCTCTATGTCCAGCAGTTTTTCCAACCAATTCAATTTCTCAGCCAGTTTTATACTCAAGCACAGTCGGCCTTAGCTGGATTAGAGCGCATCTTCCTACTTTTAGATGAGCCTTCTCAACTTAAAGACGCACCTGATGCCGTTGAAATGCCTCAGATTCGAGGTGAGGTGAGTTTCGAGAATGTCACTTTTGGTTACAACTGCGATCAATTGGTTCTTAAAGGGGTGAATCTTCATGCTAAACCAGGGCAGATGATTGCGTTGGTAGGACCGACTGGAGCAGGCAAAAGTACGATGATTAACTTGATTGTGCGCTTCTACGATGTGTCTGGTGGTGCCGTTAAGGTGGATGGTATTGATGTCCGTAACGTGACTCAGGCGAGTTTGCGCCGTCAGATTGGTATCGTCCTCCAAGATAATATTTTGTTTAGCGGCACAGTTGCTGAAAATATTGCCTTTGGTTGTCCAGAAGCAACGCCAGCCGAAATCGAAGCGGCAGCTAAGGTTGCCAATGTCCATGAGTTTATCACTACTCTCCCCGAAGGCTATGCTACCCGTTTGGGTGAACGGGGAGTAACCCTCAGCAAGGGACAGCGACAGTTAATTAGTATTGCTCGTGCGGTTTTGGTGAACCCTCGGATTCTGATTTTGGATGAAGCGACTAGTAGTATTGATACACGCACTGAAGCACTGGTACAAGAAGCGATCGCACGTTTACTAAAAAATCGCACAAGTTTCGTCATTGCTCACCGTCTCAGTACAGTCACCCAGGCAAATCAGGTATTAGTCATTCAACAGGGGCAAATTATAGAGGCAGGTACCCACGCCGACTTAATTGCTCAACAAGGGGTTTACGCTAACCTTTACGCCCTCCAGTTGGGTGCAGCTACCCCTGTGGAATTACGATAAGAGTCTTGAATGTTGAGTGTTGAGTTTTGAATTAGAAGCATTTTACTCAACGCTCAACACTCATAACTCAAAACTTTTGAACTATTACCCAGTATCAAAAATAGGCAGGACTTACGCAAATTTCCTTTTGAGAGGCCATCTGTAAGGGCTTTCCGGCCGGAAAGCCCCTACTACTATATCTGGTATCCATGCATAAGTCCTGATGGAGGTTTTCTCAACAAGTACGAGAAAGCTCTTCTGTCTAACGTTGGTGCCAAAATGAGTCTGGGTTGCCTATCCTGGAAAAAGATAGGGCAGATGAGAAGACATGACCAGTTATCAGGATAATCCCGTTAAAATCGCTGTTGTTGGGGACATTCACGATTTATGGGAAGACGAGGATGCGATCGCACTTCATCAGTTGGGTGTTGATCTAGTACTGTTTGTGGGGGATTTTGGCAATGAGTCTGTAGATGTAGTACGGAAAATAGCCTCTATTGACATTCCTAAAGCAGCGATTTTGGGGAATCACGATGCTTGGTATAGTGCTTCAAAATGGGGGCGTCTGCGCTGTCCCTACGACCAAAAAAAAGAAGACAGAGTGCAGCAACAGTTAGACTTACTGGGTAAAGCTCATGTCGGTTATCGCAGCCTTGATTTTCCAGAATACAAGCTTTCTGTAGTGGGAAGTCGCCCTTTTACTTGGGGTGGAGAAGCTTGGAAAAATGAGGACTTTTATCAGAAACGCTTCGGCATCAGCAGTTTTGAGGAGTCTGTTGAGCGCATCGTTGCTGCGGCGAAAAGTACAGCTCATGAAACAATTATTTTTATCGGTCACAATGGCCCTACAGGGTTAGGCGATCGTCCAGAAGACCCCTGTGGTAGGGATTGGCAACCGATTGGTGGCGATCATGGCGATCCAGATTTTGCCAAAGCGATCGCCCAAACTCACCTACTCGGTAAAAACATACCCCTCGTCACTTTTGGTCATATGCACCACAATTTACGCCACACTAAGGAGCGACTACGAAGTGCGATCGCGACAAGTTCTGAAGGGACAATTTACTTGAATTCGGCTAGTGTACCTCGGATTATCCAAACCCAGAGCGATCAACTCCGTAATTTTTCCCTAGTTTCCCTAGAAGCGGGTAATGTTTCCCAAATCTCCCTAGTGTGGGTTAACAAAGACTACGCTGTAGCATCTGAGCAGTTGCTCTATCAGCGTACTGAACCCGTCATGGTGCAATCGCTTTAGACTGGGTAGCAACAAGTGTACAAGGCTTGATAATATAGATAAGCCTGGAGAGGTGGCAGAGTGGTCGATTGCGTCCGACTTGAAATCGGATGAACCGAAAGGTTCCGGGAGTTCGAATCTCCCCCTCTCCGTTTTACGGAAGAAGGGCACTGGTAAGCGAAAAGAACACTTACCCTGACTCTGTTTTAAAGATGCGCTCGCTTCAGCTTCCGGGTTTTCAATGGGCTAGCATCTAAATCAGAATATATTTTTGTATCATGTCTGAGACCTTATTAGAAAACCGAGATTACGTAGTAATCTTGGCGAAGTCCCCAGAAAATCCACAAGGTTCATTCCTTCCTCTGGATCGTTGGCAGGTTGCATCATCATCAATGGTTGCCTTGGCTTCCAAATGTTCAGAATTTGACCCCGATGGCATTACCGTATACATAACGGATGACTCGCTTAAAAAGTATGAACGAGTAAAACCAGAGCAAATTGCTGTACTTTTTCAAGATTTTCTGGAAACAGCACCTCCTGCTACCAACAAATTAGCAGAAGCTTTGCAGACAGCCCTCGACGATTACTTTGCTCGAAAAGCCGACGGACAAACCAAGAAAAATGGGGAAATTTTGATTGTAGTGACCGATGAAGAACCACAAGAACGTCAGGAAGTAGTCAAAGCAATTGTCAATGCTACACACCAAATTAACCAAGATGAAGAATTAGGAATTGGTTTTGCTCAAATCGGTGAACATAGCATCACTCAAGGTTTTTTCTCATCGTTGGATGATGATTTGCAAATGGCTGGTGCTCGCTTTGATATTGTAGATACCAAAGTTTTAGAAACAATAGAAGTTAATTCGTTCAGCCAGTTCTTGCTTGATATCATCCAGGACTAGAAAACCGTCTTCAATTATTAGAAGGGTAATACTATGGTTTGGTTTATCTTGATGTTTTTATTTGTATTAGCCCTCTCGGCTACTCCGCTTTTAGGCAGTTTGAATGTACGCTGGTCTTTGGAGGTCATGATTGGACTATTTGTTGCTTTTTTCGTTGCAGGATGGGCAATTTTAATTTTCTATCCACTGATTTGGTAGCTAAAGGCTTGTCTTTGGAACAGAGCTGGTAAAAATAAACTGGAAATTCTATGAGATTTAAACCTCATGACTGACCGTCACGCCGTCCTAGCTCATAAATGCCGCAACCCATACAAGCCAATATACCCATGCTAATAGACCAACTGCGACCCAAGCTCAGTTCAACACCCCAGTTACACAACCCACCAATGATTAAAAAAGGCACTATGCTGAAAACTGAGGCGTAGAAGGCATTTTGAGCTTCTCTACCCTTACGAGTTTTCTCAAATTCCTCAGCTGAGGTGTAGAGCGATCGCTCAGCGAAGTTAAACCAGCGATTGAGTTGATCCATCACCCATTCGTTCAAGGACGACAAGCCTAAATACAGCGCCAGAGACCATAATGAAGTACCTGCGATCGCAGTAGCATCCAGCGCGAATTGAAAGGGAAAAATTTCGGTCAGCATAGGTCACAGACTGTAGAGCGCAGCAAACTAATAACTATTAAGGCATCTTAACAAAAGTATAGGATTCAGGAATCCCAAAAAGCTCTAAGCTTCTCAAATCATTGGTTCAAATCACCACTGATAATTTCCTGATCAAGTTGATCAAGCAGTGGTTAGTTTTCAAGCACTGAAACTTTCAAACTTGCTCAAAATCTTGGTGATGCCACAGTTACAACAGATCAAGCCACAATCAGCGTTAATAAGCAGGCGTCATTACTCAATTGCCGCCACCACTCCCGACTCCCGACTCCCGACTCCCTATTTTCATAAGATAACCTCGGCCGA